>JAHEKN010000048.1 GCA_024638305.1 Gemmatimonadota bacterium | reverse complement strand
CGTCCACCGCCCACGGGACCGTCTGCCCCGGGGTCCGCACCTGGTAGTACACGTAGCGGCCGTCGCGAGACACCGAAGGCCAAGCGGCCGGCTCGTCGTCTCCGCTCACGACCTCGACGCCGGAGCCGCCGTCCTCGTGGTACATGAAGACGCTGCTGCCCTGAGTGACGAGGATGTACTCCCCGTCCGCAGTCCACTCCGGCATCGTCACCCGCGTGTCCTGACTGGACTGCACCTGGCGCGGGTTGGAGCCGTCCGCGTCCATCACCCACAGGTTGTTCTGCCCGGCCCGGTCGGAGATGAAGGCGATGCGCGTCCCGTCCGGCGAGTATTTCGGGTGGTAGTTGACCGCGACGCCGCTGCTCTGGGTCAGCGACTCGGCCTGCCCGCCACCGATCGGCATGCGATAGACGTGCGCCAACAGGTCGAACACGATCCACTGGCCGTCCGGCGAGATGTCGAGGGACATCCACGTTCCCTCGTCGGTTTCGAAGTCGATCTCACGGGTGTCCCCGCGGGCGAGGGTGACGTCCCAATCGTCTTCGGCGTCCTGCCCGGCGACCGGGGCTGGGGACCAACCCAGGAGAGCCCAGAGGGCGAAGAGCGATCCAAAGCGGCGGAAGTGCGTACGCGACATGTTGGCCTCGCGGGCGATGGACGAGCAGGGGCGTGGATCACGCCGTCCGGGTCGTCACGTTATTGCCCGCAGCCCGGACTGGCCATCGAGCGGCTCTGGCCGCCGGCTAGACCTTGAGCGCCGTGACCGAGTCGGTACGGGACGCGCGGATGGCCGGGAACAGGCCGGACACGGCCGCCACCGCCAGCAGCATCGCGATCATGCCCACGAACGTGAGTGGATCGGTGGGCTCCACGCCAAACAGAAGGGAGGCGATCACGCCGGATCCGAGGATGGAGACCACGACCCCGATGGCCGCGCCCACGGTGGCGAGGAGCAGCGTGCGGCCCACCACCCGGCGCAGCACGTCCGCGGAGGTGGCACCCAGGGCCATCCGGATTCCGATCTCGGGGACCCGCTCGGTCACCGTGTACGAGAGCACCCCGTAGATCCCGAGCGCCGCCAGAAGCAGCGCGGTGGCCGCGAACGTTCCGAGCAGCGTCAGGACGAACTTCCGTGACGACGAGGCCCGCTCCACGGTGGAGACCAGGGTCCACGACTCTTGGGTCGGCATTCCCGGGTCCAATTCCCGCAGCACGGACGCAACCGGACCGGTGATGGACCCGACGGGCACCCGTGAGCGGACGACCAGATCGAGCGTGTTGAACCCCCAGATCTGCCGTATCGGAAAGTACACCTGGATCCCGGCGCCCATCTCGAGCGCCTGGTGTCGCACGTCTCCGACCACACCGATGATCCGCCAGTCGTTCGACGAGCCTCCCGTGCTGATCTCGTGCCCGATCGGGTCTGCGCCGCCAAATAGCTCCCTGGCAGCGGAGGCGTTGATCATGACCACGGGATCGGACCCACGGGCATCGTCACGATTGAACGCTCGGCCCGCGAGCAGCGGAATGCCCATGGTCTCGAGGTAGCCCGTGTCGATCATGTGCGGGAAGAGATCCGGATAGTCCCCGTCGGGCGGCTCTTCCATCCCGACCACGCGCATGCCCCAGGTTCGGTTCCGTCCGAGCGGGAGCGCATCGATCAGGCCAGCGGACTCGACGCCCGAGACGGCCGCAACCCGGTCCGCAACCTGATCGAAGTACGCGATCATCTCGTTCGGGTTGTCGAACGGGACACTGGGATTGAGTTGCCAGGCCACGGCGTTCTCCGGATCGTAGCCCAGCTCCACACTCAGGACGGCGCGGAAGCTCCGGAGGAAGAGCCCCCCGAACACGAGGAGCACGCACGCCAGCGCGATCTCCGCTACCACGAGCGTCTCCCGGAGCCGGCTGGAGCCCCGGCCACCGCGGGAGCGGGACCCTCCGCTCGACATGGCCGATGCCTCCTGCCCGTCTGAAACCTGGAGGGCCGGGACCACGCCGATGGCGACTCCAGTGACCAGTGCGAGCGCCGCGCAAAAGGCCAGAGCCTGAGCGTCGACGGTGACGCTGCGGAGCAGTGGGATGGTCAGGCCTGACGTATTCGCGACCACGTCGGTGACCGACGAGGCGATGAAATACCCAACGAGGGCTCCCGCCACTGAGAGGAACAGGCTCTCGATCATGAGTTGCCGCACCAGTCGTCCCCGGGTCGCCCCCAGGGCTCGACGGACGGCGACCTCCCGCCGACGCTTCGGCCCACGGGCGAGCAGCATGTTGGAGAGGTTGGCGCAGACAATCAGCATCACCGTGCCGGCGGCGGCGGCCAACAGGAGCATGCCCGCGCGGAAGGGCGCCGCGATCTGCTCTTGCAGGGGCGTGACGACGGCTCCTAGGCCCCATCGATCCGGGTCCTCCGCGCTCAGCCCGTCGATGATCCGGTCGAGGTCTCGCTGGGCCGAAGCCGGAGTCGCCCCCGGCCGGAGCCGCCCGATCATCGACCAGGTGTTTCCGGTCCGGTCGGTCTCGTCGCTCACGGCAAACGGGAGCAGGAAGTCCACGTTGACCGACGGAGCGAACACGGACGAGAAGTCGAACGTGGCGGGAAGGACGCCGACCACGTCGCGCGGGACCCCGTTGAGCGTGATCGCAGAGCCGACGATGGTCGGGTCGCCGGCGAAGCGCCGTACCCAGAATCCGTGGCCCAGGATCACGGCGGGCGGGCCGGCCCAGAGGCCTTCCGCGACGGTGAAGTCGCGACCGTGCAGCGGCCGGACGCCGAGGACGGACAAGAAGTCGTGCGCCACGTCCACGCCGATGAGCTGTTCGGCCTCCGCGTCCCCGACCAGCGTGTAGATAGACTGGCCGAAGAAGGCGTTGAACCCTGTGAGTCCTGCGAACGACTCGCTCAGCTCGCGGAAGTCGCGGAGGTTGCTGGAACGGGAGGTGACGTGCGAGAGCGACGTGCCCTCCTGGTTGTTGGCCACCCACACGAGCTCCCGGGGAGACTCGAACGGCAGGGGCGCCAACATCAGCGGTCGCATGACGCTGAACACGGCCGTGCTCGCACCGATCCCGACGCCGATGATAAGCGTGGCGAAGGCCACGAAGCCCGGGTTCCGTCGCAAGGAACGGAGGCCGGCGCGGGTGTCGGCCAGGATGCCCCGTAGGCCCAATCGACTTCGGGATCCCCTGCCGGGACGCCCTCCGGCGTTCCCGTTCGGCGCCCCGCCAAGGCGTGCCATGCGGCCCACCGCGAGCACGAGCGCTTCCTTCCAGTACCAGGCACGCGCGCGTGCGGGACCGGACCGCTCCGCCATGCGCACGAAGTCCTCATGAAGGTCCCCCAGGATGGACGGACCGGCCGGGTCTTCGGCGAGCGCGCGCCGGAGGAGCCGATACGCGAGATCGGGGGGGCGCTGGTCCCTCATCCGTCGAGCACCGGACCGAGCCCCTCGAAGAACGTGAGCAGTACGTCCCGCGACTCCCGAGCCGCGTCGCGCCCCTCGTCGGTGACGATCAGGCGCCTCATGGGGTGCCCGCCACGCTCCGGAGTCTCGCTCGGTTCGAGCTCCCACTCGATCAGGCCCTTGGACGTGAGTCGGTCGAGCGTGCGGTAGAGCGCCCCGCGTGTCACGGTCCGGCCGGCGTTGGCCTCGAGGTAGGCCCGCACACGATTGGCGTAGGGTGCGTCGGACTGCCTGAGCACAGCCAGCAGCACCAGGAGCTCGAACTCACCGATCTTGGCCATGGTCATCCACGTAGAATACGATGTATACTACGCATAGTATACATTGTATACTTCGACCTCGTCAACGGCCGTTCCCGGTACCAAGTTGGACGCCGTGAAGATCTGGATCGACGCCGACGCGGCCCCCCGCGATGTGAAGGACATCGCCGCGCGCGCGGCGCGGCGGCTCGAGATCCCCGCCCTCCTGGTCGCAAACCAGCGTCTCTACACGCCGGCGGGCAACCCCTTCGCCTCCTCCATCACCGTGGCGGGAGGCCCGGACAAGGCGGACGACCACATCGCCGAGGAGGCGGTGCCCGGCGACGTAGCGGTCACCGCGGACATCCCCCTGGCGGCGCGACTCGTCGAGAAGGGCGTCGACGTGATCGACCCGCGCGGCACCGAGTATACGGCGGAGAACATTGGAGAGCGCTTGTCCATCCGAGACTTCATGGACGGCCTGCGCTCGGTAGGCGTCGAGACGGGGGGTCCGAGCGGCTACGGGCCCAAGGACAAACAGGCGTTCGCCAACGCCCTCGACCGGGTGCTCGCTCGCCTCACCCGGGACCGGGACCGATAGGATTCAGCCGCCGTCGCTCGCGCGGCGCTCCCCCACGGGCTTGAGGTAGGTCTCCCACCACTGGAGCTCCTGCATCATCCGGTGCACGTTGTTCCAATGGCCGCGGATCCCGTGTGCCATCCCGTCGTAGATGATCAGCTTGGTCGGCACTCGCTGCTTCTTGAGGGACGTGTAGAGCTGGATCGCGCCCTCCAGCGGCACGCGGTAATCCTCCTCGCCGTGCACGAACAGCGTGGCGGCCTGGACGCCGCCCGAGTTCAGGTAGGCCGACTGACGGATCATGATCTCCCGTGCCTCGGGCTCCCAGGGCCGGCCCATGAACTCGAGCTCCTTGGTGCGCGCCACGTCCGACAGCGCGTAGTTGCTGGTCCAATTGGAGGCTCCCGCTCCCGACACCGCGGCCCGGAAGCGGTCCGGATACCGCGTGATCAGCCAGTTCGTGAGGATGCCGCCATAGGAGTGGCCCGTTGAGCCCACTCGGCCGCGGTCGATGGGATACTGCGCGATCAGGTGGTCCACTCCGGCCAGCACGTCCTCGCCGTCGTTGGTGCCCCAGGCGCCCCACGTGCCCCATTTGAACGCGTCGCCGTACCCGGTCGAGCTCCGAAAATTGGGCAGGAACACGAAGTAGCCGTTGGCGGAGAACAGCATGTTCTTGAAGCTCCAGCCATAGCCCGAGGCGGAATGCGGTCCGCCGTGGTTCATCACGATCAGCGGGTAGGGTCCGGCGTCCGGATCGTATGCGTAGGGGAAGATCAGAAACCCCTCGACCGGCGTGCCGTCGTAGCTGTTGTAGAGGATGCGCTCGGCCGGACGGGTGGCCACCTCGACCTCGGACAGGAAGTCGGCGTGCAGGTCGGTGAGCCGACGCTCGTTTCCCCCGTCGATGTCCGCCACGTACACGTCGGCTGGACGCTCGAACTCGCCGACCGTGTACGTCATGCGCCGGAAGTCCCGGTCGATGTCGAGCCCCTGTATGCGGCGCTCGCCGGTGGTGACCTGCTCGACGCCTCCACCGTTCGGAGAGACGCGGAAAAGGTGGCGGGCGCCGCCGATCCCGGTCTCGAAATACAGGTAACGCCCGTCCGGCGACCACATGGGGCTGCCGGCGTCGAGATCGAACTCTGCGGTCAGGTTGACCGGCTCGCCGCCGGCCAGCGGCCGCACGTAGAGGTCGCGCGGTCCCCCGTGCCGCAGCTTCCGATCGATGATCATGTCCGTACCGAAGGATCGGACGTAGGAGATCCAATTCCCCTGGGGTGAGAAGCCGACACCCGAGTAGGTGTAGCCGTCGTCGGTGAGCCGGGTGAGCTCCCCGTCCACGGTCACCAGGAAGATGTCGGAACGGCCGTATGCGAGCTCGTCCAGCACGGCTTCATCCGCCGTGAACAGGATGGCGTTCCCGTCGGGATGCCACTCGAGCCCGCCGGGTCGGAGCCCGAGGCGGGTGAGCTGGCGCGTGGCTGCCCCGTCTTCGCCACCGTCCGCGGGCGCCAGGACGATCTCGGCCAGCGGTTCCTGGCGAGCGTCCGGAAGCGGGAACGACTGGCCGTCACGCCGGAACGGATACCAATCGAACGCCTCGCCTTCGAAGCGGTCCTCGTGACGGCGCTCGAAGTCGGACAGGGTCGGCTGCGGCCGCGGCGCCACCGGCTGATCCTGAGTCCGCGCGAGCCAGCGGCCGTCCGGGCTCGGGACGCCGTCCACGCCGGGCGTCGTCAGCGCCGCCGGCTCCTGCCCCGGCCGGGCCGGGTCGATGGTCCAGCGGGCGTCGTCGTGTCTGAACGACAGGCGGCCGTCGTCCTCCCAGCGAGGCTCGGACACGTTCTGGCCGGCCCGCTGGACCCGGATCGGCGCGCCGGATCTGTTGGCGGGCACGATCCAGGACTCCGTGACGGTTCCGTTGTCCTCCTCGATCCGGAGCGAGACCGTGTAGGCCACCCAGTCCCCGGCCGGCGAGATGCTCGGCGAGCCCACGCTCTTCTCGCGGTAGTAGTCCTCGAGCGCGAGAGGCCGTCCCGTGACCTGGGCGGCAAGCGGTGCGGAAAAGAGCAGGAGACCGAAGAGAATCAAGGTCCGGCGCATGGTCGCCTCCAAAAATCGCTACTAGAGATCGCTACACGAGATCGGTGCACGGGATCGCTCCACGGCCCGGTTTCGTTCCAACTCGTGCCGCGGGTTCTCGTCGCCCGACATTGTAGGAATTCGTCGGGCGGGAGACCAACCTGTCAGGGGCTGGCCGCGCCCTTCCGACTTGTCCCCTCCCTCGGAATCACCCTACCGTCCACCCCTTCCGAAGGAGTCGGCCGATGATCGTTTCGAGTGCGCGGGAGGACAGGCGACCAATGACGCTCGGCCGCGGCCTGGCCGGGGCACGCTTTCCCGCGCTCTCGGTCGTCGCCCTGGCGGGAGCCCTCGCTGGGGCCTCCACCCCTGGCGCCGCCCAGCAGCCCGCTGGCGAGTGGCGCACCATCGGGGGCGACGCCGCCCACACCCGCTACTCACCGCTCGACCAGATCACGGCGGAGAACTTCGACGACCTCGAGATCGCCTGGATCTGGCGGGGCGACAACTTCGGCCCCACGCCGTTGGCCACGTCACGCTCGACCCCTCTCTACGTGGACGGAATGCTCTACACTGTGGCGGGCGAGCGCCGTGCGGTCGCGGCCATCGACCCGGAGTCCGGCGAGACGCTCTGGACCTTCCGGGAGCCGCACACCACGCGCTGGGAGCGCGGCATGCGCAACGGCTACGGCAAGGGGGTCGCGTACGCCGAGGTGGACGGACGCGGCGTGATCTACGTGACGAGCCCGGCCTTCTTCCTCTACGCTCTGGACGCCGAGACGGGACGCCCGCTCGAGGATTGGGGCACGCCCGTGCCGCTGGCCGGCTTTCCCCGGACCGGCGTCGTGGACCTGGTCCCGGATCTCCTCCGTGACTGGCCGCCGTGGGAAGACTGGGACGGGGGTCCCTACGACCCCGACTTCGGGATTCCGCGGGAACTGGGCCACATCACCAGCTCGTCGCCGCCGATCGTGGTGAACGGGGTGGTGGTCGTGGGGAACTCGGCCGAGCAGGGCTACAATCAGACCCGCGTCGAGATGGTGCCTGGTGACATCCTGGCGTACGACGCCGCTACGGGCGCGCACCGCTGGAAGTTCCACGTCATTCCGCGGCCCGGCGAGTTCGGCCACGAGACCTGGGAGAACGACGCCTGGCAGTGGACGGGCGACGTGTCGTCGTGGGCGCCCATGTCGGCGGACCCCGACCTCGGGCTCGTATACGTCCCGACCAACCCGCCCACCATCGACTTCTATGGCGGGTTCCGGCCCGGGGACGGCCTGTTCGGCACGAGCGTGATCGCGCTCGACGTCGATACCGGCGAGCGGGTCTGGCACTTCCAGACGGTCCACCACGACATCTGGAACTTCGACAATCCGACGGCACCCGTTGCGCTCGACGTGGTGGTGGACGGGCGGCCCACACCCATCGTGGTCCAGACGACCAAGCAAGGGTGGGCCTTCACGTTCAACCGTGAGACGGGCGAGCCGATCTGGCCGATCGAGGAGCGGCCGGTCCCCCAATCGGAGGTGCCGGGTGAGAAGCTCTCACCCACACAGCCCGTTCCGACCCGTCCGGCCGCGTACGAGATGCAGGGGCTCACCGAGGACGACCTGATCGACTACACGCCCGAGCTCCGGGCCGAGGCCCTGGAGATCGTCCGGCGGTACCGGTTGGGCCCGATCTTCAACCCGCCCATCCCGACGGGACATCCCTCGGGGCTACGCTCGTTCGTGAGCTGTCCGAGCGGCGCCACGAACATTTTCGGGCCTACGTCGGCGGACCCCACCACTGGAGTCGTGTACGTCTCCACCCGCCGGGGCTGCCGGTCGGAGAACATCGTGCCCGGGAGCGACATCGACGCACCGGAGCACATCATGACCACGGGCCGCACGATCTCCGCATGGGCAGTTGCCAACCGGGGCGACTTTTCCGGGCCTCAGGGCCTCCCGATCTTCAAGCCGCCCTACAGCCGCGTCGTCGCGATCGACATGAACACGGGTGAACACCTGTGGGAGACGCCGAACGGCGATACCCCCGACTACATCGAGAACCACCCTGCCCTGGCGGGCGTGACCGTCGGGAACACGGGGCGGCTGGCGCACGCCGTCACCATGGTCACCCCCACGCTCCTGCTGACCGCCGAGGGCATCGGCGGCGCCCCCCTCTTGCACGCGCTGGACAAGGCCACGGGAGCGCGGCTGGGTAGCGTCGAGCTGCCCGCGTCCGGTCAATACGGGATGATGGGATACCTGCACGAGGGGCGGCAGTACGTGGTCGTCCAGGTTGCCGGGGCCGGGCTGCCCGGCTCCCTGGTGGCCCTGCGGCTGCCCGAGTGACCGAATGACCGAGTGACCCAGTGACCCAGTGACCCAGTGACCGAATGACCGTCGCGGCTCGGCCCCCGGCCCCCGCACGGTCGAGGACCATGCCCCGGGCGGATCGACCTTAGGACGCGGACTACCGCCCCACCTCGGGCGGACGCCAGGGCACGTACCGCACGAGGCGCTGCCGGTTGATCTCGCCTGCGTAGATGTTGCCCTGCAGGTCCACACCCAGGAACTCGATCCCGGGACCGATGTCTTCGTCGTGCTGCGGGATGAAATGGGTCACCCAGGCTTGCTCGTTCTCGAGGTCGCCGATCCGGATTCCCTTTTCCCAGCCGAAGTTGCTGCGCCAGGGATCGGGCGGGCCGGTGCGCAGGTCGCCGGACAAGCCGTCGCCGGCGTAGAGGACGTCGTTCGGGTCGATGAACAGCCCGCTCGGCTTCCCGTACTGGGTCCACAGGTAGAGAAGGTTTCCGTCCGGGTCGAACACCTGGATGCGGCTGTTCCCGCGGTCCGCCACGTAGACCCGTCCCCGGGAATCGATCTTGATGTCGTGAGGGTCGCTGAAGCCCGCCGGCTCGCGGCTCTCCGACCCTACGCCGCCCCCGACCGCCAGGACGAACGTGCCGTCGCTCCTGAGCTTCACGATGCGGTTGTTGCCGCCCCGGTGCCCGTCCGCGATCCAGATGTCCCCGTTGGGCGCGATCGCCACGCCTGACGGGCCGTTGAAATGCGATTCGTCGTCGCCCCAGACGCCCGCCTCCCCTAGGCGCATCACGACCTCGCCCTGGCGCGTCAGCTTCACCACCTGGTGGCCCATCCCCATGCTCTCGCCGAGCGCACCGCGGGCGTCCCCGTGAGCACCGCCCTCGGTCACCCAGAGGTAGCCCTCGTGGTCGAGCGCGAACCCGTGCGGAAAGGCGAACATCCCGGCCCCGAAGCTGTCGACCAGCGTCCCGGACAGGTCGAACTTCAGGATCGGATCGAGGTCGGTGCCCGCGCACTGGTTTCCGCCGCAGCGGTCGAGGATCCAGAGGTGCTCCCCGTCCGGGTCGGGGAACACCCCGCTCACGATGCCGAGCGTGCGTCCCTCGGGGAGTTGCTCCCAACCGAACGTGGCCCGGTAGGGGTTGGTGGTGGTGGTCTGGGCGGCAAGGCCAGCGGTGCCTGGCGCCGCGGGCGCGGCCATCGTACTCACGGCCACTGCAATTCCGACTGCCAGCGCCCACCGAACCGCACGGATCTCGGTCATTCGGATTGTCTCCCTGAAGTCGCACGCTGGAGATAACATTCTCCGCAGGGCGCGCCCTGTCCAAAGCAGAGCGGGACCCCCGGCCTCCATCGACCGAGCGGCGCTCAATCCGGCCACGACTGTGCGTCCCCAGTAAGACACCTCACCCCGACCGATCCGTCGTGGCGCGCGGGTCCCCGGGAACCTACCGTACCGGCGAGCGAAACACGCTCGCGACGACGGAAGCCCACGGAGAACTCCCATGCCCGGACGCCCGGTCCATCGACTCATCGGCTCCACGCTTTTCGTGGCGGCGCTCGCGTACGCGCCGTCTGCGGCCACCGCCCAGACGTACTGGCCCGGCACGCACCTGGACTGGGAGCGGAAGGCCCCGGCCGAGGCCGGCTTCGACCCGGCGCTCATCCGGCAAGCGATCCAGGTGGCGCAGGCCGCCGAGACCCAGGCACCCCGGGACCTGGCCGTGAACCACTACGGCACGTTCGGGCGCGAGCCGTTGGGCGAGGCCATCGGGCCGTTCACGGTGCGCGCACCGCAGACCGGCTTGATCGTCCACAAGGGCTACATCATCGCCGAGTGGGGTGACCCCCACAAAGTCGACAACACGTTCAGCGTGGCGAAGAGCTTCCTGTCGACGAGCGTCGGGCTGGCCTACGACCGGGGGCTGATCGGGAGCGTGGACGACCTCGTCCGTCCCTACGTGGCGCCCATCGTCCTGGCCGACGGGGACGGCGAGCCCGGCGACGAGCGCGGGAAGCGGCCCAAGCTGCTCTTCGAGTCCGAGCACAACCGCAAGATCACGTGGAACCACATGCTCCGGCAGACCAGCGACTGGGAAGGCACGCTCTGGGGCAAGCCCGAGTGGGCGGACCGCCCCGACCAGGATCGCACGACCTGGGGCACGCGGCCGCGTAACGAGCCAGGGACGGTCTACGAGTACAACGACGTCCGCGTGAACCTGCTCGCGCTCGCCGCCACGAATGTCTGGCGCCGGCCTCTGCCGGAGGTGCTCCGCGAGTACGTCATGGACCCGATCGGCGCGTCGCCCACCTGGCGGTGGCACGGGTACGACAACTCCTGGTTCATCCTGGACGGAGAGATGGTGCAGGCCCCGAGCGGGGGGAGCCATTGGGGCGGAGGCATGCTCATCAACGCCTACGACCAGGCGCGCTTCGGCCTGTTCACGCTCCACAAAGGCATGTGGAACGGCAAGCGCCTGCTCTCGGAGGAGTGGTTCGACATGGCCACGACGGCGGGCAAGGTGAACACCGGCACCGGATTCATGAACTTCTCGCTGAACGTGGGCCAGCAGCGGTACGCGCGGGCCCCCGAGTACACCTGGACCCACACCGGCGCGGGCTCGAACCTGATCTACGTGGATCCGGAGAACGAGCTGGTGATCGTGTGCCGCTGGATCCAGGGAGGGCAGTTCGACGACGTGGTGCACCTGGTCCTGGACGCCATGGGAACGGTGGCCACGAGGAACTAGGGGGCGCGGCGCGGGAGGATCGCTTCCCCCCGCGCCGCGGGCACGCTGATCACGGCCCGTCCTCGGCCACTCACGTCTACGTCAGGGCAGGGGCCAAACCGTGTCCTCACCGCGGAAGTGGGTGCAGCCGTCTGCCAAGAGGCCGCGCAGGGTGAGCACCGCGCTCGACTCGGTCAGGTCACCGTTCCTGACCAGGGCGGACACTTCGAACATCACGACCAGGTCCACTGTGCCGTCGCCGTTCACATCTTCTTGCGCGGCTATGTAGGTGCTGTTCCGGCGCCGAGTGACCGGCGTGTCGGGCCCGGACTCGTCGCCCAAGGTCAGGGTCGAGACGTCGACCGCGGTCGGGTCGAACGTGGGCGTGCCGAGTATCGCGACCGGCAACTGACCCCGATTCCGAAGGCTAACCGGGTTCGGATCACTCGTCGGAGTGATGTCCATCGCGATCACGAGGGGCGCGACCGCAACCATCGTCGCGTCCGAACCGGTGCCGCCGTCCTTGTCCGTGACGAAAAGCTCGACGGAGTAGTCTCCCGGGCCGCAGAACCGGCGCGTGTCGGTGATCGCCTGAGACTGGTCGCTCGTGCTCCCAAGCGTGCGGACGCCGAAGCCCCAGTCGAGGCTGTAATCCCAGGGAGCGTCGTAGACACCCGGATCGCTGAACGAGGCGCTGAACGAGTAGCTGTCACCCGAGTCGATGCTCGCATCGGGTCCGGCCGTGACGTCGGGCGCGACGTTGTTGACGGTGGCGATCACCTGGTCGGACCCGGCGTCCCCCTCGTCATCGGTGAACGTGACGGTCACGTCGTACACGCCGTTGTCTGCGTACGTATGGCTCAGGCTGAATGCGCCGTTCGAGAACGCCAGTGGCTCGGGTCCGGCTCCGTCATCGTAGTCCACCGTGGCCGTGAGGTTGTCGTTTTCGGAATCGGAGAAGGTGCCAGCACCGGTAAACTCCTCGCCCTCGTCCAGGGTCGCGTCGGCGCCCGCGTCCACCACCGGCGGCACGTTCACGACCGTCACCGTGGCGGAAGTCTCATCGTCCAGAAACCCATCGCTCACCTTCAGCGTGACGTCGTACACACCCTGGTCGGCGTAGGTGTGCGACGGCGTGGGAGACCAGCATTCGAGAGGTGGAGAAGCGACCAGGCACGTGCCGTCACCGAACGTCCAGCGGTACTCCAGATGCGGATCGTCCGGGTCCGACGAAACGGTGCCATCGAACGTGACCGCCGATCCCTCCGGGTAGCTGGCGCTCAGGGCACCGATCCTGGCTGTCGGGGGATCGTTGAACACTCCGTAGAGGTGGTCGATCGCCTGGATGTCGGTCGCCGACAGAGTGCTGCGTTGCCCCATCACGTCGTCCAGCGGGGGACTGCGGAGCGAGATTATCGTGGGCTCCCCGTTCTTGGAGAACGCGTCCGCCGCATAGTGCATGAGGGAATACTCGCTGTAGATCCCGATGTCCGCGTGTCCCGTGCAGTGACGGGTGAAGTTGTGGTCTTCGCCGTCCTCGATGTTGTCCCACACGATGAACACGTAGGCGTCGCGGTCGCAGCGTGCTTGCTCGTGCCGCATTCCGAGCGCGTGCAGGATCTCGTGAGCGACCGCACCGCCGTCGCAATCGCTCGCGAGGTTGATCGGTTGCTCTCCCCCCTGCCGGCCGGCCGGAGACGTGCAGGCGGTGGCCGGCACGAAGCGGACGTAGTCGGCCTGTCCCGAACGAGGCACGAACACCACACCCGGCGTCTGTCGCTCCACGATGGAGATCCCGTTGGCCACGCGTGACTGATTCGGAAGCGTGGACGAGATCTCGTAGGGGACGATTCCCGCCGGCCAGTGGGACGCGAAGTCGGTGACGACGACGCCCCTCGCCGCCACGAGGAGCCCGCGCCCGAGCGGGCCACCGTTCAGGGCCTCCTCGGCGGTGGCGGGGATCTCGTCCGCGGGCCCGAGCACGATGTCGCGCTCGAAGACGGCCAGACCCTCGTGGACCTCGTAGGTGATCTCCACCGGCTGGCCGTTCCGGTCGAGGGAATAGCCGGTCCGGACCTCGCCCCTCGTGCGATATCCCTCCGTGAGTCCGCGCGTGAGCTGCGGCGGAGCGGAGACGAGCGGGGTCGGATCCTCGCCGGGCAGGGCGGGCGCAGTGGAGAACCCGTCGCAGGCCGTGAGGGTCGCGGCGACCAGCACGAGGCCCGGCGTGGTCCAGGCGGGTCGGGAGCGGGAGCGGGAGCGGATGCTCATGGCAGCTCCTCCTTGTTGGGAACCGGATGCGTGTGAGGAGCAGTTGGAGGGTGCTCCTGCCTTCACCTCGTCGAACGCAAACGACTCCGTGCACCCGGACACGCGCGGCGCGGGGCTGATCCTCCGTCACGGCACCGGACCCCCCTCTGATGTCCGGTTTCACCCCGTCGATCCCGTTCGCCTGGTAGACGAGGTCCGGCAACGAGGCCGGACCGGAGTCCGGGAGCGCGGGACTCACGATCGAATCCCCTGGGCGCTCCAACGTCGTCAACCCGGGAGCCAGCCATGAATTGCCTTCGACCGACCCTCGCCGCCCTCCTCCTCGCCGCACTGGCGACGGGATGCATCGAGCCCACCTCGGATCCGCTGTCCCCGGATCTTCCGCTCGTGGGCGCGGCGGAGGCGTCGCCCCGCGTGTATGTCCTGAACACGCAGCTCCGCGGGATCATCGACCCCGAGATCGAGCCCTCCCCGGCCTGGGGGCACGTGCGGATCAAGCTCACGGACGACGGAGCCGAGGGCTATGCGGTCAAGTGGAGCGGTAAACTCTTCAACCCCGAGCGCTCCACGTTCAACAGCGGATTCATCATCGATCCGGACATCATGCCCGACGGCGACGAGGTCGATGGGCTCGAGGACCACGACATCGTGATCGGCGGGGAGCTCGTGTTCACGTTCTTCCGCGACTCGGGCTCGTCCTGCGACATCCTGTCGTTCGACTCTCAGGGAATCACGGACGAGGAGCACATCCCGGCGGACGTGGCCCAAAGGATGATTGCCGGGCCGGACCTGTTCCGAGCCGTTCTGCTCGCCACGGACGGGTCGCTCGTGCTGGGCACGTTCTCGCACGTGGACCCAACCACCATCCTGGGGTTCAATCCCCAGCCGGATCCCCCCCAGGGCAAGCAGACGCGCTGCGCTGCCTGATCCGTGACCACCTTGGGAGCGCGGGGCCGCCGGCCCGGCCGGGGCCCCGCGTGTACCATCACGCCGGTCGGGTCAGTCCGCGGCCGGCTCCTCCTCCGCGAGACTGGCGTGGAGCCAGGTGCGAGCCTTGATCCAGTCCCGGCGGACGGTGCGCTCGGTCACGCCGAGCAAGCTCGCGGTCTCAGCCTCTGTGAGCCCGCCGAAGAACCGGCACTCGACCACGCGGGCAAGCCGCTCGTCCAGCCGCGCGAGCCGATCGAGCGCCTCGTCGATCGCCACCATGAGATCGGCCTGCGCCTGGATGGGCAGGTCGACCGCCTCCAGCTCGACCGCCTTCCAGCCGCCTCCCCGCTTCCGGGCGCCGCGCGCCCTGGCGTAGTCGACCAGCACGGAGCGCATGACGCGCGCCGCGTACCCGTAGAAGTGGAGCCGGTCCTTGAACGTGGCGCGCGTCTGGTCGACCAGCCGCAGGTAGGCCTCGTGGACGAGCGCGGTCGTGCTCAGGGTGCGGCCCTCGCCCTGCCCGTGGAGCTGGGCGTGCGCGAGCTTGCGGAGCTCCTCGTAGACCAGCGGGAAAACACGGTCCAGCACGCGCTCGTCTCCGGAGTCGCGTTCGCGCAGGATTCCCGTGAGGTCGATGTCCGTCATGGCGCGAGCCGGGCGGAGGGAGGCAGCGTCGGCCGAGGGCCGATATGATAGGCCGCTGGAACCACCGCCGCGAAGGACAACCTCCGCCCGGGGCGCCGGCAGGGGAGAGGGCCATGGATCGAGCGGTGTTGGCGCTGCAGGATTGGGACGCGGTCGCGGACCTCATCGACGAGGCCCTCGGGCGGCCCGAGGCCGAGCGCCACAGCTTCCTCGAGGAGGCCTGCGCGGGTGACGCCTCCCGGCTCGACACCGCCACTCGAATGCTGGCGGCGGCCGAGCGCGCCAGCGGATTCCTCGACGGCCCCGCGGCCGAAGGGCTCGACGATCTCTTGCGCGAGGCCCTCACCTCGTGGAGATCGGCGACGGAGGCGTCGGCGCAGGCGAAGCCACCTGAGACGATCGGCCCCTACCGGATCGTCCGCGAGCTCGGGCGCGGCGGCATGGGCGAGGTCTACCTGGCGGAGCGCGACGACGACGAGTTCCGCCGGCTGGTGGCCATCAAGTTCGTCAGGCGCGGGCTCTTCTCGGTCGAAGCCCAGGGGCGCTTTCGGCGCGAGCGCCAGATCCTGGCCTCGCTCGACCACGCGCACATTGCCCGGCTCTACGACGGAGGCGTGTCAGCGGACGGGCGCCCGTACTTCGTCATGGAGTACGTGGAGGGCACCCGCATCGACGACTACTGCGACGACCGGCGGGTGGCCGTGTCGGGTCGCATCGAGCTGTTCTCCCACGTCTGCGAGGCGGTGGCCCACGCGCACCGCAGACTGATTGTCCACCGCGACCTCAAGCCGGCCAACATTCTGGTCGACGCCGAGGGCGCCGTGAAGCTGCTCGACTTCGGGGTGGCCAAGATCCTCGACGAGGAGGGTGGTGAGGGCGGCGATGAGGGGGGTGACGCCCCGTTGACGCGCCTGGGCGCGCGCCCGCTGACGCCGGAGTACGCCAGCCCCGAGCAGCTCCTGGGGGAGCCGATCTCGACCGCGAGCGACGTCTACTCGCTCGGTGTGGTCCTCTACGAGCTCTTGTCGGGAAGCCGACCGTTCGTGGTTCCGGACGGCGCCGCGCGGGCGATCGAGCGTGCGGTCGAGCAGGCCGTGATCGACCGGAGCCCTCGCCGGCCGAGCGTGGCCGCGGCGGACGGCGACGCCGCGATGGCGACCGGACGGGACACCACGCCGGGTCGCCTGGGGCGCGCGCTCAGAGGCGACCTGGACACCATCATGCTCACCGCGATGGCACGGGAGCCAGGGCATAGGTACGCGAGCGTGGACGCGTTGCTCGAGGACCTTCGCCGCCACCGGGACGGGCTCCCGATCGTGGCGCGCGCTCCGACCTGGACGTACCGCGCCAATCGGTTCGTCCGGCGGAACAAGGTTGGAGTGGGACTAGCCGCCTTGCTGGCAGCATCCGTGGTGGGCGGGATCGGGGCCACGCTCCGCCAGGCTGGGGCAGCCACCCTGGAGGCCGAGAAGGCCGGGGAGATCCGTGACTTCCTGGTCAGTGTGTTCGAGATCTCGGACCCGGACTTGTCACGGGGCGAAAGCGTGACCGCGCGGGAGCTCCTCGGTCGCGGACGCCAGCGCTTGGACCTCACGCTGGCGGGGCAACCCGCGCTCCGCGCGGAGCTCCTCGCCGTGCTCGGCACGGTGTATCGCAACCTGGGGCTGCTGGAGGACGCGCGAGGTCCGCTCGAGGAGGCCCTCGAGCTCCGCAGCTCGTCCGACGTCGACGTCCGCGACCGCTCGTCGAGCCTGTCCGATCTGGCGGCGCTGCGAGTGGACCAGGGCGAGTACGACGCGGCAGAGGCGCTGCTCCGCGAGGCGCTCGACATCCGCCTCCGAGCCGACGGCCGCTCCAGCACCGAGTACGCGCGGTCCGCGCGCGAGTTGGCCGGCACGCTCCAGTTGCAGGGCCGGTACGAGGAGGCCTTGGCGCTCTACGACACGGCGCTCTCGGTCGTCCGCTCGAACGGAGACTCGGCCGCGTTGTCCGAGGTCCTCAACGGTCGGGGGCTGACCCTACAGGGCGCCGGCCGGGCCGTCGAGGCCGTGGACGGGCTCCGTGCCGCCGTCCAGATCCGGAGGGCGCTCAACGGCAGCGAGCACAGCAGCGTGGCCGAGAGCCTCTGCAACCTGGGCTTTACCCTCCGGGATGCGGGACAGTACGAGGACTCGGAAGTGGCGCTCACGGAATGTCTCGAGATACGGCGCGTCATCCTCGACCCGGACCACCCGGCCGTCGGCAGGACTCTCAACAACCTCGCACTGGTGGTGGATGTGCGCGGCGATCTGGGCCGAGCCGACTCGCTGTATCGTGAGGCGCTCGGAATACAGCAGCGTGCGCTCGGTGAGACGCATCCCTCCATCGCGGCCACGTTCAACAACCTGGCCGTCCTGGCCTACCGGCGGGGCGACCTGGAGCAGGCCGCCCAGGCGTTCACGGACGTGCTTGGCCAGTGGCGGAGCCTGGTGGGTGACGAGCACCCCAACACGATCACGACGCTCAGCAACCTGGGCATGACGCTCAACGTGGCGGGGGAGCTCAACCGGGCGGAGCCGGTCCTGAGAGAGGCGCTCGAGCTACGGCGCCGGGTTCTGGGCGACGACCACCCGCAGGTGGGCGACTCGCGCTACAACCTGGCTGGGCTACTCATCAAGCAAGGACGTTGGCGGGAGGCGGAGGCCGAGACCCGTCTGGCCATCCAGGTGCTGGACGCCGCCTATCCGGAGGGACACCCGAACGTGACCGGCCCTCTCGTGGGCATGGGGCGCGTCCTCCGGCCACAAGGGAAGTGTGCGCAAGCTATCGGGAGCCTGGAACGGGCGCTGGCCCTCCGTGTCGAGCAGAACGGGAACGATCACGTGCGCACTGCGGACGCGCGACTCTGGCTGGGCCGCTGCCTTGGAGACGTGGGACGGCGAGCGGAAGCTCGCTCGGTCCTCGGGGCGGCCCTCGCGGCGCTGGAGGCGGAGCTGGGTCCGGACCACGCGGACACGCGCGAGGCGGCGCAGGCCCTCGCCGAGGTGGGTGGCGGGATCCGCTGACGAGCCGTGGGCGGATCGCCCTGGGGCGGCGGGAGATGCCGGGCCCATGAGTTGGCCTGAGAGCGACCGGGCGGGGGTTCGTCCCTACCCTTGCCGAGCTCTCCACGCCGCCAACACCTCGGCTTCCCGCTCGAGCGACAGCCCGAACCGACGCCGCGTGGTGGCCCAGGGCGTGGACCGCGACAGGTACTCGTCGATGATGCTCCGGGCCGTGTCCGCCAGGGGCCGATACTCCAGGCCCGCCGCGACCGCCCGGGCCCCGCTGATCTGGTGGAACCCCTTGGCCCCCGGCTCGAAGGGCGCGCCGGTCGGATAGTCGTCCCGAGGCGGGAACCAGATCGGGAGGTCCGTCTGGGCGCCCACGTTCATCTCGAGCAGGAAGTCGTCGGGCACCCAGGTGAACCGGACCGCGCTAGTGGTCACGGCGCGGATGCCGTAGAGAAACTCGGCCACGGTGAGCGGTGACCCCGGCCCGACCATGTTGAACGTGCCGTTCACGTCGTCCTCGATGGCCTTGATGACGAACCGGGCCAGGTCGTGCGGGTCGATGTATTGGATTGGATACTCGGGCCTTCCCGGCGCCAGCATCTCGCCTCCGTGATGGACGCGCATGGGCCAGTACGACGAGATGGGGTTGTAGTCCCCGGCTCCGACGATCCAACCGGGCCGGAGCACCGTGGCGCGGCCGGGATAGAGCTCCTGGACCACCCGCTCGCACAGGACCTTGAGCGGCCCGTAGTAGCGGCCGGCGTCCTCGATGGTCGGGTCGTCGATGGTGTCGAGCGTGTAGTCCTCCGTGATCCCGACCTTCACGAAGTCGGCGTAGGCATCCGCGGAGGACACGAACACGTAGCGGTGTACGTTCTCCCGGAGCAGCTCGGCCGAGTCGCGCACCACGCGCGGCACGTAGCCGGACGTGTCGATCACCGCGTCCCACGAGCGCCCGCGGAGCGGGTCCAGCCCGCCGTCCCGGTCGCCCTGGAGCTTCTCGACCTCGGGGAACAGGTGGGGGTTGGTCCGCCCCCGGTTGAAGAGCGTCACGCTGTGCCCACGCGCGAGCGAGCGGCGGACCATGTGGGGCCCGATGAACCCGGTGCCGCCGATGAACAGGATGCGGAGCGGGGCCTGCGCGGCCACCTGCCCCCCATCCGCCGCGCCGGCGCGCATCGGACCGAGCGCCGCAGCCGCCCCGACCGCTCCCAACCCCTTGATCGCGTCCCGTCTCGTCCAGGTCATCCGTCGCTCCTTCCGCTCACGCTTGGGCGCCAACACTAGGTCTTCCGATGGCCTTGCGGCCAGCTACCCCGCACATTCGGCGACCGTGAGCGATCATACGTCCAATGCCGAGCCTCCTTCCGACGCGGTGCAGAGCGCCGGCGCCCAGACGCCGCGCCCGGCCGCCGTCGAGTACGTGGTGGTGGTGAAGAGCGACTGCCCGACCTGCCATCTGGTGGTCCCCGCGCTCCATCAGCTCGCCGACGCGGGCGCCCCGCTCCGCGTCCACTACCAGGACGACCCTGCGTTCCTGGGTGACCTGGACGGCGTCGTCGACGACACCCACCTACGCGTCTCATATGCGCTCCGGACCGAGACGGTGCCGACCATCGTCCGGATCGAGGACGGGAGCGAAGCCGCCAGGGCCGTGGGCTGGAGCCGGTCCGACTGGGAGGAGCTGACCGGCGTCACCGACCTCGCGCCCGGTCTCAAGGGGTGGCAGCCCGGGTGCGGCTCCAGGTCCGTGGAGCCCGGCGTGGCCGAGGCGCTCGAGGTGCGTTACGGCGACCCCGGCCTCCGCTCCCGCACGGTCCCCGTGGACGAGTTCCGGGACGAGGTCGAGGTCTGCTACGACCGCGGCTGGACGGACGGCCTGCCGGTGACACCGCCAACGCCGGAGCGGATCCTTCGCATGCTGGCCGGCACGGGCCGGGCAGGGCACGAAGTGGTCGGACTCATGCCGCCCGATCTGGTGGAGTGCACCGTGGAAAAGGTGGCCATCAACGCCGTGATGGCCGGCTGCAAGCCGGAGTACATGCCCGTGCTGCTCGCGGCCATCGAGGCGGCGCTCCAACCCGACTTCACCCTCCACGGCCTGACCTGCAGCACCTGCTTCTCGGGGCCCATCATCATCGTGAACGGGCCGATCGCGCGGCGCATCGGGATGAACTCCGGGCTCAACGCGTTGGGCCAGGGCAACCGCGCCAACGCGACGATCGGGCGCGCGCTCAACCTGGTCGTTCGCAACGTGGGCGGCGGCCGTCCGGGCAAGATCGACCGCTCGACGCTGGGCTCGCCGGGCAAGCTCGGGTTCGCCTTCGCGGAGGACGAGTCCGACCCGGAGTGGCAGCCGCTCTCGGTCGCCCGCGGTGTTCCCCCCGGCCGGAGCGCGGTCACGCTCTTCCAGGGGGACGGCGTCCAGGGCATCATGGACCAGGGGTCGCGGACGCCCGAAGAGCTCACGCGCTCGCTGGCCGCGAGCCTCCTCGCGGTCGGTCACACCAAGCACTGTGAGTGGGCGCGCGCGGTCCTGGTGCTGGCCCCCGAGCACTACGGCATCTTCAGCGACGCCGGCTGGGACCGAACCCGCATCACGTCCGAGCTCCACCGGGCCTGCGAGCGACCGGGGGCCGACGTCGTGCGAGGCGCGCACGGGATTGGCGAGGGCGTGCCCGAGTCTCGCCGCGACGAGAGAGTCCCCAAGTTCCATCCGGACGGGCTGCTGCTGGTGCGGGCCGGCGGTCCGGCCGGTCTCTATTCCGCGATCCTGGCCGGATGGCCGGGCCATCGAGCCCGCGACGAGTCTCGGCCCATCACCAGAGAGGTCATCGAATGACACCGAGTCGGACCACCCTGCACGATCCCACGTCGGAGCTGGCCCCGGATCTCAGGCCGCGCGCCGAGCCGCCGGCGAGCCTCGACGGCAAGACCGTCGCGCTGCTGGATCTGGGAAAGATTCGAAGCGACGAGTTCCTGGACACGGTGGAGGCTCGGCTCCGCGAGCGCGGCATCGACGTGCTGAGGACCGCCAAGCCCACCAACGCCAAGCCGGCCCCCCTCCCGGTGCTGGATGAGATCGTGGCCGGCGCCCACGTGGTCGTGGAGGCGCTAGCCGACTGAGGGTCATGCACATCATGCGGTCTGCATGACATCAAGGCACTGGACGACCGGGGCATCCCCGGATGCCTGGTCGCGACTACGGAGTTCTCGGACGCCGCCGCCTCGCAGGCGCGCTCGCTGGGGTTCGAGCCCGCGGTCGTCTGGGTGGATCACCCCATCCAGAACCGCACGGCGACTGAGCTGGCCGACCTGGCCGACCGCGCCATCGAGCCCATCCTGGCCGCCATCACCGCGGCAAGCGGTTGAGGGCGTGGCGCTCCTCTACCTGCGCGTCAACCGCGGGATGAACTTCGTGAGTCCCTGTACCGGACCGACCTCGCCGGCGTAGACGTTGCCGGCGGCATCCGCGGTGACGCCCTCACCCATCGCGCCCACTCCGCCCATGCCGGAGGCACGCGCAGACACGTGCTCGGGCACGAAGTACCAGACCTCGCCCGTCCGCGCGCTTCCGACCCGCAGTCCCTTGCGCCACCCGCCCGGGTTGTAGTTCTCGTCCGATTCGGAGTCGATGGCGTAGAGGACGTCGTTGGCGTCGATGAAGAGCCCACTGATTCGGCTGAACTGGTACCAGGTGTCCAGGTGGTTCCCCTGCTGGTCGAAGATCTGGATGCGGCGGTTGCCCCGGTCGGCCACGAACAGCCGGCCCTGCGAGTCCATGGCCAGCGAGTGCGGCGACCGGAACTCGCCGTCGCGGTACCCCCACGAGCCGAAGCTCATGATGAAGGTGCCGTCGGGCGTGAACTTGGAGATACGGCTCTTGGCGTTGGGTCCGGCCTCGTCCATGTACTGGGCGCCGTGGGTCTCCGCCACGAAGATGCTCCCGTCGGGCGCCACCAGGACGTCGTTGGGCTCGGTGAAGTGGGTCGGCGGGTCCCCGGTCTCCCCGGGGGTGCCGAGGACCATGAGCACTTCGCCCTCTGGGCTGAACTTGGTCACGGTGTGCCCCTTGCCCGCTGCCCCAGGAGAGGCCTCCAGCTCGCGCGCGTTGGCCGAACGGGCGTCGGCAATCCAGACGTTGCCCGCGCGGTCCACGTCCATGCCGTGCGGCCAGATGATGAGCCCGGCTCCGAAGCTCCGCACCACGTTTCCGTTCCCGTCGAGCTTCACGATGGGATCCACGTCGGAGCCGGCACAGGAGTTGGCCCCGCAGCGGTCTCCCGCCCAGATGTGCACGCCATCGATGTCCACCTGGATCGCGCTCACCGACCCCCAGGTCCGCCCGTCGGGTAGCGTGCCCCAGTTCCGCACGGTCTCGTACGGATTGGGGAGGTGGTTGACCGGCTCGACCGCCGCGTGCTCGGGCGGCCCCGAGGCACCTCTCTGGGCGACCACCCGGTCCGGCGACATGCCGAAGAGGACCGTCGCTACGAAGGCCAGCGAGAGCAGGACGGGAGTCGAGCGGAGCGGAGCTGCGTTGCGCATGAACCACCTCTGAGTGGGGACACCGGGGTGTGCGGGGGGCGCAATCTGGAACCGGCCGTCCGAGCGTGCCAGGTCCCCGCTGGTCAGGGCCGCCCGAGGCGGTGGGTGACCCCCCAGCCGCCGATCTCTTGTATCAATGCGTTCGCGGTCCAGTCGAACGCGATCGGCGTGATGGTGATGTAGCCACCCATGAAGGCCTCGGTATCGCTCCCGGAGGGGAACTCGGTCGCGTTCCCGAGGGCCG
>JAHEKN010000047.1 GCA_024638305.1 Gemmatimonadota bacterium | reverse complement strand
AACCCGGTGGGGGCCGCCCAGGAATCGGGACCCGAACACGGCATCCGCCTGGCCCTTCACGATCGGCCCCAGGAGCTCGGGGAGCTCGGCCGGATCGTACTCCAGGTCCGCGTCCTGCACGACGATCACGTCACCGGTCGCCCGCTGGAATCCGGTGCGCAGCGCCGCGCCCTTGCCGCGGTTGACCTCGTGGAACACCAGTGCGTCGATGAGCCCATCGTCGCGCAGCCGCGCGAGCAGCTCCCGCGTCCCGTCCGTCGACCCGTCGTCGACGACGATCACCTCGAGGGTCAGCGGTACCTCGCGAACCTTCCGCAGGAGCCGCTCCGCGGTGTGGATCTCGTTGAACGCCGGAATTACGACGGACAGCGTCAGTTGCTCGGTCATGCGCTCTCCAGCCCGTACCTGTTTAGCTTGCGATAGAGGGTAGAGGGATCGATGCCCAGGACCTCCGCGGCCCTGCTCTTGTTCCCGCCTTCCGCCTCCAGGACCCAATGGATATACGCCCGCTCGATCACCTCCATCGAGGGGTTGGCCGGGGGCCGCTCCTCGACCAGGCGTGGTTTCGGGGAGGATCGAATGCTCTCCGGCAGGTCACCGAGCTGGATCTCCCCGTTCTTGGTGAGCACGGCCGCGCGCTCGAGCGCGTTCTCCAGCTCGCGCACGTTGCCCGGCCAATCGTACGCCAGCATCGCCTCCATCCCTTCGTCGCTCAACTCGAGCGGGCGCTCCCGTCCCGACCCCTCGGCGTGCCGGGCGAGGAAATATTGGGACAACAGCGGGACGTCGTCACGCCGTTCCCGGAGCGGAGGCAGATGGAGGGCGATCACGTTGAGGCGGTAATACAGATCACTCCGGAACGTGCCCTTGCGAATCTCCTCGTCCAGATCGCGGTTGGTGGCGGCCACGATGCGCACATCGATCGGGATGGCCTCGGTGGACCCCACCGGAATGACCTCGCGCTCCTGGAGGACCCTGAGGAGCTTCACCTGCATGGCGGCGGAGAGTTCCCCGATCTCGTCCAGGAAGAGCGTGCCGCCGCGGGCGGCGGCGAGGAGGCCCTCCTTGTCCCGCACGGCCCCGGTGAAGGCGCCCTTCACGTGACCGAAGAGCTCGCTCTCGAGCAGGCTTTCGGACAAGGACCCGCAGTTTATGGAGAAGAACGGTCGCTCCGCCCGGTGGGACATGGAATGGATGTAGCGGGACACGACTTCCTTCCCCGTACCGCTCTCCCCGCCGATCAGCACGGTGGAGTCCGTGGGCGCTACCGTCTCGGCCAGCTTGAGGACCTCCAGGAACTCCCGTGCCTTCCCCACCGGGCGCTCGCTCAAGTCACCGTCCCGGCGGCGGATCTCCGTCTTGAGCCGTCGATTCTCGACCTTGAGTTGCCGAACCTCGGCGGCACGGCGACAGATCGCCAGCAGCTCGTCGTTGGCGAACGGCTTTTGCAGGTAGTAGTAGGCGCCCTCGTTCACTGCGTGCACCGCAGACTGGAGCGAGGCCTGGGCGGTCATGAGGATGACGGCCATCTCGGGATCCGCCTCCCTCGACGCCCTCAGGACGTCGAGTCCGGTCGTCCCGGGCATACGGATGTCCGTGAGGACCAGATCGAACGCTTCCGAAGCCAGCAGCGCGAGCCCTTCCTTGCCTCCCTGCGCCACGGTCGCGTCGAAGCCCTCGCCTTTGAGCAGGATCCGCAGCGAGTCCAGAATGCTGGTCTCGTCGTCGACGACGAGGATACGAATGGGTCGATCGGTCACGCGTGAGCCTCCTTGATCGCTCGCTCGCGTACGACGGGCGTCGCCGCCCGTGGAGCGTCTGAAACCGGCGGGGTCCCGCCCGGCATGTAGATGACGAATCGGGCGCCTCCCAGATCGGAGCGCTCGACCACTACGGCCCCCTGGTGTGCCTCCACGGCACGGTGGACCACCGACAACCCGAGGCCGCTTCCTCCGGCCCGACTGGTCACGAAGGGATCGAAGATCCGCTCGGACTCGGACTCCGGCACGCCCGGCCCGGAGTCGTCTACCGTCAGTCGCACGGTGCCGTCCAGCGGCCCCCGGCCCGCGGCAGCCCGCGCGGAGGCCGACTCGAGGCGGACCCGGACCCGACCCGTCGACCCGGCGAACTGGCCGGCGTTGAGGGCCAGATTGAACACGGCGCGATGGAGCAGGTCGGCATCCCCGCTCACCCAGAGGGGTGTGCCCGGGACCTCGAGATCGATCGTGAGACCCGATCCGACGTCCGGATGCTCGCGAACCAGCGCGACCGCGGTGCGGACCACCCCGCCGAGCTCGACAGGCGCCACCTCGCCGCTCCGAATACGGGCGAACTCGATGAAGTCGGTGAGCAGGCGGCTGAGGCGATCGGACTCCGCGAGGACCAGCGCGCTCAGCAGCTCCTGGTCGGCCTGCTCGAGACCGCGCTTACCGAGCTGTTCGACGGAGCTGCGGATGGACGCCAGCGGGTTCTTGATTTCGTGGGCCAGCGAGGCGCTGAGCGCTGCGACCGCCTCGAGCCGTTCGTTCCTCCGGTTCAGGGCCTCGATCCGGGCGGCGTCCGTGATGTCCTGGAAGATCACGGTCACCGTGTGCCCCGCGTCACCGCGGTCCAGGACCGCCGTGCTCAGTCCGAGCACCTTGTCCGATCCGCCCCGTTTGGCCTGCACCTTCGAGCGCAGCACGGGGTGGCCGGTGTCGAGCGAATGGCGGACCGCGCGGGACAGTCCGGGCGCCACGTCGGCGATCCGGGTGAGGATGGGATCGTCGCGAAGCGAGGCCGCGCTCAACCCCAGCAGCGTTTCGGCCGCGCGATTCATGTAGGCCAGCCGTCCGCTCTCGTCCACCGTCAGGAGTCCGGTGCTCAGGTGTCCGAGAATGTCTCCGGTGTCCACCCGGAGCTGACGGAGCTCCGACTGCACCTCCCCGATCACCATTCCCGCCTGGCGCAGACGGGCTCCCAGGATCCCCGTGACGATCGCGACCAGAGCGAACAGGAAGGGCAGGACGAGCGTCCCGGCCGCCAGCTCCGGATCGCCGATCAGCAGGACGTCTCCGAGGAACAGCCCGATCGCGACGGCCGCGACCACGAAAACGCCGGGGATCGGCAGAAGCAGTGCCGCCACGGTGATCACGGGAATGTAGAGCGGCGTGAGCGGGCTGGTCCCTCCACCGGTCAGGTCGACGACCACCGTGACCAACAGGGCGTCGAACAGGGACTGGCTGTAGAGAAAGCTCCACGCGGGCTGTCGCGATCGGACATGGGTGAGCCAGTACGACGGCGCCGACAGCGCGAGCGACGCGAGGAACGCGACCGTGGCCGCAAAGGTGTGCTCGGGCCGGGCCGATCCCCAAACGAGCAGGGCGCCGACCAGGATCCCGGCGGCGACCGTCACGCGAATGACGTAGACCCAGCGGAGCAGGCCGATCGCCATCGGGAGTCTGTGGGTCGCGTTCTCGGTCTTCAAATCTGCGCCCAGGGTCGGGTGGTCGGCCCGCGGACATCGACGGACCGAGTGACTTGCAAGCTGCAAGACGGGCGCAATTGCAATTTGCGAGCCGGGAAGACCTGGCTCGCGACCCCCCGGGCTACGGGCGTTTCAGGGTGACCACCGGCCCCGGAAGCGAGTAGAGAGTGCCGCCCAACCGGCCCACGGGTTCCAGCCTCTCCGGATCGACCACGTACGGGTCCTCCACAGCGAGCACGTCGGTCCGGAGGCGAACGGCGTGGACCTCGCCGATCACCAACACGTTGGACGCCGGAGCGAGGTCCACTTCGCGCGACAGGCGGCATTCGAGCACCGCCGGGCAATTGGCAACGAAGGGCACACGCGGCTCCTCCGTCCAGGCGAGCTCCACACCGGCGGCGCTGAACTCGCTCTCCCCTGGCGGCAGCGCGGCCGCGGTGGCGTTCATGACCTCGAGCGTGGTCGCGGTGACCACATTGACGCAGAAAGCCCGTCGGTCGCGGATGTTCCTGAGCGAGTCCTTCGGGTCCCCCTCACGCCGCGTGCCGATCGAGATACCGACCAGCATGGGCTTGGCGGCCAGGGCGCAGAAGTAGCTGAAGGGAGCCAGGTTGGGGGCGCCGGCCGCGGACGCGGTGGACACCCAGGCGATCGGCCGTGGGACCACAAGCGACGTGAGCAGTCGATAGCATTCTCGGGTCCCCAGCTCGGCCAGCTCGACCCGCTCGATGGCGGAGGCCACCGGGATCCGATCGGGTCGGGTCAGCGGGCCAGCGGGACGGTCAGCGTCTGCCCCGCCAGGATCTTGCTCGACCGGATGCCGTTGAGCTCGCGGATGCGCGAGACCGTGGTGCCGTACCGCTGCGCGATCTCCCAGAGCGTGTCGCCCCGGCGGATGCGGTGTCGGGCCGTGCCGACCTCGGTGCCCGCGACCTGGGCCGCTTCGCTGGCGGCGGGCGCCTCCGCACGGCGCGTGATGTCGGCCACGTAGGCCGCGTAGGGCTCCGGGAACACGGCCACGTGGTAGTGGGGCGGCCGCCGCTCGCGCGTGGCCTCGAGCACACCCCGGCCCTCGAGGTAGAGCAACACGTCCTCCAACCAGGCGCGACAGTTCATATTGTTCGTGCGTCGCAGGTCAACCGCCATGCCGGTCGGGTGGACGGACCGGTCCGACGCGTTGCGCGGCTGCCGCGACTGGGGCCGGGTCAGGCTGGTCACGACCAACTGCTCACCACAGGCGCGCCGGTACTGGCCCCCCAAGCGATCGATGAACATGCGCACCTCCGGCCGCGTGTACGGGAAGGACACGGCCTTGAGGTGGAAGTTGGCGTTCGATGTGACCGGAACCAGCAGTCCGAGGTCAACGAAGCGTCGGACGTGCGCGGTGGAGCGCAGGTAGGTGAAGTCGTGCCGGAGCGCCGCATTGCTCTGGCGATCCATGGAGGTGGTGCCGCCTCGTAGGCTCTGCGCCGCGGCCGGGTCCGGCGTGGTGAGGGCGACGGCCTGGAGCACGAGCACCAGCGACAGAGCCGGCTGGAGGCACCGGTCGGGTCGCAGAGCTCTAACGCGTCGTTCGTCCATCCCGCGTCCGTGCAATCAGAGGTTTACGACGAAAGCGGCTCTACAGGTAAACATTTGATTCCACTCGCACAAGGGGAGCGCGCCGACCTAGGTTGGGACGGCGCTCGGAAGTCACGCCGCCAGAAGGTCCCTACGAACGGAGCCGCAGGAGAGTTCCCCGATGGAGCATCGCCCCGGAAGCCTGTATCTGGGTGAAGAGGTCGACCCGGCCTCGCACGAACGCACGGGCAAGGCCGTACACCTGAAAGCCGACCAGCTCACGACCCACGGCGTGATCGTGGGGATGACCGGGTCGGGCAAGACGGGCCTCGGCATCATCATGCTCGAGGAAGCCCTGCTGTCCTCGGTGCCCGTGTTGATCATCGACCCCAAGGGCGACATGGGGAACCTGCTGCTCGCCTTCCCGGATCTGGCGCCCGCGGCCTTCGAGCCGTGGGTCAGCGAGTCGGACGCGCGCCGGCAAGGCCAGACCGTGTCCGAGCTGGCAACGTCCACGGCGGAGCTCTGGCGGAACGGCCTGGCTGGGTGGGGGCTCGGGCCCGATCGCGTCCGGGCGCTTAGGGACGCGGCCGATTTCACGATCTACACGCCCGGATCGACGGCCGGCGTCCCGCTGAACATCGTCGGGTCCCTGCGCGCGCCGGCCCCCGGCGCGGACGTGGAGGCCATGCGCGACGAGATCGAGGGGTTCGTCTCCAGCCTTCTGGGACTCGTCGGCATCCAGGCCGATCCCATCGGAAGCCGCGAACACGTCCTGCTGGCCAACCTGGTCGAGCACGCCTGGAATCAGGGGCGGGACCTCGACCTGGCCACACTCATTCTCCAGGTGCAGGACCCGCCGCTCCGACGCCTGGGCGTGTTCGAGATAGACGGGTTCTTTCCGCGCAAGGACCGCACGGCGCTGGCCATGAGGCTCAACGGGCTCGTCGCGTCACCCTCGTTCGCCGCCTGGACACAGGGCCCGGACCTGGACGTGGGCACGCTCCTCCGCTCACCCCAGGGGAAGCCGCGGGCCGCCATCGTGTCGCTCGCGCACCTGTCGGACGACGAGCGCCAGTTCGTGATCACGCTGCTGCTCTCGAACCTCATCACCTGGATGCGCGGCCAAAGCGGCACGGAAAACCTGCGGGCGCTGGTGTACATGGACGAGGTCTTCGGCTACGTACCGCCCACCGCCGCCCCCCCGTCCAAGAAGCCGATCCTGACGATACTGAAGCAGGCGCGGGCGTTCGGCGTAGGCATGGTGTTGTCGACCCAGAACCCGGTCGACGTGGACTACAAGGCGCTCTCCAACGCCGGCACCTGGATGATCGGCCGCCTGCAGACGGAGCGGGACAAAGGTCGGTTGCTGGAGGGCCTGCGCTCGGCGAGCGGCGACGTGGACCTCAAGCACGTGGACGCGACCATCAGCGGGCTCGGCAAGCGCGAGTTCCTGCTCCACTCGACCAAGAGCTCGCAGCCCGTGGTGTTCGGCACGCGCTGGGCCATGTCGTATCTGAGGGGGCCGCTGTCACGCGAGCAGATCGGCGCCCTCATGGCCGATGTGGCCGACCAGGCGACACCGGCCGCCGCGCCGACCCAGGCCCCCGGGCCGCCCCCGATCGGGGACGACGAGTCGCTCGCGCCGCCCGACGTGCCGGCCGGGGTCCCCGTCTACTATCTCGATCCGGCCGCGGAGTGGGCCGGCGAGGTGGGCGCGATTCCGGGCGGCACGACGTTCGAGCCGGGGGTGGCCGTTCGGGTCAACCTGCTGTACGACGACACTCATGCGGACGTGCGCCACGAGGAGGAGTGGGAGGCGATCCTGCTGCCCGTCTCCGATACACCCGATCCGGAGGCGGCCCGACCCGTCGACTACGATGCCCGCGACTTCCGGAGCGAGGCACCGTCCGGTGCCCGATACGTCATTCCTGAGGCCCCCGTGGGGAGCAGCGCCTACTGGAGCGGCATCAAGACGCGGGTCCGCGACCATCTGGTTCGCAGCCGGTCCGTGGAGATCTTCAAGAATCCGCACCTCAAGCTGTACTCGCGCGTCGGGGAGTCGCGCGAAGCGTTCGCCAAGCGGTGCGCCGCGGCGGCGGAGAAGGCCCAGGACGAGGAGTCCGCGAAGCTCACCGGCAAGTTCGAGACGCGCATCGAGCGCGCGAAGACGCAGTTGGCCAAAGCACAGGATCGGGTCTACGAGCTCGAGGCCGACACCAAGGCCCGGCGGAGCCAGGAGCTGATCGCCGGCGCCGGGGACCTCCTGTCCACCTTCCTCGGAGGGCGGAGCCGAGCGCGCAGCATAGCAACCCGCTTGGGCCGCGCCGCCTCGCGTCGCTCGATGACCTCCAGGACCGCCCAACGCATGGAGTCCGCCGAGAACCGCGTCGAGGAGAAGGTGGACGAGGTGACCGGGCTGGAGCAGGAGCTGGCCGACGCCATCCTGGAGATCGACGAGAAGTGGCAGGAGCGGGAGGAGGCCATCGAGACGGTGCAGATCGGGCTGGAGAAGACCGACGTCACGGTGGATCAGGTCGCGCTCGTCTGGATCCCGCGAGCCTGAGCGGAGCGGTCGGACACCACCCACGAACCCGAACGCCCGCCCTCCGAAGAGGGCGGGCGTGGTACAGATGCCGCGGGGACGCGTCGAGCGTACGCCCGGTTGCGACTCAGCCGCCCGTGGCGCGGGCGTAGTTGGCGGAAACCACGCTCCAGTTGATCAGCTCGCCGAAGGCGTCCAGGTAGTCGGGACGACGATTCTGGTAGTTCAGATAGTAGGCGTGCTCCCACACGTCCACGCCCAGAATCGGCGTGTGCCCATTCATGTAGGGGCTATCCTGGTTGGCGGTGGAGTAGACCTGCAGGCCTCCGGCGGCCACGACCAGCCAACCCCAACCCGACCCGAACCGGCTGCCGGCAGCGGCCTTGAGCTTGGCCGTCAGGTCGTCGACGGAGCCGAAAGCCGCACCAATGGCCTCGGCCAGCGCAGCGGAGGGCGCCCCCCCACCCGGCGCCATGACCTGCCAGAACAGCGTGTGGTTGACGTAACCACCGCCGTTGTTCTGTACCGCACCCCGAATGGCGTCGGGAACGGCGCTCATGTTGCGCAGGATCTCCTCGGCGGATTTGCCGTGGAGGGCGGGATGCCCCTCCAAGGCGGCGTTCAGCTTGCTGGTGTAGCCGGCGTGGTGCTTTCCGTGGTGAATCTCCATCGTGCGCGCGTCGATCCGCGGCTCGAGGGCGTCGTAGTCGTATCCCAGGTCGGGAAGCTCGAACGGGTAGGGCATGGACTTCCTCCAAAGTGTGCTGAGCTACTGCGCTCCGTACATTCCGTTTGCCAGTAGATCGGGCCTCGAACCTACGAAGACAGCCTCCTGTTGGAAACGAGCGCGGACACCCCAGGCGACCCCGGGCACCGGCGACTGCTGCACGTCGATTGCGACGCGTTCTTCGTGCAGGTCGCGCGGCTCGAGGATCCCGAGGGAGCGGGGCGCGAGGAGCTCCTGATCGTGGGTGGTAGCCCTTCGGGACGGGGGGTCGTCACGTCCGCGTCGTACGGGGTGCGGCGCTACGGAGTCCGCTCCGGCATGCCCACCGGACAAGCGCTCAAGCTCTGCCCCGACGCCGCGGTGGTGGGGGTCCCGCGCGAGGCCATCTCGCGAAGGAGCAAGGCGGTCCGGCGCGCGCTCGAGGATCTGTCTCCCGTGGTCCAGGCCGCTTCGGTGGACGAGTTCTACCTCGACCTCACCGGCATGGATCGCTTGCTCGCGGGCGAGACGCTCCTGGAAAGCGCCGACCGGATCCGTCTGGCGGTCCTGGAGGGAACCGAGGTCTCGGTCTCGATCGGGGGGGCCACGCAAAAACTGGTCGCCAAGTTGGCCACCAATTTCGCGAAGCCGGCCGGAGTACACGTGGTCCCGCCGGGTGAGGAGGCCGAATTCATGAGACGTTTCGAGCTGGCCGACATCCCCGGGGTCGGCCCGGCGCTGGCTGGGGCCCTCCGCGAGAAGGGGCTGGTCCGGGTGGACGACGCTCGCGAGGTGGGCGAGGAGTGGCTGGAGACGTGGTTCGGCCCTTCACGCGGGCGTTGGCTCCACCGCATCGTACGCGGAGTGGACCCGGGTCGGGTGAATCCACGGGAGCCGCGGAAATCCATCAGCTCCGAGCGGACGTTCTTCGAGGACCTCGACGCGGACGAGGACCTGGAGCGCCGGCTCATGGAGCTCGCCTGCTCGGTGGGCCGGACGCTGCGCAAGTCCGAGCTCCGCACGCGCACGGTGACGGTGAAGCTCCGGGACTCGGACTTCACCACTCGTCAGGCGTCCCGAACCGTGGGGGAGCCCATCGAATCGGACGCCGCGCTCTTTCGGTTGGCTCGAGAGCTGCTGGTGGAGCTGCGGCGGAGACGACGACGTCCGGCGCGGCTACTCGGCGTCGGCGCCACCAACCTGGAGGCGCTGGAGGAGGACGTCCGCCAGCTCGGATTGTTCGGCGAGGAGCACGGCGTGGAGACCGAGCGGGACCGCAAGGTCGCGCGGGCCGTGGACGACCTCAACAAGCGCTTCGGAGACGGGTCCGTGGTACCCGCCCGGGTGGTGAAGCCGCGTTGAGCGGATTGAGCGCGTGGAGCCGCCGCCCCCTTGCCGGAATCTTCCCGGTGGCGAAGCCGCTGGTGGGGATGGTGCATCTGCGGGCCCTCCCCGGGGCGCCCCGCTGGGGCGGCTCCATGGCCGAGGTGATCGAGCGGGCGGTGGCCGATGCGACCACTCTCGAGCAAGGCGGCATGGACGGGGTGCTGGTGGAGAACTACTTCGACGCCCCGTTCTACGGTGAGCGCGCTCCGCCGGAGACGATCGCCGCCATGACGCGGGCGGTCGTGGAGGTCGCCGCGGCGGTGGGGATCCCCGTCGGCGTGAACGTGCTTCGGAACGATGCGGTGGGCGCGCTCGCGATCGCGGCCGCCGCCGGCGCGCGCTTCCTCCGCGTGAACGTGCATACCGGGGCCATGCTCACGGACCAGGGCTGGCTGCGCGGGCAGGCCGAGAGCACGCTCCGGCTCCGCGAGCGCCTGGGTCTGGACGCCGCGATCCTGGCAGACGTCATGGTCAAGCACGCGGCGCCGGCGCAGGGCATCGACCTGATCCAGGCGGCGCGCGATTGCTGGGAGCGCGGCCTCGCGGACGGCCTGGTCCTGAGCGGCTCCTCGACGGGCGAGCCCACCCCTACCAGCTCACTCGACGCCGTGAAGTCGGAACTGCCGGACGCCCCCATTTGGGTGGGAAGCGGCGCTGCGCGCGACACGGTGCGGTCCCAGCTCGAAGCCGCCGATGGCGTCATCGTCGGCAGCGCCCTCCAAGCGGGTGGGATCCCCGGCGGCGGTGTCGCGTCCGACCTCGTCCAGGCCTTCGTGAAGGCGGCGCGCGGCTGAGCGGGCCCCGGACGTCAGCCCGTCAGCGCACCACCACCCGGATCGTGTCGGTCACGTTGGGCACCAGGGGGATGTGCGCGAAGTCCCCCACGACGGCGATGAGCCGGTGCTCGCCCGGCTCCAGTGTCAGCTCCAGCTCGGTCTGGGCCTGCCCGTAGTGCAGGTAGCCGTCGATGGACGGAATCGGCGTGCCCGGGGCCGGCTCGTCCACGTCCACGAGCAGGTGGTGGTGGCCGGTCCGTGCACCCTGCTCCCCGGCAGGCACGATCGCGAGGCCGTCCACTTCGAACCTCACCCGGAACGGGTTCGTGACCTGCGCGCCGTCCGCTGGCTCCACGATGCGCACGGACATCGGCGCTTCGCCCGCGGCGGCCGCGTCGTCGGGCGTCCCCTCCTGCCCTCCGCAGGAGACAGCCACACCCAGGGTCATGGCCAGAACTGCGGCGACGTTCGCCTCCTTGCCACTCCTCACTTGTTCGTCCTCCGAGGTTGGGGCTCCGTCCTACTTCCCGGCCTTGAGCCAGGGTTTCCGCTCGAAGTAGCTCTTGGTGAGGTCGCGCACCTTGCCCGACAGCAGAGCCAGAGCGATGAGGTTGGGCCAGATAACGATGCCCAGGAACACGTCTCCCAGGTTCCAGATGACGGTGAGCGGTAGGACCGCACCGACGAAGTGCATGATCACGAACACGATCTTGTAGGGCAGGATTGCCGCCGCGCCGAACAGGTAGTTGGCGCAGCGATCGCCGTAGTAGCTCCAGGAGATGGCCGTAGACAGGGCGAAGAGCAGCACCGACAGGATCACGATGTAGTGACCCCAGTCCCCGAGCGGCGAGAGCCCGCGCCGAAATCCTTCCAGGGTGAGCGGCGCCCCGTTCTCCACCGCCATCCCGTAGAGCGACGTGTACGTCTGCCCATCGCTCGAGGTGGCGGTGCCGGTGGCCGGATCGATCGTCCCCGTGAACGGCTGGCCCATCGCAGCGTCCACGAACACCTCGTCGACCGGCGCTTCGTGCCATGCGAGCAGCGGAGCGCCCGGGGCGTCGTCCGCGTGCCGGCCGCCCGCGAAGGCGATCGTCCCGGCGGGGTCGGTGTCCGCGTAGCCGGTGGCGACCGCAGTGCGGTACCCGATGTCGCCACCGCCGAGCGTGAGCTCAGTCGAGAACGTGTCGTTCCAGACCCCGGTCATGATCAGGACCAGGCCGGTCATGGTGCAGATGACGAGCGTGTCGATGAAGGGCTCCAGCAGGGCGACGACCCCCTCGGACACCGGTTCGTCCGTCTTGGCGGCGGCGTGCGCGATCGGGGCCGACCCCTGGCCGGCCTCGTTGCTGAACAGGCCGCGCCGCACGCCCCACATCAGGGTCACCAGGAAGGCGCCCACCCCCGTCCCGGCCACGCCGGCCGTCGGATTGAACGCCTCACGGAAGATCAGTCCAAACGTGGGGAACACCTGGCCGGCGTTCAGCGCGATCACGATCAGCGCCCCGAGGACGTAGATGACCGCCATGACCGGTGCCAGGATCCCAGTCACCCGACCGATGCGCCGGATGCCGCCGAGAATGACCGCGGCCACGATGGCCGCCGTGATGAGGCCGGTGACGACGCGACTGATCCCGAACTCGGAATCCATGTTGTCGGCCACGGTGTTGGCCTGGATCGCGTTCCCTGTCAGGAAGGCGGTGATTCCGAGCATGAAGGCGAAGAAGACCGCCATCCACTTCCAGCGGGGTCCCAACCCGCGCTCGATGTAGTACATGGGGCCGCCCGAGACGGACCCCGCCCAATCCCCCTCGGTCTCGGAGACCCGGTACTCCTGGGCCAGGGTGACCTCGGCGAACTTGGTGGCCATCCCGAGCGCCGCCGTCATCCACATCCAGAAGAGCGCACCCGGCCCCCCCCAGTGGATGGCCACGGCCACGCCCGCGATGTTGCCGATTCCGACCGTAGCGGAGAGCGCCGTGGACAGCGCCTGGAAATGGGTGACGTCGCCCTCGTCCTCCGGATCGTCGTACTTCCCGGTTGCGACCGCGATGCCGTGGCCGAGGCGCCGGACCTGAATGAACCCCAGCCGGAGCGTCAGATAGAAGCCCACCCCGAGCAGCACGATCACCATGAAGGGGATCTGCTCGTCCCCGACTCGGATCCCGGCCTCGACGATGTACGTGGTAGCGAAATCCGAGAACCATTCGACGAACTGCATCACTCTCCCCGCGTTTCGAGGCAATGGTCGGGGCGACGTCCACGGACCCGGCCCCCGCACCCGGTCCGGCCGGGGCGTCAGCCGGCAACCATACTACCACGACGAACGTGTGCCAATGGTCGCCCCGGACCGAAACTCCGGGTTCGCCACCCGCGTACGTTCCGGGGTATCACACCCTCGAGGCGCTCCCAACCCCCTCAGGTGGGAATCATGTCCCGCACCGCCCGCGGCCGCCGAGTGGCCACCGTCCTGACCGTCCTGTCGCTGACCGCCGCGTTCGCCATCCCCGAGGCTCCCGATCTCCATGCGCAGACCGGCCGGCCCTCGGGCGAGCCGGGTGTCAAGCTGGCGATCGGCGACTACGGCATCGGTCTGGGCGACGTGCTTCGGCTGAACGGTCTGCGCATCAACATCTCCGACGACCGACTCGAACGCATCAACGGCGTCAACATCACCTTCTGGAAGCCGGGCGACCACGTCGGCGGCGAGGTCAACGGGCTCGCCCTGGGCCTCGTGTCGCCGGGTGCGGCCAGGCTGCGCGGGATCTCGGCGGGACTCGCCGCCACCGTGGCCGACGACGAGCTCCGGGGCATCCACGTTGGTGGACTGGCGGCGGTGTCGGGCGGACGGTCCTCCGGGCTCCTCGTAGGGGGGCTGGCCACCGTCTCGGAGCGCCGGCTGCGGGGCGTCGGCCTGGGCGGGCTCGCGGTCGTGTCAGAGGGGGGGCTGGACGGGGTGTCCCTGGGCGGTCTCGCGGTGGTGGGGGACGGTCCGGTACGCGGTCTCGCCGCGGGCGGGCTGGCCGTGGTCGGGACGGGGTCCGTCAAAGGGATCGCCGCGGGCGGGCTGGCCGTGGTGAGCGAGGGCGACGTCTATGGTGTGGCCGCCGGCGGGCTCGCGGTCGTCTCCCAGGGAGACCTTCGCGGCCTGACATTCGGTGGCCTGGCCACGGTCGCCGACGGGTCCCTCACCGGAATCGGTGCAGGGGGCCTGGCGGTCGTGAGCAGCGGGAGCCTCACCGGGCTTGGAGCGGGTGGACTGGCGGTGGTGGCCAACAACGACCTGCGGGGGCTGGCACTGGCGGGTCTGGCGGTTGACGCCGGAGGCACCGTGCAGGGCGCGGCCGCGGCGGCCTACAAGATCAAGGCCTTCGAGTTCCGAGGATTTGCCGCCACGGTGGGCTGGTCCGACCTGGGCTCCATGACGGGATTCGCGGTGGCGGGCTACAACCGGATCGGACATCAGCGCGGCCTCGCGATCGGACTCTACAACTCGGCGGACCGGCTGGACGGCGTCCAGATCGGCCTGCTCAACCGGGCGGGCAACAACGGCCGCTTCCGGTACCTACCGCTCCTGAACGCCCACTTCTAGCTGCGTTGCGTGGGCGCCTACGCCCAGGCGCCCGCCATCTCCGGGTCATCCAGGATCCGCGCCACCAGCCGTTCGATGAGCAGCTCTCGCGCCCGCTCGGCGATCTCGTCGAGCGACGGGGCAGTGCGGAACCGGGCCGCCGCCTGAGCCTTGAGGTCCTCCAGGCTGGGCAGGTCCGGCAACTGTAGCTCTCCGACCCGTTCCACGAGCAGGGCCCTCGCGTGCTCGGCCCGCCGGCGCAGCACATCGACCCGCTGAACGATTTCGTCGGCGCCCTGCCGCAGGCGCTCGTCGGCGCGGTGCCTGAGTTCGTCGATGGTCTGACGGAGCTGATCGATCGAGGGCAGATCCGGGAGCGTGCGGACGCTCAGGATCTCCGCCAACTGCTCGCGCGCCTCGACGCGCGCGCCGTGGAAGTCGGAGGCCAACTCGACGAACGTCGGGGTCAGGATCCATGCCTCCCGGAGCCCGGGCGTGATGCCGGGAGACGGGAGGGAGTCAGCCAGGTCCTGGGCCGCCTTCTCGAGGACCTTCCGTCCCAGGCGCTGCTTGCCGGCCACCAGCTCCGGTGGGGGCTCTCGCAGGTCCCAGACGAGTCCAACCTTGGACATCGCCCAGAGGACGTAGTAGGTGATGTCGATCTCCCACCAGCGGAAGCCCTGACGGGTCGAGCTCTGGTAGGCGTGGTGGTTGTTGTGCCACCCCTCGCCGAGCGTGATCAAGGCCAGAAACAGGCTGTTGCGCGATTGGTCCCCCGTCAGGTACCGCTGGTTGCCCGTCATGTGAGCCAGCGAGTTGATGGCGAAGGTCCCGTGATAGAGCACCACCGTGCTACAGAAGAAACCGACGAACAGGCCCACCCAACCGAGCCACAGGTACACGCCGATCGCGAGGAGGAACGCCGGAAAGTAGGGATGCCGCTCGAGGAACCTCAGCTCGGGATAACGAGTCAGGTCGGGGACGGACTCGTAGTCCGCCCGGCTTCTCTTGGGCTTGAAGATCCAACCCACATGGGAGTGCCAGAACCCTCCGTGCAGCGCCGAGTGGACGTCCTCGGGCGTATCCGAGTGTCGGTGGTGGTGCCGGTGGACCGCGGCCCACCAGATGACCCCGCGTTGGGCCGATGTCTGCCCCAGGAAGGCCAGCAGGAACTGGAACACCCGACTGGTCTTGTAGGAGCGATGCGAGAAGTAGCGGTGGTAGCCCGCCGTGATGGCCCACATGCGGATGAAGTAGAGCGCCACTCCCACGGCCACCGCTTGGAGCGTGACCCCGGTCCAGATCGCTCCGAACGCCGCCAGGTGTACGAGCAGAAACGGTATGGTGGCCGGATAGACCACGTCGTCGTGATCGTGGTCGCCGTCGCCGCTCAGGTATCTGTGGTCGAACGGCGCGGGCGTGCCCTTGGGCCCCTTGGGCCGGTTGGGCGCAGCGTGGCTCGGATGCATGGCTCTCCGCAGGGAGGATGTCGTCGGCAGGACGCTACAAAGCGTCCTAAGCTAGTCGATGGGCGTACTGGGTTCAAAATCGAGGCGCAGCCGGAAGAGGCACCGCCCGAAGCCGAGAGGGCTCCGGGCGGAGACGATCGGAGGGTCGAACGACCCCTCTGTGATCGCGTCCTCTCCAGATGCGGACCTTACTGGACCGCGTTGATCATGTCGAAGATCGGGAGGTACATGGCCACGATCATCCCGCCGACGATCACACCCAGGAACACGATCATCACAGGCTCCATCGCGGACAGCAGGACCTCGACGGCGGCGTCGACCTCCTCGTCGTAGAAGTCCGCGATCTTGGACAGCATCTCGTCCAGGCCGCCGGTCTGCTCGCCGACGTTGATCATCTGGACCACCATGGGAGGGAACACGCCCGATTCCTTCAGTGGCCCCGCGATCGTCTCACCGCCGGCGATCGAGGCCCGCGACCCCATCACGGCGTCGTGGATGACCCGGTTGCCAGCCGTGCGCGCCGTGATCTCGAGTCCCTCCAGGATGGACACGCCGGACGATACGAGTGTGCCCAGGGTCCGCGTGAAGCGAGCGACCGCCGCCTTGCGCTGCAGGTCGCCGATGATCGGGAACGACAGAATCAACCTGTCGATGGCCAGCCGACCCGCATCCGTCTTGTACGCGTAGCGAATTCCGACCACGGCGAGCGTGGCCCCGACCAGGAAGGCCCACCAGTACGCCTGCATGATCGCGCTCAGAGAGATCACGACCCGCGTGGGGAGTGGGAGCGCGATGCCCGCGGACGCGAACATGGTCTGGAACGTGGGAATCACGAACAGGAGGAGAATCGTGATCGCGATGACGGCCACGGAGACGATGACGCCGGGGTATACCATGGCGCCTTTGATCTTCCGGATGAGCGCGTCGTTCTTCTCAAGGAACGTCGCCAGGCGGAGCAGGATGGTGTCCAGAATACCCCCGGCCTCGCCCGCGGCCACCATGTTCACGAACAGATCCGTGAAGACCTTGGGGTGCCGGCCCATCGCGTCGGCCAGAGTGTGCCCCGACTCCACGTCGTAGAGCACGTCCTGGATGACCTTTCTGAGCGACTGGTTCTCCGTCTGCTCGGCCAGGATATCGAGGCTCTGCACCAGCGGCAGTCCCGAGTTGATCATCGTCGCGAACTGGCGCGTGAAGATGACGATGTCCCGGGTCTTGATGCCGGTGCCGAACTTGATGTTGAACTGTCGTTCCTTCTGACGGACCGACACGGGGATGAGCTTCTGCTTGTGGAGGTAGGCTAGCACCTCCTCCTTCGTGGGAAGCTCGATCTCGCCCGACTGGATGTCACCGCCGGTGATGGGTCGGGCGCTGTATGCGAAAGTTGCCATTCTCGGTCGACCTCTACGGGGGCCGTTCTCGTCGTCCTTCTCGGTCCGGCCCTAGGGCCGGGTGCGGATGTCGTCCTACGCGGGGATGGGCTCGCCCACTGCCCGCAAGAACTCGGCCGGGTCCGGTGAGCGCCTGGTGCACTCCTCGATTGTCACGTCCCCCCGCATGTAGAGCTGGGCGAGCGCGTCGTTCATGGTCTGCATGCCGTGCTTCTTCCCCGCCTGCAGCAGCGAGTAGATCTGATGGACCTTCTCGTCGCGGATACAGGCCGAGATCGCGGGGGTGCAGATCATGACCTCGGCGGCCGCGACCCGGCCCCGCCCGCGTGCCCGCGGGAGGAGTGTCTGGGTCAGTACGCCCTCGAGCACGAACGCGAGCTGCGCGCGTACCTGGCTTTGCTGGTGCCCAGGGAACGCGTCGATGATCCGGTTGATGGATTCGGCCGCCGAGTTCGTGTGCAGGGTCGCGAGCACGAGGTGTCCCGTCTCCGCGATCGTCAGGGCCGCGCCGATGGTCTCGAGATCCCGCATCTCGCCGACCAGGATCACGTCGGGGTCCTGACGCAGCGCGTACTTGAGGCCGGCCGCGAAGCTCTGCGTGTCCGTCCCCACCTCCCGCTGGTTGACCACACAGTTCTGATGCCGATGGATGAACTCGATCGGGTCCTCGATCGTGATGATGTGGCCCCGCCGCTCCTTGTTGATCTTGTCGAGCATCGCGGCCAGCGTGGTGGACTTCCCGGACCCCGTGGGTCCAGTGACGAGCACCAGACCGCGCGGCCGTTCGGCCAGCTTGTTGAGGATCGCCGGCAGTCCGAGCTTCTCGACCGTGGTGATCTCGTAGGGGATCTGCCGGATCGCGAGCGCGATGCACCCGCGCTGCTTGTAGCAGTTGCCACGAAAGCGCGAGAGGTTCTGAACGCCGAAGGAGAAGTCCAGCTCGTCATCGGTCTCGAAGCGCTTCTTCTGCGCTTCGGTCAGGATGGAGTAGGCGAGCTGGAGCGTGTCCTTGGGCGTCAGCACGTGGTCCACAGCGGATCGCATGAGGTCGCCGTCGACCCGGATCATGGGCCGCTCGCCGACGGTGACGTGCAGGTCGGAGCCCTTGCGGCGAATCAGCTCCTCGAGGAGCACCCGCAGGCTCAGGTCGGTCTTGGTCTGTGTCGCTTCCGGATCCATTGAATCCCCTAGGTGACTTCTGCGGTTTCCTTGAGAATCTCTTCCATCGTCGTGATGCCGCGCTCCAGCTTCTTGAGCCCGTCCATGCGCAGTGTGAGCATGCCGCCCGCGATGGCGGCCTCGCGCAGGTCGTCCGTGCTGGAGCCCTGCATGATCAGCTTGCGGACTCTGGAGTTGACGGCCATCACCTCGTACAGGCCCTGTCGGCCGCTGTATCCGGTGCCCCCGCACTCGTCGCAGCCCTCTCCCCGATAGAGCGTCACCTTCTCGATGAAGTCGTCGGGGATGTGCGCGGCTCTGAGCTCGGCGTGGTCGTACGTCGCTTCGACCTTGCAGTGCGTGCAGATGCGACGCACCAGCCGCTGGGCCGTGACCAGATTGAGCGCCGCGGCCACGTTGAACGGCTCGAGCCCCATGTCGATCATGCGCGTCACGGTGGACGGGGCGTCGTTGGTGTGGAGCGTGGAGAGCACGAGGTGCCCGGTCAGCGCGGCCTTCACGGCGATGCTGCCCGTCTCCAGGTCCCGGATCTCACCGACCATGATGATGTTGGGGTCCTGACGGAGAAACGCCCGCAGGGCGGCCGGAAACCCCATTCCGATGTCGGTGCGCACCTGAACCTGATTGATGCCGTGGAGGTTGTACTCCACGGGGTCCTCGGCCGTCATGATGTTGACGTCCTCCGTGCTCACCTTGGAGAGCGCGGAGTAGAGCGTGGTCGTCTTCCCCGAGCCCGTGGGGCCGGTGACGAGCACCATGCCGTACGGGTTCATGATGGCGTCGAGGAAGTCGGCTTCCGCCTTCGGCTCGAACCCGAAGGACGACAGCTCGAAGCTGAGGTTCCCTTTGTCCAGGATCCGGAGCACGATCTTCTCGCCGAAGATCACTGGGAGCGTCGACACGCGGAAATCGACGACACGCCGACCCATGCGCAGCTTGATGCGGCCGTCCTGGGGCACGCGGCGCTCGGCGATGTTGAGGTCCGCGAGGATCTTGATGCGGGAGGTGAGGGCCGCCTTCATCTTGTACGGCGGCTTCATCACCTCCTGGAGCGCGCCGTCGATCCGGTAGCGCACCCGGATGTCCTTCTCGTACGGCTCGATGTGGATGTCGGACACACCCTTCTTGACGGCGTCCGTCAGGAGCCCGTTGATGAACTTGACGACGGGCGCCTGCTCGAGCTGGGCCTGGAGGGCGGCAACGGAGACGTCCTCCTCCTCCGAGTCGTCGACGAACTCCACGTCCTCGTCCAGGAAATCGGAGAGGAACGTGGCCATCTCCTCGGCCATCCCATAGTGCTTCTCGATGTGCTCGCGGAGGGTGAACTCCCCGGCGATCACGGGCTCGATCTCGTAGCGGGTCACGAACTTGAGGTCGTCGATGGCCTCGTTGTCCGAGGGGTCGATCATGGCGACCGTGAGCCGGCGCCCTACGCGCCGCAGCGGGATCACCTGGTGCTTGTTCGCGACCTCCGGCGTGAGCAGCCGCAGGACCTTCTCGTCGAGTTCGAGCTTGTCCAGGTCGACCGCGGGGACCCGGTACTTCTGCGCCAGCAGGCGGGTGAGGTCGAGCTCCTTGATGTGCCCCAGCTTGACGAGCTGGTATCCCACCCGGGTGCCTTCCGCTTGGGCCTCGGTTACGGCCTCGCGAAGCTGCACGTCGGTGATGAGACCCTGCGAGACGAGCAGGTCACCGACCCGGTCCTTTGCAACCTTTGTTGCCATTCACCTTCTGCTTTCGGTAGGCGGGGCCTGGAGATGCCCCGTTCTCAGCACAAAGAATGCCACTGCACGGCCCGCTCCTACGGGTGATCGGGGACCCCTGTGGCGCGCGAGCATCACCCCGGTGACCGCTGGGTCGGGTGGCGTCCGGAGCCACTGGGAGTCGGCCCAGGAGGGGACAAGTTTGCCCGCCGGTCACGGCGGACGCGGACGCCGCTCGAGGGAGCGCAGGATGCGATCGAGCGTGGCGGGGCCGATTCCGGACACGGCCAGCAGATCCTCGGCCGTCCGGAGCGGACCGCCGGCGTCACGGTACTCGACGATGCGGCCCGCGAGCACGGGCCCGATTCCGTCCAATTCCTCGAGCTCGGCGGCCGACATGCGGGCCAGATCCCACGAACGCGGCCGCGATCCCGCGTTCGTACCCGGCCGTGGTCGGGCCGGGGCCGAGGGGAGCTCCATGTGCGGCTCCAGAGCCGTTCGCTTGGCTGGCCCGATCCCCGCCACCCGCTCGAGGTCCGCGGCCTCGCGGTAGGGACCGTTCTCGCGCTCCCGGGCGATGCGCCCGGCCAGGGCGGGCCCGACGCCCGGCAGGCGGTCGAGCTCATCCACGGAGGCGCGGTTGGGATCGATCCGTTCCCCGGGTGCGAGCGGTCGGGTCCGGGCGGACTCTGTCGCGGCAGCCTCCTCCGACGCCTCGATGAGGGCCCCCAGAACGGATTCGTCCCCTACCGGCGCCGTCCCGTCGGACCCGCCGGCGGCGAGCCCGAACCGAACCGCGCTCGCGGCCAGCAGCACCAGACCCGCTCGCGCCAGCACACGTACGTCGCCTGTTCCCATGGGACAAAGGACCGCGCTCGCGGGGGCGCGTGAATGGGGGCAGGGGTCCCCGAGGGTCAGCCCCGAATCCCGAGGGCCTCACACCAAACGCCGAGCGCCAGCAGCGCCCAGAGCGTGCCCTCCCATGGACCCCGGAACGTGTCCGGCGAGCGGGACAGCCACCGGTCGAGCCCGGGGAGGCCGGCCCGTACGGCGGGCGTGTCCAGCGCGAGCCCACGCACCTCTTCTCCGTAGCGGCTGAGCAGCGGCGGCAGGTTCCCGAAGTTGAAGGCGCGCTTGCGTCCGCGGGTGACGGAATCCGGCAGGTGGTCACGGCCCCACCAGCGTAGGATCCGTTTGGTGTTGGAGCGTGCCGGCCAACGTCCCACCCGTGCCCACGGTGGAAGCGACAGCACGAAGTCGACGACGTCGCGATCGAGGTAGGGCATGCGGAGCTCGGCCGAGGAGTCCATGGCCACCGAGTCCGCGAAGGAGAGGATGTTCTCCGACAAGAACGTACGCAGCATGACCGCCTGCATCCGGTCCAGGTCCGCGGCCCCCGCGCCGACGTCGGCATAGAGTCGATCGACCCCGGCCAGGTACGGCTCGTTCGCGGGCGCAGCCCCGCCGAGGAGCAGGTCGACGTCGGCCTCGGGGAGCGGGCGATGGATGAGGTAGCGGGCGGCTTCCGGGACGCGGTCGGCCGTGCTGGCGCGGAGGCGCGCCCGCCGGTCCTCGAGGCTGCCCGCGCCGAACAGGTGGCGATCGAGGGCTCGGCCCAGGAGCGGGCGGGGGAGCCAGGCGAACCGGCGCAGTGTCGCGAGCCGAAAGCGGTCCTGGCTCAGGCGATAGCCGCCGAGCACCTCGTCCCCTCCGTGCCCGCACAGGAAGACGGTGGCGTGTTCCCGCGCCCGCCGGATGAGCAGCCAGGTGGCGAGCGACGCCCCGTCGCCCACGGGCTCGGTGAGCGACCCGAACGCGGGGATCATGCAATCGATGCGCTCGCGCGGAGTCACGGCGATCGTCGTGACGGACCCTTCCCCCGGGATGGTGCCGGAGCCTTTTTCGGCGAATGCGCCCCCGCCCGCCCCGGGTGCGGGCACGAACGTGAAGGAGCGCACCGGCTCGGGGCCGTCGTCCAGGACGGCGCGGATGCCGTTGCTGTCGATGCCGTCGCTCAACAGGAGCGCCGTGGGAACGTCCGCGACCAGACAGCGACTCGCTGCCTGACGGAGCAGCGCGTCGAACTCCTCGACCAGGCCCGCGCGGGGGCGCCGGGCGGCCGCCGGCTGGAACCGGGGCTCGTACCAACGCCGCGTCACGACCCTGCCGCCCTTGACGTGGAGGAAGTGTCCGCCGGGAAGCTTCTCGACGCCGGCTACGATCGTGCGCGGCGCCACCACGTAGCGGAGGCTCAAGTACTCCTTGAGGGCCGCCGGATCGAGCTCGCGGGTCACTCGGCCGGACTCGAGCAGCGCGTGGATGCTCGAACCGAACGTGAGCGCCTCTGCGTCGCGGTGGAAGAAGAGCGGCTTCTCGCCGAACCGGTCGCGCGTGATGAACAGCTCGCACTCGACCGCGTCGTAGATGGCAAAGGCCCACTGGCCGACCAACCGCGGAAGGGCCTCCACGCCCCACCGGTCCCACGCGTGGAGCAGCACCTCGGTGTCGGTGCGGGATCGGAGGTCGGCGTCCCGGAGCCCGAGCTCCCGCTTGAGCGCCCGGAAATTGTAGATCTCGCCGTTGAAGGTCAGGAGCCAGCGTCCGCTCCGGTCCCTCATGGGCTGGTGACCGGCGCTGCTCAGGTCGAGCACGGCCAGCCGACGGTTGCCGACGGTGAGGGGACCCTCGGCGTCCACGCCCTGGTCGTCCGGCCCCCGGGGGACGAGCGGCGCCAGCATCGCCTCGACGGAGGACCGGTCGGGACCGCTGCCGGCGAAACGGTAGATGCCCGCGATTCCGCACACCTCGGTGGCTTCCTCCTTCTCGTTGCGACGGGCGGACGTACTGAAGTACCGGCGAGGACGGGCTAAAGGTATCTCCCCACTCCACCGGACGACGGACGGCGACCGGTCAGGTCCCCTGGGTGCCCTCAGCGAAGAGGCGAGCCGTCAGGTCGAACTGCCCGAAGAGGATGAGCTGGAACTGCCTGGTGCCGTCCCTGAGGCCCACGAACGACTTCCGATCCACGAACCCGAGCTGCATGCCGAGGTGGAACTCGGAGACCCACGAGTCGAGTGTGAGGTTGAGGTTGCGGTTGAGCTGGTCGATGAAGGAGACGCAGCCCCCGGCTCCCGGCGTGGCCCGGCACTCGATCTGGTGGCTTTGCTGATACTGGAGCGACACCTGGATCGGACGGTCCAGGCGGGCCTGCAAGCCGAAGGGCGCCAGGAACGCCGACTGCAGAGAGAGCGCGTGCGTGCTCAGGTCGCGCTCGGTCTCACCCGTAGCGTCGCGCCCCACACCCGACCCGAAGGAGCCCCGGTAGCTCGTATTGACCACACCGGCCCAGGACACGGACACGT
>JAHEKN010000208.1 GCA_024638305.1 Gemmatimonadota bacterium | reverse complement strand
CCGGAGCTCAGCACGGACGAGATGCCGATCCTGGATCCGGTCGCCAACGTGGCCACGGTGTTCAACGTGCCCGTGCGGGACGAGGATACGCCGACCACCAACGAAGCTCCGGTCGTGGCGCCGTCTCCCTACTGGGGCGATGAGCGGATCTGGGACAGCAAGTCGAACATCCACAACCCGATGCTGGACCAGGACGGGCGGGTGTGGCTCACGGCCAGAGTCCGCGGCCCCGAGAACCCGGAGTTCTGCCGGCGCGGCTCGAACCATCCGTCCGCCGCGCTCTACCCCAAGGACCGGACGGGGCGCCACCTCGCCGTCTACGATCCGGCCACCGGGGAGTACACCTTCGTCGACACGTGCTACAGCACCCACCACCTCCAGTTCGCATACGACGAGATCAACCGGCTGTGGACGAGCGGCGGAGGCGACGTGGTCGGCTGGCTCGACACGGACGAGTTCCTCGCCACCGGCGACGCGGCTGCTTCCCAGGGATGGGCACCGCTCATCCTCGACACCAACGGGAACGGACGGCAGGACGCTTGGACGGAGCCCGGAGAGGATCCGGATCCCGCGCTCGACCGGCGTGTGCCCAACGGGTTCTATGCCGTGATGCCCGAGCCCCGCGGAGACGCCATCTGGGGGTCGAACGCGTTCCGGTATCCCGGGTCCATCACGAGGCTGCTTCCAGGAGACGACCCGCCACGGACGTCTCTTGCCGAAGTGTACGATCCACCCCTGCCGGGCTTCGGTGTCCGGGGTGCCGACATCGACAAGAACGGCGTCGTCTGGACCTCGCTCGGGAGCGGGCACCTGGGGGAATTCGACCGGCGGAAATGCCAGGGCCCCCTGAACGGTCCGGAGGCGACCGGCGACCATTGCCCGGAGGGCTGGACGCTCCACGATCTCCCGGGACCCGGGTTCAGCGACCTGCCCGAATACAGTGTGGAGTCCAGCTATTACACGTGGGTCGATCAGCACAATTCACTCGGACTCGGCGAGGACGTGCCCATCGCCACCGGCAACCTCTTCGACGGCGTCCACGCGCTCGTCGACGGTGGGTTCGTGACGCTCCGGATCCCCTATCCGCTCGGCTTCTACACCAAGGGGTTCGAGGGCCGGATCGACGATCCCGACGCCGGCTGGAAGGGCAGGGGGCTCTGGGTTCCCGAGGGCGATCGCACCCCCTGGCTCCTGGAGGGCGGCAAGGGTACGAAGCCCCTCGTGGTGCACTTCCAGGTGCGACCGGGTCCGCTGGCGCACTGAAGGCGTGGAGCGCGGGTGCGGACGGACCGGACGGCCGCGGCCGTCCGCGGACGGACCGGACGGATCCCGAGGGGCTTGGCGTAGGCGTCGAGGTTCTTTACAGTGCAGAGTACTTGGCATGACAACTGCTTCTGGGTGACCTGACCCCCGCATGCCGAGGTCCGGGACAACGGAGGGATGGCAATGAGAGGATGGCTGAGACGCATCCGCGGTGCGGTCGGGATGGGTCTGACCTGGGCGGTCGGCTGGGCCTTCGTAGGGTTCGCGATCGAGCTGGTACAGGAGCTGGTACCCGGCTGGAACGGCGCCATCGTGGACATCTGGCCGGCGGCGTTGGCGTATCCCGCCTTTCTCGGCGGTGTGGTGTTCTCCGGGGTGCTCTCGATCGCAGGGAGGCGCCGGAGGTTCGATCAGTTGTCGCTGCCCCGATTCGCAGCCTGGGGCGCGCTGGGTGGCGTGCTCCTCTCACTCCCCATCATGGCGCTCCTGGGGTTCACGCTCCCTTCATTCGTCGTGGGCGGCGTGATCACGACGTTGTGTACCAGCTCCGCCGCCGGTTCGCTGCTGCTCGCCCGGAGTGCGGAGGATCGCGAGCTGCTCGAGGCCAGCGAGCACGTGGCCGAGGTGGGGCTGTCCTCGGACGAGTCGCGGGAGCTCCTCGGCGGCCGGGGCTGAGCGCTCCCAAGTGAAACCGGGCTCGCCAGCGGCCGAGCGGCGGCCGACGTCGTCAACGCGGCAAACGTCGTGAAGACGTGGCCGAGGCGCATCCGTGGGGCCGTCGCCGGCTTCGCCCCCTGGTCCCTGGTCGTGGCTGGCACCGTGACGGCCTTGTGCTCGGCCTCGGCCGCGGGTTCGCTGGCGCTCGCCAGGATGGCGGAGGACCCGGAGCTGCTCGAGGCCAGCGACCACGTTGCCGACGTAGGCCTCAGCGACGGGGAAGCGCGCGAGCTGCTCGGTAGGGACTGACGGCCCGGGGCCGGTCCCGTCGTCAGTCGGGGTTCTGCACCCGGGACCTCCGGTAGTAGCGACGGGATTTCGCGCGACTCCCACAGTCCTGCATGTCGCACCAGCGTCGGCTCCGATTCCTCGTGACGTCGTAGAACAGCCAATCGCACCCCGGGCAGTGACGGAGCCGCTCCCGGTCGCCTTCCGTGAGCAGGAGGGCGGCGTCCAGCACGACGGGCCTGAGGACGTCGTCCAGCGTCCTGGCATCGTCCCACCCCCAGGACAGGTCACTCCAGCCGATGCTCCTGTGCCCGATAGTGTCGCGGAAGAGGGCGTTGAAGCGCCTCCCCGAATCGGCTGGCACTTCCTCACCACGCACCACCGGTTGCAGGACGTCGGCGAGCACCGCGCGGGTTCTGCGGACTCTCGCCATCGCTGGTTCCACTTCGGACGCCGCGCGGGTGAGGCGCTGCGTCCAATCGGCCAAATCCGACTCGACGAGAAGACCGGATGCCCCGGCCCAAACCAGGAAGTTCTCTGCCCGGTCCAGCCAATCGTGGGGCTGATCCGAGGCCGGAAAACTCACCGTGTTGACGAAGTCCAGGCTGAGCGCACCCCCGATCAGCTTGTAGGTCCCGCCGTAATCCCCCGCGTTCATCTGCAAAGGTCGATAGTCGGGTAATCTAACCATTGAAAGCCTGTTGACTGGTGATAGTCAGAGCCGTATTCTATTACTAACAAAAATCATATAGATGGTAATATTCTTGCGCAACGACCGCCACGACACAAGCAGGATGGATGGATGATTCCAGGGAAAGCCGCCTCGATGACCTTGCTGCCCACGACCGGCGCGGGAAGGAATGAGCGCTCCGCAGCGGCTCTTCCGCGCCAGCGGGAACCGTTCGCGCTCCCACCCGATGTCGTCTACCTCAACTGCGCCAACCTCGCACCGCACCTGCGGGCGGTCACGGCTGCCGGAAAGGAAGCCCTGCGTCGCTTCCGGAACCCGTCGGAAATCCAGCCGCGGGATTGGTTCAAGACGAGCGAGGAGGTCAGGCGAGCGGCCGCGCGCTTGATGCACTCCAGCCCTGACAACGTCGCGCTCGTTCCCGCCGTCAGTTATGGCGTCGCCACCGCAGCCGCCAATATCCCGATCTCGCGTGGACAGAACGTGGTGGTGATCGCGGAGCAGTACCCGTCGAACGTCTATGCCTGGCGCGACACCGCCAAGGCTGTCGGAGCCGAGCTTCGTACCGCTCGACGAGACCCCGAGGACGACTGGACGGACGCCGTCCTGGACGCGGTCGACGAGGACACGGCGGTGGTGGCCGTGCCCAACTATCACTGGACTGACGGAGCCCGAGTCGACGTAGGCGCAGTGGGTGAGCGGGCACGCGCAGTCGGGGCGGCGCTCGTCCTCGACGTCAGCCAGTCGTTCGGGGCATCGCCGATCGACGTCCGTGAGGTCCAGCCAGATTTCATGATTTCGGTGGGATACAAGTGGCAGTTGGGTCCCTACGGACTCGGCTACATGTACGTCAGTCCCCGTTGGTGGGCCGCCGGTCGTCCGCTGGAAGCATCGTGGCTTACGCGCGCCAAGGCGGAGGACTTTACGACGCTCGTTGACTATGTCGACGAGTACCGGGACGGGGCCCGACGCTTCGACATGGGAGGATACCCGCAGCTCGTGATCGCGCCGATGGCCCTCGCGGCTTTACGGCAGATCCACGAGTGGGGAATCGAGAGAATCGAAGCGTCTCTGGAGCGGCTCACCGCCCTGCTCGGGGACTCTGCCGACGAGATGAACTGCACGGCTCTTCGCCCAGGGAAGCGCGCCCGGCACTTCTTGGGGCTCCGGCCCAGAGGCGGGACAACCCCCGAACTGGTCGAGCGACTGAAGGCCGCACGTGTCCAAGTGAGCGTCCGTGGGGATGCCATTCGTGTTTCTCCACACGTCTACAACGGAATGGATGACGCCCGTCGCCTGATCGAGATCCTGAGTAGCTGACCGACGACGTGGCGGTTGCCGAGGCTCGGCGGGTTCGAGTCGCGAGCGTCCCATCCAGCCATGGACGCCTTTGGCATTGACGCAGTCGGGTCCGTCCGGGACGCCGCCCGCGGACCGCGAGCGATTGAGCTACCGTGCGCTCTGAGGGCCGTCGGCAGGGTGACGCGGCGCGCGGGACCTGGAAGCCCCGGCTGACGCCGTACGCGGCCAGCCAGGAGGTCGCCAAACCCCCCTTTATCTTTCTTCCACGCGGCGGCCGTTCGCCGTCCTAAGTCGTTGTAAGAAAAGACGTATGGGGGAAGGATGGTTTTTCCGGCGCACGCCGCGGACTCGTCACTCGACCGACTCACGGAGCTGGGCGATCGGATTGCCGAGCTGGCGGCCCACATGCACGCCGGCACCCATCGGCTGCTCGTCATGCTTGCGGAGTTCGACGCGGAGCGCGGCTGGGAGGTGGGGGGACACCGGTCGTGCGCGCACTGGCTCCACTACCGCACCGGGTTCGATCTCGGCGCTTGCCGTGAGAAGGTGCGCACGGCGCGAGCGCTGACCGCGCTCCCGCGGACCAGCGCTGCCATGGCCGAGGGAGCCCTCTCGTTCGCGAAGGTCCGCGCCCTCACGCGCATCGCCCACGAGGAGACCGAAGCCGAACTGCTGGACGTTGCCCGTCGGAGCACCGCCCGACAGCTCGAACGGTTCGTCCGAAGCTGGAAGCGCTTCTCGCGGGTCGACGAGCAGGAGCATGAGCGTGTCCTCCATCAATCCCGTACCGTGACGATCGTCCCGGACGAGGACGGCATGTACGCCATCCGAGGTCGCCTGGACGCCGAGGTGGGCGCGCTATTGATGCGTGCGATCGAGGCCGCGAGCGACGCGCTTTTCCGGGGCGAGCGGGGTGATCCCGACACTCCGTCGCCCGCCCAACGTCGGGCCGACGCGCTCGGGCTCCTGGCGGAACGAGCCCTCCAAGCCGGGTTCGACGTCGATGGCGGCGCGCCCCTGAGCGGCGGCCGCGCCGAGCGATATCAGGTGCTCCTCCACGTGGAGGAGGAGACCCTTGCGGAGGATGCGGAGCCCGGGCGCTCGAACCTGGAGGACGGGGTGCGCGTTTCCGCGGAAACGTCCCGCCGACTGGCGTGCGATGCCGCAGTGGTGCGGGTCACCACCGACCACCGGGGCGACGTGCTCGACGTCGGCCGCCGAACACGCACGATTCCACCCGCGATCCGGCGAGCGCTCGAGGTCCGTGACAGGGGCTGCCGGTTCCCGGGGTGCGGCCTCCGCTTCACCGACGCGCACCACATTCACCACTGGGCGGATGGCGGGGAGACCCGCCTCGACAACCTCCTGCTCCTGTGCCGTCACCACCACCGCCTGGTGCACGAGGACGGCTGGCGGGTGCGGTGGCCGGTCGGATGCGATCCGGAGTTCGAAAGCCCGAGGGGCGTGACGGTGCGTCGCCCGATGGTGCCTCCCGATCCAGACCACGCGGACACGCTGATCCTCGCCAACGAGGAGCGTGGCGTCCGCCCGGACTGGCGCACGGCGGGCGCGGAATGGAAGCGGGAGGCCGACGTCGAGATCGATGTGTTGAGTCGGGCTTTCGAGGTGATGGACGCTTCCGAAGAC
>JAHEKN010000207.1 GCA_024638305.1 Gemmatimonadota bacterium | reverse complement strand
CAAGTAATCTGGGAATGAACGTTCACGTAAGCGATTGATGATGTGAAGACCAAAAGCCCGTTTCGAATCGGTCGGCCCGTCCGCGGCGCATACTTCGCGGGGCGCAGTGAGGAGACCGACATTGTAGAGCACGCCCTCAGGAACCCGGACGCCCGCCTGCTGGTGTACGGAGGGCGCCACATCGGCAAGAGCTCCGTGCTCGCGGAGGCGCGGGGCCGGCTGCGGGCCCAGGGCCTGCCGGCCGTATCGGTCGATCTGGGCGGGGCCACCACGGTGGCCGACATGGCGACGCGACTGCTTCGTACCAGCACCGCGCAGCTACGGAAGGTCTGGAAGGGCATCGGCCCCGCACTGGCTGACCGACTCGGTACTCAGGTAAGCCTCGACTCCGATCCGGTCACCGGAAAGCCGACGCCGATGCTCGACCGAGCGGCCCGTGCCGCACCCGTCGAGGCGCAGCGTGAGACCTTGGGAACGGTACTCGACGCTCTGGAGGCCATGGCGGCCGATCAGGGGGCGGTGCTGGGGCTGGGGCTCGACGGAATCCACGACGTGTCCCGGTTCGGGGGCGAGGACGCGGAATGGCACCTCCGCGGGGTCATTCAACGGCATCGGAACATCGGGTACGTCCTGGTCGGCGGGGACGAGACGTCGACGGAGGGCCTCACCTCCAAGGATCGGGCTTTCCACGGATTCACCGACCTGCTGCACGTCACGGCGCTGCCGGGCAAGGAGCTGGCCCAGTGGATCGACGGGCGTCTCAAGGAGGAGGGGATCAAGACGAAGCGGGGCGTGGGGCGCGAGATGGTGCGCTTGGTGGGACCGCGCACGGGAGACGTGATCCGGCTGGCCCGCAAGACGTACGATCTGGCCCGCGGGACCGGCCTCAAGGTCCGACCCGCCGACCTGGCCCGTTCGGTGGACGAAATCGTAAAGGAACTGAGCGAGCTACTGTCCGAAGAGTGGTCGCACTTGACCGGCCGGCAGCAGAACCTGATGCGGGCGCTCGCGGCAGGAGAATTGCAACCGTTCGCCGAGAGAGTTCGCCGGCTGTACGACCTTCGATCGAGCGCCGCGGTCGCGCGCACTCTGGAGCTGCTGACCCAGAAGGGGCTGGTGCTCAAGTCCGCGGACGGGTACGGGGTGGTCAGCCCCTATAGAGTCCGCTGGATCGAGCTGAACGCCCTAACCGACCTCAGCAGAGCCGCCGAGTGAGGGCAGGCGACGCGGGGGGACCCTCGTGCGCCGGCCGGAGCGGGGCCGAAAACGAACCGAGTCACGAGTTGCAATGAAGATCATCGCGGAAGCCCTAATCAGAACGGAGATCGGGCCGCACCAAGCCCTGGAGGCGGCCAGGCGAGCATTTCGGGCGCTGGGCACCGGATCGGTACAGCAGCCGGCTCCCATGTCGCTCGAGTTCCCCGGGCGGAACGCGGAGGCGCACATCAAGTGCGCGGTGATCGAGGGCGCGGACATCTACGCCGTGAAGGTCGCCTCCGGATTCTACGATCTGCCGGACGGCGTGCCCTCGGGCAACGGAGTGATCCTGGTCTTCGATGCAGCCGACGGGACGCCACTCGGCGTGCTGGCGGACGGCGGGTATCTGACGGACCTGCGCACGGGGGCCGCGGGGGCCCTCGCAGCAGACCTGCTGGCGCCCAAGGACATCCAGCGGGTGGCCGTGGTGGGCGCCGGCGCACAGGCCAGATACCAATTGGAAGCGCTCGGCGGAGTGCGCGCCTGGAGCGAAACGACCGTTTGGTCTCGGCGGGTGGAGAAGGCAGCCCAGTACGCGCGTGAGATGGAGGAGCGGCAGCTTCCGCCCGTGCGCGTTTGCGAGTCGCTCGAGGCGGCCGTCAACGAGGCCGATGTGGTGATCACCACCACGACGAGCCGCGAGCCGCTGGTCCGCATGGAGTGGCTGCTCCGATCGGCGACCGTGGTGGCTGTGGGAGCGGATTCTCCCTACAAGCAGGAGCTCGAGCCCGAGATCCTGGCTCGTGCAGGGAAGGTCGTGGTGGACGATTGGAGCCAATGCCTCCGTCTCGGTGAGATCCACCACGCGATCCGGGCCGGAGCGCTCGACCTCACCGCCATCCACGCCGAGCTCGGAAAGATCGTGACCGGCGAGAGCCCTGGACGCGAAGCCGACGAGCTGATCGTGTGCGACCTCACCGGAGTGGGAGCGCTCGACGCCGCGATTGCGGAAACCACCTGGACCACCCTGCGGAACGCGGTGGGTCCCAGCAGCCACGTGCCGCGCCCGAGAATCACCACCTCCTGACCGCTGCGAATCCGGCTCCGCGCCCACCGCGGGGCCCCCAGGGAACCTTCGCGGCCCCACGATCGTCATACACGTACGGTTGTGGAGACCCGTCGGCCCCGCCCGGAGGGCCGGACGAGCTGGCGGGCTGTGATGTGGAGGATGGGATGACGACCAAGCTAGAAATCCGGCGCGCCGCCACGGCGCTCAGGTTCAGGTTCCATGCGATCAGCGCTCTGGCGACGCTGCTCACGATCATGATGACGTCCGGTCTACTCGGTCAGCAGACCGAGCAAGCGGGGAAAGCCGAGGCCGAGCGGGCGGCGAGACTGGCGTCTCGGGACGCGCCGATCGAGCTCTATGTCAGGAACAACCACTTTCTGGATGCCCGCGTGTACGCGGTGAGGAGCGGCATCCGCTACAGGGTCGGCACGGTCACCAGCTTCACGACCGAGAAGCTCGAGCTCCCGCGCTACGTCGGAGTCGATCTGGAGGGCATTCAGCTTCTGGTGCTTCCCATCGGCTCGAACGCGTCCTATCTGACCGAAACGATCAACGCGTTCCCGGGCGATGCGCTCGCGCTCGAGGTCGAGCAGCACCTGCCCCTTTCGGCCTTCTATCGAGCCTACTGAGCGGGAGTGGGTCGGGCTCGAGCCTCCTGGCCGGGCCCGGCCCGCCTACTCGGGCAGGAGATTCTTGCGGACCAGGTCCGCGAGCTCTGCACGATTTCGGGCGCCCACTTTCTTGAGGATGTTGGACACGTGCGTGCTCACGGTGCGGGGCGAGCGCCCCAGGGCTCGCGCGATCGCCTTGTTGGACTTGTGCTCGGCGACCAGTCGGGCGATTTCGACCTCCTTGGGGGTCAACGCTCCGATTCCCGCTCCCTCCGACACGCTGCGAGCCGGCGGCCGAGCACCGATTTCCCGGAGCATTTCACGGGTCTTGTCCAGCTCCGCTGCGGCCCCGAGCCGGGAAAAGACCTCGTGGATCCTACGGAGCTCCACCGCAGCCTCCTCCGCTCGGCCCATCTCCCAGAGTCGGCCCGCGAGCTGACGGCGGATCCGCGCGGCATCCCAGATGAACGGGACGGCCTCGAGGGCCTCGGCCGCGCTGCGTAGTCGACCGATCGCAGCTTCGGTGTCACCGGAGAGCCACTCGACCAACGCGTCGCAAGCGTCCGCCCAGGCCAAGCCGAGCTCGTGACCCGCACGTTGGGCGTACATGCGCAGACGCTTCCCGGCCGAGGCGGCACCCTCGATATCCCTCCGCAGGACGCGAGCCTCGGCCAGTGTCGGGAGCAGCCGGTGCACCGCCCACACGTAGTATCCCGAGCGCTCGGACAGATCCAGGGCGCGCTCCGCGACCTCGACGGCCTGGTCGAACTCGCCGTGGGCGATATGGAGAGCCGCACGCCCCGTGTGGGCGGGCACGTAGGAGTGTACGTCGATCTCCTCTTCCGGCACGCCCTCCACTGCGGCCTCCCACGCTGCATCCAGGAGCTCCCCCGCGCGCTCGAAGTCCCCTCTCTGCAGGTGGATCAGCCCCGTCCACACGCACAGTCTGGCCAGCAGGCTTCCCTGCCCGAGGGATCCGGCCAACACCACGGCCTGCTCACCGATGGTGATGCCGTTCTCCCAGGCGCCGGTCGCAGACGCGTGCTCCACCCGAAGCTCGGCGGCCCAGACTTGTAGGTGGGGAGCCCGGATCCGCGTCGCGACCTCTCGCGCCTGCTCCTCCAGCTCGGCCATGGCCTGCGGGTGCCCCGTGAGGCCCTCCGTCGCCGCCGCCACCCAGAGACACCAAAACTCGACGGTGCTGGCATTCGCGGCGCGTGCCAGCTCGAGGCCGCGCGTGGCATGGAACGGGACGTCCCCCATGCGTCCGACCCAGAGGCTCAAGAGCGCGTGGGCCTGGTGGGCGCGTGCCTCCAGTCCCGTGTCACCCGCGGCGACCGCGGACTCCAGCACGGTCTCGAAGGCTGCCCGGGCATCGTCCGGCCGGCCGAGCTGTTCCAGGCAATGGCCCCGGAGCAGCAGCAGGCTCCCGGCCCTGACGGCGTCCATCGCGTCGCCGTGCTGGTCGAGCGCCTCCTCCACGCGGTCGAGCGCCATCCGCTGCCGTCCCGCCCAGAACTGGGCCCGGGCCAGGCGGTACAGCAGCAACAACCGTCTGCCGGGATGGTCCGTACTCTCCAGCAGAGCCTCCATTCCGTCGACGGCCTCGTCGACGCGGCCGACGGCGTGAAGTGCCCAGGCCAGGTCCTCGCGCACGGGTCCGAGGACGGTCTCGAGCTCCGATCGCTCCTTCGGGTCCAGCGCGTCCAATCGGGCGACGGCGGCCTCGAGATGTTCCACCGACCCGCGGTGCGCGTAGCGATTGAAGGCCCTGCGGCCCGCAGTGACCAGATACGAGACGATCTTGCCGGTCGCGCGGCCGTCGTCGCTGCTCCCGTAGTGATATGCCAGCTCGTCGGCGTGGTCGTCTGCGCGGTCCCCGTAGTACGCCTCCAGTGCCGCTGCGACCCGCCCATGGAGAGCCCGGACGCGAGCCTTGCCAAGGCCCAGGTGCAGCGTCTCCCGCACCAGGGGATGGCTGAAGTCCACGTAGAGCGAATCTCCCTCCTGACGCTCGACGACGATGCGGCGCTTCCTCAACGTGTCGATTCCCTCGAGGAGGTCGGCCTCCGGGATGTCGGCGGCCGCGCGTAGCACGTCGTAGGGCACACGCGTGCCGAGCACCGTGGCCACGCGTACCACCTCCTCGGCCTGGTGCGACATTCCCGACATCCGCGCCATGACGGATTCACGAATGCTCTGGGGCAGCCTCATGTCGCGCGTGTCAAAGCCGACCCAGGTCCCTTCGGTGCGAGCGATCTGACCGGACTCCACCAGCGCCCGAATCGTCTCGATCGCGAAGAAGCAATTGCCTCCCGTCCACTCGTGCAGCGTCGCGCTGAACTCCCCCACCAGCGTGCGATCGACCCCGAACAACGCGACCGCAAGGTCGGTGAGATCGTCTGCAGAGAGGGGGTGGAGGCGGATGATCTCGATCAGGCCCAAGCGCTCGAGCGACTGCTCGGTTGCGACGAGGCCGCGCGCTTCCGCGCGGTACTGGTCGTTGTACGTCCCGAGCACCAGGATGGGGGCGTCGGACAGGTTCCGTAGCAGGAAATGGAGCAATTCCAGAGAGGATTCGTCCGCCCACTGCAGATCTTCCAGCGCGAGGAGGAGCGGTTGGCGCCCTGCGAGTCCCCTGAGCAGCTCCGCCAGGTTCCAGAAGAGGCGCATCTTCTGCTCGCTGGGACTGCCCTCCTGGATCGATGCGGACGTCGAGGCACCGAGGGCCGGAAACAGGGCCGCCAACTCCGCCTCGGCTCCACGAGTGAGAACCGTGAGCGTCCCGGGATCGAGCGACCTGAGCATCGGGACCATCGCGTCCTGCAAGACGCCAAACGGCGCTCCGCTGCCGACGGGATAGCACCCGCCCGCCGCGACGCACCATTCCTGCCGGCGAGCATCCTCGCAGAGGGCCTCGATCAGCCGTGTCTTGCCCACGCCGCCTTCGCCTCGTACGAACACGGCACGGCC
>JAHEKN010000206.1 GCA_024638305.1 Gemmatimonadota bacterium | reverse complement strand
CCCGCTCCTCGTCCAGCGCCGACGCGATGGCGAGCGCGTCCGGGTTGGTCTCGATGACCGAGCGCAGCTCCGGGTCCACCGCGGCGATACGCTCCAAGTAGAGCGCGGTCACGCCGGCCGCCGTCCAACGTCCTGCATCCATCCCGTCCTGGAGCTCGTCGATGGTCATCTCTTCGAGCTCGAATTCGGGAGCCTGGACCGCGTCCGGGCCCGAGGCGACTTGGCGCCCGGGACCGGACTCCGCATCCGCGTCCGACTCCGATGCGCACCCGGCGAGCGCCAGGGCTCCGCCGGCCGCGGCCATCCCTACGAAGGTCCGGCGTGAGACGGCGGAGTCGGCCTCGTCGAGTTGGCCCCGCCGCGAATCGTCGGTCATGGGAAGCTCCTGGCAGTGTGCGGAGTGGTAGAGCGCGGCACGTGCTCGCCACGGCCCGCGCGCGGTACCGGTAGCGTTCACCCGGGGGCAGTGCAAGCGGGCTGAGCCACGCTTGCGTGCGGCCGAACGGGCGTCGAACATATACCGTGCTGAGTCGTAGGGTGGCCCGTCCACCTGAGCTTGGTCCCGCCCGGCAGAGCAGCAGGCCATCGTCGCCGAGCGACCCTCCGCCGCAGCTTCCATGGCCGCTTTGAGCGGTATTCGAGTCTTCGGAGCATGGAGGCAAAAAATGCCCGAGGCACTGAAGGCGCACCTGCAAACGCGCTTGTTCATCCTCGTCCTGCTTGCATTCCTCCCAGCATTGGCCCTGTTCTTTTCCACTTCCCGCCAGATCGGCGAACTGCAGTCGCGGGTCATCGACGAGCAGTTGGCCCGATCGGCGGACGTCGCGACCGTCGAATACGCCCGGCTGCTCAAGGAGAGCGCGGCGCTGCTCGGGGCCCTGTCCGGGGTCCCGGCCATCCGCGACGCCGCCCCCATCGCCTGCGACGCAATCCTTGCGAACGCCCTCCGTCTCGCGCCGCAGTACACTACGCTCTCGCGCATCGGTGCGGACGGATACCTCACCTGCGGGTCGTTGACGCCCGAGCAGGGCCTCTACCTGGGCGACCGCACGTACTTCACCCTTGCGACGACCCTCGGGCAGTTTTCCGTGGGCGACTACGCGCTTGGGAGAATCACGGGCAAGCCCGGGGTCGGGGTGGCCCTCCCCGTGATCGTGAACGGTGACACCCGCGGGGTTCTGGCGGCCAGCATCGACCTTTCCCAGCTCGCCACCAGCGCACTGTCCGTCGCGTTGGCGGAGGGCATGTCGTTCACCGTGCTGGACCGGAACGGCCAGGTGCTGGTGCGTCAGCCCATTCGCCCGGATCCGGCGATCGTCGACAGCCTCGGGACCATCCGCGGCGCCGATTTCCCCGACATGCCGGAGGGGCGCAGCGTCGAGCTCCTGAATGGGGTGGACCTGGACGGTCTGCCCCGCAGGTTCGCGGTGCGGACGCTCCGCGGCGGCGACGGATCACCGCGGGGGTACGTGGTCATCGGTGCCGACCGCGAAGCGCTCGCGGCGGACGTACGCTCCATCAACCAGAGTGACCAGTGGATCCTCCTGATCGGCGCCGTTCTCCTGGCCGTCCTGGCTTGGGTGTGGGGTCATTACTTCCTGGTGCGGAGGGCCGTGGAGGAGAAGCGCGCCGCGATCTCGAAGACGCCCGCGGAGGGAGGGGCGACCCAGTGACGCCGAACAGGCGGCAGTTCCTCGGCGCGGTGACGGCCGCGTCGCTCACGGGCCTGTCCTGCGCACCGACGGACTCCGCTCCGGACGGGGCGCGGGCCGCTGGCTCGGCCGCTGGCCCCGCCGCTGGCTCGGCCGCTGGCTCGGCCGCTGGCTCCGCCGCTGGCGCTCCGTCTGGAGCCAACGATCCCTTGGGCGTCCGCGGCGCGTTCCCGGTCACGCGCGAGCTGGTGTACCTGGACAACGCGTACATCACCCCGTCCCCCGAGGTCGTGGTCCAGGCCGGACAGGCCTTTCTCGACGCCAAGGCCAGCGGCCCGGTGAGCTTGGGGGAGATGTTGGCCGAGAACGATCGAACGCGCGGCCTTTTCGCGGATATGATCGGAGCCTCCCTGGCCGAGGTTGGGATGCTCTACGCGACCAGCGATGGGGAGAACATCGTGAGCAAGGCCCTCGACCTCGGCGAGGGAGACAACGTGGTGATCGACGATCTGCACTACGAGACGACCTATCTCCTCTACCAGGAGCTGGCCCGCTCGAGCGGGGTCGAGCTGCGGCGGGTGCGGAGTCAGGCGGGCGGGGCGCACCCGGACCTGTTCGCACGGCACGTCGACGACCGGACGAAGCTCGTCTCGGTCGCGTGGGTCTCGCACGAGAACGGATTCCAGCACGACCTCGGGGGCCTGGCGGAGCTGGCGCACGCCCACGGCGCCCTCCTCTACGCCGACGCCATCCAGGGCCTCGGGATGCTTGCGCTCGACGTGAAGGAGTCCGGTGTCGATTTCCTGACGGCCGGCACCTACAAGTGGCTGCTCGGTGGCTTCGGGGTGGCCCCGTTCTACGTGCGCGAGGAGCTGCTCGAGCGGGTCGGCGTGGATCGATACGGATCGCTCCACGTGTCCGAGGACCTGGGCGACTTCCGCTACCGCATCTACTCCGATGCGCGCAAATACGGATACGCGACGTTCGGATTCGGGGCCGTGTACCAGTTGCGGGCGGCCCTGGAGTTCCTCCAGGAGGTGGGCGTCGACCGGGTAGAGGGGCATACGGTGCCGTTGGCCCATCGCCTGCGCGAGGGATTGCTGGCGCAGGGTTATCCTGTCTGGACGCCCGCGGACAACCGGTCGGCGATCGTGACTTTCGACCACGGGAGGGACGTGGGCCGCGTCCGGTCCGATCTCGAGCGAGCGGGCGTCAAGGTCAGCCTCAAGCGGGACGGCATCCAGATCCGGGCGGGGGTGGCTCTGTTCAACAACGCGAACGACGTCGACAGCCTTCTCGAGCTGACGGGACGGTGGGCGTAGGCGGGCGCGCTCTCGAGGGTGCGTCGGGGCCCGGTGGCGCCGAGGCCTGATGGGGCGCTGGCTGGACCTCGAAGGGTGGGCGCGACGGGAGCACTACGAGCTCTACCGGCCGTACGACAACCCGTACTTCAACGTGACCGCCGACGTGGACGTGACGGCGCTCAAGCGTCGCTGTGAGGGCCAGGCTGGCCCGAGCTTCTTCCTTTCATCCCTCTGGCTGTCGACCCGGGCCGTCAACGCCGTGGAGCCGCTTCGCTATCGGATCCGGGACCTGGGCGTGTGGATCCACGATCACGTGCATTTCGGATCGACGGTGCTTCGGCCGGACGACACGTTCGCCTTCGCGTACTTCGAGGATCACGAGGAATTCCGGACCTTCTTGCCGGCGGCCGAAGGAGTCGTCCACCGGGTGCGGACGGAGCGCGCTCCGCTGGACCCCGGGCCCGAGCGCGACGACCTCATCCACTATTCGGTCGTGCCCTGGATCGCGTTCACCAGCGTTTCCCACGCACGCCGGTGGGGGACCGACGACTCGGTGCCGAAGATCGTGTTCGGCGCCTATCGGGAGTCGGACGGCCGGTGGCTCATGCCCGTTTCCGTGGAGGTGCACCACGCGCTGGTGGACGGGCTGCACGTCGGCCGCTACTACGCCGCTTTTCAGGGCCTCCTGGAGCGGGCAGGCGACCTCCTCACCCCTCCGGGCGACTGAGCTCCGCATCCCGCGCCGCCCGCACGAACCGCCGGGCCAGGTCGGGATCCAACTGGCCCCCCGAGCGCACGCCGCTACAGACGTCGACCCCGTGGGGGCGCACCTCCGCCACGGCTCGACGCACGTTGTCGGGGCTCAGGCCCCCCGCCAGGAAGACGGGTGCGTCCACCTCCTGGACGATCGCGCGGCTGACCGTCCAGTCGTGGACCCGCCCCGTGCCGCCCAGCTCCTTCACCGACAGCTCGGGGTTCCCGGAGTCGAGCAGGACCGCGTCCACGAACGGAGCCACCGCCGCCGCCTCGACGATCGCGCGCTCCCCGGTGACGTGCACCACCTGCACGATGCGAAGGTCGGGGAGCGAGTCGCGGATCTTCCGGTAGACGTCGGGGGCCACCCGGTCCACGAGCTGGACCGCGCTCGTGCCGAGGGCGGCGGCTTGGCCCACGATTCGCTCAGCGGACGTGTGTGAGGTGAGGAGGAACGTGGACACCGAGGCCCGGACCGAGGCCGCGATCTCCGCGATCTGGGGTTCGGAGATGACGCCTGGGCCGCTCGGCATGGCGGAGACCAGCCCCAGCGTGTCGGCTCCCGCGGCGGCGGCGGTCGCAGCCTCCGCGACGGAGGAGATGCAGCAGATCTTGATCTCGAGTGCCACGGATCAACCGACTCCGTCCGCGATCTCGGCAAAACGCCGGAGCAGGGCCCCGGCGGGGGACGGCCGCACCGCCCGGGCGACCGCCTCGGCGTCGAGCCCGCGACGGGCCAGCCCGGCCTGTTGGCTCCGGACGTAATGCGCGGTCACCCGGGCATCGAACTCGGGATGGAATTGCACGCCCCAAACGCCGGGCCGGAAGCGCACCGCCGCGTTCGGGTCGTGGCGGCTTGCTCCAAGCCGGGTCGCCCTTCGTGGCAGCGCCAGAACGGTTTGCTCGTGGGACGCCTGCGCCGGGAAACGGCGGGGCAATCCGCCGAACAGCTCGTCCATGTCGGCGTCCGGAAGGAGCTCGACCTCGACGGTCCCGATCTCCGGTCCCTCGGGGTGATAACCCACTTCTCCCCCGAGCGCGGCGGCCAGGAGCTGGTGGCCGTAGCAGATGCCCAGGACCGGCACGCCGGCCGCCATGAGCGAGCGCAGCCAGTCGGAGAAGCGCGCCACGCCCTCGGGATCGTCCGTCACCATGTCGTGGGAGCCGGTGACCACGGCGGCCGAGACTCCGGCGGGGGAGGGAAGACCGTCCACCCTCGGATCGGCCACGTCCACCGAGTGACGGTCGAGCCCCAATCCCGCGGCTGTCCAATCCTCGAAGTCGCCGGCCTCCCTCGCCAAGTCCGGGTAGGTCGATCCGGTCTTGAGTATCAGGGGTCGCGGCATGCCGGGATCATAGGGACTGGGCCGCCCCTGGCAATCGCGCGCCTCCCGGGTGTTACGGCTTTCCAAATGCACGGCGGGGTCGGCGCTCGAGTCCGCACCTGGACGCCCGCCAGAGCGCCGCTATTCCGACGACATCGATTGCGGAGGCCTCGGAGTTTGACGCGTCCCAAAGCCGTCGCCTACTTTGCTCCGGTTCGACCCCTCCCGAAGGAGCCCGTCTTTGCGAGCGCCTTCGACATGCGTTCAGGAAGGAGAGGCCCGATGTATTCGAAGCCCACCTTGAAGCGCTGGGGCACCTTGCGCGAGGTCACCAAGGTGACCCCGGGCACAGGCGACTGCATTCAGATCGTCTGCCCGCGCTCGTAGCCGAATCGGCGAGGGGTGCCCGACTCGGGCACCCCTCTGCCGGATTGCCGGTCCGTTCCCCGGGTTAGGCCGCAGGACCACGCCCGCTCCCCCGAGGAGCGGGTTTCTCGTTCCAGAGGTGCGTAATTGTCGGGTCCGGCACGCGCCCCTATTCTGCCAACCTGTCTGAATCGTCCCGGCGGAGCGGCAGACCCCGGCACTTCTCTACGGGAACGAGACCACCATGGACTACGTCAGCCTCGCCATCCGCATCTCCGGCGGAACGGGCGGCACCTACCTGGTTTCCGCGACGTCTCCCATGGGTTCTGCCGAGTCCACGCTCGAACTGCCGTTCGCCGCAGCCGACCGCGAGGGGATCGTCCAGGAGGTGGGGCGCACCGTCCGCGGAGTCGCGGGTGGTCCCCTCCGGCCGCTCCGCGCGGGGCCTGGCGACCCGGTC
>JAHEKN010000205.1 GCA_024638305.1 Gemmatimonadota bacterium | reverse complement strand
CGTCCTGGGCGACGCCGGGCTCGCGGAGGCGGACGAGGCGCGGGTGCGCGTCCTGGCCGATTCGCTCACGTCGGGCCTGGCCGCGGTCGAGGGCGACATCCAGCAGACCCGGTCGCAGAGCTTCTACGATCCGCTCGGATTCCCAGGTCGACTCACCGCCCAGCTGGTGTACCTGTATGGGGTCGTGGCCGGGAACTTTGGAGGTCCGGTGGACGCGCCCCCGACCGACGGAGCCATCGAGCGCGCCGGCGAGCTCCGGGGCGAGGCCGACCAGATCCTCGGCCGGCTACAGCGGATCATCGACCAGGATCTGGCGGCCTTCAACGAGCTGCTCCGCAGCTTGAACCTCGATCCCATCGTCGTGCGGAGGGACCGCGCGGTGATCAGCTAGGCGCCCTGCCCACCATCTGAGATCATGATGATGCGAGCCGACCGTCGGGCCCCGACGAACCGAGCAGCGATCGCCTTTCTGACCGTGGCGCTTTCAGCGTGCGCCTCGCCTGAGCGGCCCACGGCGGACCTGGTGCTCCTCGACGGCAACGTGATCACCGTGGACGCGGACGACCGCATCGCCGAAGCGGTGGCGATACAGGACCGCCGCATCGTCGCGGTGGGGACGAGTGCGGAGATCGCGGCCTGGATCGGTGACGACACCCGGAGTGTGGACCTAGCCGGCCGCACCGTGACCCCCGGTCTCCTCGATGCACACGCGCACTTCAACCGCGGGGGCGCCGACCGCCTCTACGTGGTGGACCTCAGCTACCCGCGCGTCGAGAGCGTGTCCGACATCGTGGACACCGTGCGGGCCCGCGTCGCGAACGCCGAGCCCGGGGGATGGGTTCGGGGCCGCGGGTGGGACGAGGGCAAGCTCGCCGAGCTGCGTTACGTCTACGCGGAGGATCTGGATGCCGTGGCGCCGGAACATCCGGTCTGGCTAACCCACACGATGGGCCACTACGGCGTGGCCAACAGCCGCGCGCTGGAGTTGGCCGGCATCACGCGCGACACGCCCGATCCGCCGGGCGGGACGATCGATCGCCTCTCCGACGGAGAGCCATCCGGGGTGCTCAAGGAGTCCGCCCAGGGTCTCGTCAGCGACCTCATCCCCGCCCACTCCGACGAGCAGGTGCGGGAAGGCATGGCCGCCCTGGCGGACGCGCTCAATGCCGAGGGGATGACCGGCGTGAAGGACCCCGGCATCTCGGAGCGGGCGTGGGACGCCTATCAACGCGTGCTCGAGGAAGGAGATTTGAGCGTCCGCGTGTTCGCGCTTTGGCGGGGCGGTGGGTCGGTCGACGACACGCGGGAGTTGATCGAGCGGATTCGCGATTCTGCCCGACCGTACGAGTCTACCGGGGACGACCACGTGATCTCGGGGGGAGTCAAGCTCTACATCGACGGGAGCGGCGGCGCGCGTACGGCGTGGCTTTACGACGAATGGAATCGGGAGCGCACCGAGATCGACCTGGGGAACTACGGCTACCCCACCACCGATCCCGATGTGATCCGCGAACAGATCCGTCTCCTGCACGACGCCGGCATCCACGTCAGCGTCCACTCGATCGGGGACCGGGCGATCGACTGGACGGTGGACAGCTTCTGGGAGGCCCTGGAAGCGAACCCTACCAACGGTCTCCGACACGGGATCATTCACGCGAACATCCCGACGGCCCACGCAATCGAGCGCATGGCCACGATGCAGGCCCGATTCGACGCGGCCTATCCGGAGCCGTCCCCCACGTTCACCTGGTGGATCGGGGACACGTACGCGGGGAACTTCGGACCCGAGCGCTCGCTCCGGCTCAATCCGTTCCAGACGTTTCTCGAGAACGGCATTCGTTGGGCCAGCGGGTCGGATTATTCGGTCACGCCCTTTGCGGCCCGGTACGGGATCTGGGCATCGGTGGCGCGGGAGACGCTGCTGGGCGTCTACGGGCCGAATCCCTATGGGCTGGACGAAGCCGTGGACGTGAGAACCGCGCTCCGATCGTTCACGATCTGGACGGCCCGGCAGATGTTCCTGGAGGACGCGATCGGGTCCATCGAGGTCGGTAAGTACGCCGATCTAGCCGTCTGGGACCGGGACTGGTACTCGATCCCGACTGCAGAGCTTGCCGACGCGGTCTGCGTGATGACGATCTTCAACGGCGAAGTCGTCTACGAGCGGCCCTAACCATCGCGCCCGTCTGCCCGCAGGGACCCAAGGGCCGAAGGTGCCCGACTGAAACTCGACACGGTCCTAGACCACCCCGATCGCCTGGATCTCGATCGCGGCCCCGTAGTGGAGGGGGCTAACGGGAACCACGGCCCGCGCGGGACGGTGGTCGCCGAGCACCCGCGCGTACACCTCGTTCACGGTGCCCCAATCGTCGCCGTCGCTCAGATAGATCGTCATCTGCACGGTCCGGTCGAGCGAGCTGCCGGCGGCCTCGAGCACGGACTCGACGTTCCGTAGCGCCTGCTCGGCCTGTTCCGCCACGGTGCCCAGGGCGCGGTCGGCATCGCCCGGCCGGAAGGGGAGCTGCCCCGAGACGTACACGAGGCCTCCATGAACGATGCCGGGGGAGTAGTGTCCGCCTGCGGGCGCATCCGGCGGGGTGACGGATCGGATCTCGGGCATGTGCTGGCATCCAGGCTTGGGAGGAGGGAAGGCAAGAGGAACTGCACCGGCGACTCCCTCGCAGGTCGGTCCCCACGAGATAGCGGGCAGGGCCGCGCCGTGCGACCCTGCCCGCTCCAGCCAGGTTTGGCTCCTTCGCCGCGCCGCGCCGTCGCGCCGCCGCGTGCTAGTGCGAGTCCTGTTCCAATAGACCGAGGTCGCGGGTGGTCTCCACCAGGCGGACGAACTCCGCACGATAGCCTTCCCGGTCCCGGCCCTGACCGGCCGCCGCAAGATCGAGGACCTCTGCGAGGGTCAGATCTCCGCAGTGCTCCGAGCTACGGAGCAGCATCCCGAACCCCGCGACCGCCGCGACGAACTGGACGTCGGTCGACGCCCGGCTCACCCGGTCGCGCACGGGGTGCTCGATCAGCCTGCTCGCTTGGCCCGCGGGCTCCTTGTAGCGGAGCTTCAGGAAGAGCAGCTCGTCCGACGACGCGGCCCTGCGCGTGGCCGACTCCGGCGGATCTGGCCTGTCCTGGTAGCGGAGAGGATCCACGCTTCCCGTGACCACGCCACTGCGTGCGCCCACTGGGACCACCTCGTAGATGGCCGTCACGGTGTGGCCGGCTCCGAGCTCGCCAGCGTCCTTGGTATCGTCGTTGAAATCTTCGGCCGCGAGGAGACGATTCTCGTATCCGATCAGCCGGTACGACGCGACGCGCGCCGGATTGAACTCGAGTTGCAGCTTCACGTCCTTGGCGATGGTGAGCAGGGTTCCACCCATCTCGGTGACCAGCACCTTTCTGGCCTCCAGCACGTTGTCGAGGTAGGCGTAGTTCCCGTTCCCGTGGTCGGCCAGTTTCTCCATCTTCGAGTCCTTCAGATTGCCGGTGCCGAAGCCCAAGACCGTGAGGAAGGCTCCCTCGCGACGGCGGTCTTCGATCAGGCGCACCATGCCCGCGTCGCTCGACTCGCCGACGTTGAAGTCGCCGTCCGTGGCCAGGATCACCCGGTTGTTGCCGCCACGGATGAAGTTCTCACGGACCACGTCATAGGCCAGACGGATGCCCGCGCCGCCAGCGGTGGAGCCGCCCGCCTCGAGAGACTCGATGGCCGCGAGGATCGTCTCCTTGTCGGAGCCCGAGGTGGAGGGTAGCACGAGCCCCGCAGCGCCCGCATACACCACGATGGCTACCCGGTCCTGCGGGCGTAGCTCTCCGACCAGCATGCGGAAGCCCTGTTTGAGCAGCCCGAGCTTGTTGGCGGGCTGCATTGACCCCGACACGTCCAGCAGGAAGACCAGGTTGGACGGGGGCGCGTCGCTCATGTCGACTTTCCGACCCTGGATCCCGATCCGCACCAGGCGGTGCTCTCCGTTCCAGGGTGCGCGCACCACGTCGGTGTGCACCGCGAACGGATGCTCACCGTCGGCCTCGGGGTAGTCGTAGGTGAAGTAGTTGATCATCTCCTCGATCCGCACCGCGTCGCGTGGAGGCCGCTGCCCACCGTTGATGAATCGCCGGATGTTGGAGTAGGACGCCCGGTCCACGTCGATCGAGAACGTGGAGAGCGGGTTGTCGGCCGCCGACAGGAAGGGGTTCTCGATCACCCGGTCGTAGGCTTCCGTGTTGAAGTCGGGGTCGTACCGGCCAGGAAGATGGTTCCGCGTCGCGTCGGCCACGACGGCTGCCGGCGCGTTCGCCACGATACTCGCGGGGGACTCGAGCGGTCGCCCTGATCGCGAGGCGGCCACTTCTATCTCGTTCGCACGCCGCTGGAGCACGCCCAGCCGATCGACGAGCGACTCCCGCTCCTCTCCCGGCGCCTGCGCCGAAGCCTCGTCGCGCTCACCGCGGCCGTCGTCGGATCCGGCGCCCGGCGTCAACGCGAAGTCGACGGTGACCGTCCGGTCGGCGACCCGGATCGACTGCGACTGGGTGGCGAATCCCGTCCTGCTGGCCTCGAGCCTGACCTCGCGCCCGATCAGCGACTCGTCGGAGACGATCAGCACGAAGATCCCCGACGCGTTTGTGAGCGCCCCGTTCAGGCCGTCGTCCAGGAAGACCTGCACGCCGCCGAGCGGCGCGCCCGTTTCAGCGTCTGTCACTCGGCCCGTGAACGTCACGGCGGCGGGGGCGGGATCCAGCCGGTCGATCGGGGCCGGGGCCTCGTCGACCTGAGCGGCCGGCCGGAGCGCGACGGGAACCGCGACCAGCGAGCCCACGGTGAGTAGTGCAGCCAGCAGCTTCATCGGATGCGTCCTCGGTTTCGGTCTCGTTCGAAGGGCCTCGAGGGCCCGCTCTGACCAGTAGGACGACGAAGCCCCGAGCGATTGCACACCGCGGGGAAGGGTTGTGGGGGGACCCCGTGCGTGGAACCGCGGGTGGGCGGTCCCGGCGGCGGACGAGCTGGAGCGCTCCGTCGGCTCAGCGGAGGGCCCGGCGGACCTCCGGCGCGATCCGGTCGGTCCAGGTGCGATACTGCGCACCGGACGGGTGCAGCCCGTCCGAGGCGTGCATCTCCGTCCGGTCCGCCGCGTCTCGCGACAGATCCGTCACGTGGACGTAGCGGACGCCACGGTCCAGTGCCATACCCCGGGCGACGTCGTTGAAGGCGTCGATCTCGTTCGCGATGCCCGCCCGGTCACGGCCGGCTGCGAACGGGGTCACGCCCCAATCCGGGATCGACACCACGATGGTGCGCCCGAGGTCTCCACCGGCAAATCCGATGGCCCGCTCCAGCAGGTCCCTGAAGCGTTCCCGGTATCCGTCCAGCTCGAGGCCCCGATACTGGTCGTTCACGCCGATGAGGAGCGTGACCAGGTCGAAGGGTCCTTGCGGTCGGGCGTCCTGGATGCCGCCGAGGAGGTCCGCGGTCGTCCAACCCGTGGTGGCAACGATGACCGGGTCGGCCATTGCCACGCCCTCGCCGCGCATGCGCTCGACCAGCAGCGATGGCCAACGCTCTGGGGGCTCGACCCCCTCCCCGATCGTATAGGAGTCCCCCAGGGCCAGCAGCCGAATCGTCCGCTCCGTTTCGCCGACGGGGCTCACGTCCCGCCGGCGTCCGGAAAATCCCAGTTCACGAACACCGGCTGCACCCAGGCGAACGCTCCCCCGGAATCGTGCACGCGCGCCCGGATGTACCGATGGGGACCGGTGAGCTCGAAGACGCCCCTGGTGCCCGAGCTCACCTGGAGGATCTCACCGCCTTCGCCGATGAAGTAGATGCGGTAGCGGAAGTCCTCCTGTTGGCGAACGACGACCTCGA
>JAHEKN010000046.1 GCA_024638305.1 Gemmatimonadota bacterium | reverse complement strand
AGCACGACCGGGTCCCCGCTCGGCCGGATCTCGCTCATCGCCGGTCCTCCGGGAGGCGCCCCAGCCCGGCCACGGCAGCGGCCACGTCCTCCGGCACCTCGATCTCCATCCGGAGGAGAGCGGTCGAGAACACCTTCCCCTGGGCGTCCGTCATGAGGGACACCGTTCCGCCGCCGTCCAGCGCCCCGTGCAGCAGGAAGTTGAGGGCGTGGAGATTGGGCAGCTCGAACCGCTCGACCGCGCCCTTCACCATCGACCCGAAATGCTCCTTGACGCGCTCCGGGGTGAGGGCCCGGCGGAGCAGCTCGTAGTCCTCTGCCCGATAGGCGATCACGCCCACGTTGGCCGTGTCCCCCTTGTCGCCGGATCTCGCGTGCGCCAGGTGGACGAGGGGGATCCTGGCCACGTCAAACCTCCCGCATCTCGACGCCCACGAACGGGCGGACGGCGTCTTTGGCGATCAGCGCCGGCCAATAGGCCATGATTTCCTGGGCCCGCGGGCGCCCACCCGCGAACCCCGTGACGGAGGGTGGGCCCGTGAGGATGAGCGGCGCGATCTCCCTGGTGAAGCGATCGACCGGCGCGAGCTCGGATGCCCGCACGGCCACGCGGAGCTGCACTTCCGGGAGGTCCGCCGGAGGCTCCCCGGCGAGTGCTCCGTGGGTGGAGTCCCAGCCCACGAGCTCGGTCCGGATCTCGTCGAAGACCAGGCCGAGCCGATCGAGCCGGGACCTCAGGATCGCCGCGGCGGCCCGCGCCTTGGCAGCGGCGTCCGGCCACGAGTAGACGAGCGTGCCCACCGCCTTCCAGCCGTCCGAGTAGGCGATCGAGACCTTGAGCGAGTCGGTGGCCGGCCTCCCGGAGACGCCGTGGACCCGCACTCGATCGTTCCCCAGATCCTCCAGCCGGATGGAGGTGAAATCGGCGACCACGTCGGGCGTGATGTACGTGCGCGGGTCCCCCATCTCGTAGACGATCTGCTCGGTGACGGTGGCGCGCGAGACCCGGCCGCCGGTTCCGACGTGCTTGGTCACCACGAACTCACCGGACGGCTCCGCCTCGATGATCGGGAATCCCACGTCGTCCATGTTCGGGATGTCCCACCAGTCGATCATGCAGTTGCCGCCCGAGCACTGCGCCCCGCACTCGTTGATGTGTCCCGCCACCACGCCTGCCGCCAGGCGGTCGTGGTCGTCCCAGCGCCAGCCGAACTCGTGGATCATGGGGGCGTAGGTCAGCGCAGTGTCCGTGGACCTGCCGGTCACGACCACGCGTGCCCCCTGGGCCAGCGCCTCGACGATGGGCTCGGCGCCCAGGTAGACGTTGGCCGCCTGCACCCGGTCCCTCACCGTAGTGAGCGGCTCGCCAGTCTCCATGTTGGCGAGCTCGTGACCGGCCCCCAGCAGCTCGTCCAGCCTGTCCATGAGGTCGTCGCCCGAAACGATCCCCAGCTTGGCCCGCTGGCCCACGCCGGCCTCGCGGCCCGCCTGCACCAACCCGTCGGCCAGGCCCTGGGGATTCACGCCGCCGGCGTTGGTGACGACCCGGATGTTCCGCTCCACGAGCTGGGGAAAGAGCCGCTGCATCAACGGCACGAAGTCCCGGGCGAAGCCGGCGTCGGGGTCGCGCGCCCGCTGCTTCTGCATGATGGACATGGTGACCTCGGCCAGGTAGTCCATCATGAGGTAGTCGATCGGACCGCGCTCGACCTGGCGGACCGGAGCCTCCAGGTCGTCACCCCAGAAGCCCTGACCACTCGCGATGCGGATGGTTCGCGGGTCCGCCGTCAAAGGGCCCCCCCAGCTCCTAACGCACCGGGAGCCACGTCCAACGCGCGCTTCTCCTCGTCCGACCCGTCGTCCGCCGCGTCGTCCGCCGCGCTGCCCCGAGCTCCGTGGAGGCCCGCGATGAACAGGTCCGCCATCTGCCGCGCCAAACCCGCCGCATCCGGGTCCCGGGAGGGACGGTACCAGTTGTAGATCCAGTTCATCTGGCCGAACAGCGCAAACGTGGCGGTGCGCGCGTCCAGGGAGGTGTCGGGGGGCAGCAGGGGCTCGACGCAGCCCCGCACCAGGGCCACGTAATCCCGCTTGAGACCGAGGACCCGCGCCGCGTATTCGCCGGCCAGAGCGTCGGCCTCATGGGAGAGGACCTTCATCTCGGGCATGTTGGCCACGAAGAATCCGAGGTGGATCTCGATCAGGGTCCGCAGCCGCGCTTCCGGGCCGACCGCGCCCTCGAGGCCGGCCGCGACCTGGACCAGCAGGGACTCGAAGCAGTGCTGCTGGATCAGGAAGAGCAGCTCTTCTTTGCTCTTGAAGTAGTAGTAGAGACCAGAGAGGCTAACCCCAGTTTCCGCAGATATATCCCTGACGCTGGCCTGATGGAAGCCACGGTCGGCGAAGATCGTCGCCGACTGGCGCAGGATCTCTCCTAGTTTTTCGTCGTACCGCGTGGGCTCGTCCAAGCGTGGCGCGCTCCCCGGAGGGCTCGGCTTCGGACGAACGTCCGACCGCGCCGCAATGTGTTCGCTGGCCCGGAACGGGTCAAGATCGTGGCGGGCGCGCCTGATCCCTGCGCTCTGGGGGGTATGCATGGGCTTGCGGGGCTCAGTCTGCGGAACGCGCGGATGAGCCACCGCACGTCCGGATTGCGTACTCGACGATGTGACGTCGCAGTGCGCCCGCGCGAGCCGGTCGAGCCGCCGGTTGCGCGGATCGCCACCCGAGAAGAATCTCCACGTTCGATTCGTACTTCAGGAAACGGCGCTGAGCCGCACGGCTGCCGCCCCGGTGCACCGCACAGCGGAAGAGAACGATGAGAGCCCTTCGATCGGCCCTGGTTCTGGGTATTGCGCTTCCCGTGGTCGCGTCGCTCACGACCGCGCAAACGGCCTCCGGCCCCGTGTACCGGGTGCCGATCACCGGCACGATCGAGCTCGGCCTGGCCCCGTTCGTCGAACGGAGCATCCGGACGGCCGAGGCCGAAGGCGCCGTCGCGATCCTGCTCGAGATCGACACGCCGGGCGGGCGGGTGGACGCGGCCGAGAGGATCGCCGACGCCGTGCGCGACTCCGGGGTGCCGGTCTACGCGTTCATCGATCGTCGCGCATTTTCGGCCGGGGCGCTCATCTCGCTCTCGACCAGCCGGATCTACATGCGGCCGGGGTCGGTGATCGGAGCCGCCACGCCCGTCACCGGGCAGGGCGAGAAGGCTCCTGAGAAGATCGTGTCCGCCATGCGGAGCGAGATGCGGGCGCTGGCCGAGGAGGCCGGCCTCGATCCCGCCGTGGCCGAGGCGATGGTCGACGAGTCGATCGAGATCGAGGGCGTGGTGGAGGCGGGTCGCCTGCTCACGCTCACGACCGAGGAGGCCGTCCGCATCGGGTACGCCGAGGAAGTGGCCGACCTCCCGGGCGCCCTCGAGCGGATCGGCGTCGAGCGGGGTGCACGTCAGGTCGCCATGACCACCAACTGGGCGGAAGCGCTGGTGCGCTTTCTTTCGCACCCCGTGGTGGCCCCGTTCCTCCTGTCGCTGGGCTTCCTCGGCCTCATCGCCGAGATCAAGACGCCCGGACTCGGGATTCCGGGCGCCGCCGGCTTCCTGGCGCTGTCCCTGTTCTTCGGCTCCCACCTGATCCTGGGCCTCGCCGGCTGGGAGGACCTCCTGGTGTTCGGTGCGGGCGTGGCGTTCCTGCTCGTCGAGGCCTTCGTGGCTCCGGGCTTCACGGTGTTCGGTGTGCTCGGGGTGATCGGGGTCTTGGGCGGGCTCTTCATGAGCCTGCTGGGCGGTCTCCCCACCATGGCCGACTTCGCCCAGGCGGGCGGGGTCGTTACCGCGACGCTCCTCATGGTGATCGTCACGGCTTGGGCGCTGCTCCGCCATCTGCCGTACAGCGCGCGCCTCGCCGAACGAGGGATCCTGCTCGATACAGCGACCGACCGCGAGACGGGCTACATTTCCGGGCCGGCGCGTGCGGACCTGATCGGCAAGGTTGGCGTGGCGGTGACGGCGCTTCGGCCCTCAGGGGTCGGGCTGTTCGACGGCGAGCGGCTCGACGTGGTCGCCGACACCGGGTGGGTGCAGCAGGGGAGCCCGATCGAGATCGTCACGGCTGAGGGGTACAGGCACGTGGTGCGGCCGGTCCCCGAGCGCTCCACTTGATCGAACGCGGCGCCCTTCGTCCGGGGACGGAAGCGCGGCCGGGCGGGACCTTGACCCCAACGTGAGAGACCTCTGATGCCATCCGAACTCCTTCTCGGCTCCTCGATCTTCATCCTGTTGGGCATCATCGCCTTCGTGATGGTGCTCCTATGGGCCGTGCCGGTCCGGTTGTGGATCGAGGCGGTCTTTTCCGGCGTGCGCATCAAGATCGGGCAGCTCATCGGCATGCGGCTCCGCAAGGTGAGTCCGGCCGGGGTCGTCCGGCCCCTGATCTCGGCCACCAAGGCCGGACTGTTCCTGGCGCCCAACGAGCTCGAGGCCCACGTGCTCGCCGGCGGTGACGTCAGCCGCGTGGTGCGGGCCCTGATCTCGGCCGACAAGGCGGACATCGAGCTCACGTTTCAGCAGGCGGCGGCCATCGACCTGGCAGGCCGTGACGTGTTCGAGGCCGTACAGGTCTCGGTGAACCCGAAGGTGATCACCACGCCCCGAGTGGCGGCGATGGCGCGCGACGGGATTCAGCTCATCGCGGTGGCCCGGGTGACCGTGCGGGCCAACATCAATCGGCTCGTCGGTGGCGCGGGCGAGGAGACCATCGTCGCGCGGGTCGGCGAGGGAATCGTCTCCAACATCGGGTCCGCCGCGTCCCACAAGGACGTGCTCGAGAACCCGGACAACATCTCGAAGACCGTGCTCGAGAAAGGCCTCGACTCCGGCACCGCGTTCGAGATCCTGTCGATCGACATCGCGGACGTCGACGTGGGCAAGAACATCGGGGCGGAGCTGCAGATCGATCAGGCCGAGGCGGACAAGAAGATCGCCCAGGCCAAGGCGGAGGAGCGGCACGCGATGGCGCTCGCCAACGAGCAGGAGATGCTCGCCCGTGTGCAGGAGATGCGCGCCGCCTTGGTGCAGGCCGAGGCCCAGATTCCCCAGGCCATCGCCGAGGCGTTCCGCGGCGGCAACCTCGGCATCATGGACTACATGCGGTATCGGAACATCGAGTCCGATACGTCGATGCGTAAGGCCATCGCCGGGGACGACGGCGACGTCGCGGGGAACTAGTCCGTGGAGGAACTGATCCCCCTGCTCGTCTGGGGCTTCCTGATCTACGTCTTCAGCTCCGGCAGCCGGAAGAAGCGCAAGGAGCAGGAGAAGCGCCGCGTCCTGATCGAAGAGCGGCGCCAGCGGATGGCGGAGGCCGCGGACCGCGAAGGTGAGGAGGATTTCGGATGGGACGCGCCTCCGGAGGTCGGCACGGCCACGCTCGAGGCGCCACCCGCCCCTGAGCCCTACCAGGCCCCGCCGGAACCGGAGCGGCGGCCGCAGAGCATGGATAGGGAGCCACAGGTCCCCAAGGACGTCTGGGAGCTGATCGAGGTGCTGGCGCGCGGGGGTCGTCCGGTCGAGCAGCAGCCACCGGAGCCCGTGGCCCTGCCCGCGCCGCCGCCGCCACCTCCGGCCCCAACGAAGCCGAGGGCTCAGCCCGCGCCGGACCGTCCCTCCGGGACGCGGATCCGGACTCAGCCCATGCGCAGCCTCACGATCAAGCAGCGCGCGGAAGCGCGGGCGGCGGCCGGGCTCACGGCGGTCGATCGGGTGGAGCACATGGACGCGGCCGATCCCGGCATCACGGAAGTGGACCACGCGAAGCACTCACGCGTGGAGATGGCGATGGCCAAGGCCCGCGCGCGCCGAAACGCCGGGCGCGTGCGCGCTAGCAGGGGGATCCTGGGTATGCGGGGCCGCGAGGGCCTCAGGCGCGCGGTCGTGGCCTCGGAGGTCCTGGGGAGACCCGCCGCCATGCGGCGTGCGGAACCCCACGAGCCGCCCGAGTAGTCCGCTACATCTCCCCCGCGGCCATCTTGCGGAGCACCGTGTGCAGGATGCCGCCGTTCCGGTAGTACTCGAGGTCGACGTCCGAGTCGAGCCGCACGTGGGCGTCGAACTCCGCCACCTCCTCGCCATCCTCAGAGGTGGCCGTCACCCGGACGCTTCCTCCGGGCGCTAGCCCCTCGGCGATCCCGACGATGTCGAACACCTCGGTTCCCCGGAGCCCGAGCGACTCGGCCGACTGGCCGGCCGGGAACTCGAGCGGCAGAACCCCCATCCCCACCAGGTTGCTCCTGTGGATGCGCTCGTACGACGTGGCGATCACCGCCCGCACTCCGAGCAGCACCGTGCCCTTGGCCGCCCAGTCGCGTGAGCTTCCGGTGCCGTACTCCTTGCCCGCGAGCACAACGAGCGGGATGCGAGCCTCGCGATACCGCATGGCCGCGTCGAAGATGGGCATGACCTGACCCGTGGGTAGGTGGCGGGTGTACCCGCCTTCCTTCCCGTCGAGCAGCCGGTTCTTGATGCGAACGTTCCCGAACGTGCCGCGCATCATCACTTCGTGATTCCCGCGTCGGGACCCGAACGTGTTGAAGTCGCGGGGCTCGACACCGTGCTCCTGCAGGTAGAGACCCGCCGGCTCCGCCTTGGGGATAGCCCCGGCGGGAGAGATGTGGTCGGTCGTAGTCGTGTCGCCGAGCAGTGCCAGCACCCTGGCGCCGCGGACGTCGGCGAGGGCCGGAGGCTCGGCCCCCATGCCCTCGAAGAACGGAGGGTTCCGGATGTAGGTGGACGCCGAGTCCCACTCGTAGAGCGTGGAGTCCTCGGGGAGCGGCAGCGCCCGCCAGCTCTCGTCGCCGTCGAAGACCTCGCCGTAGCGCTCCTCGAACATCGAGGGTCGGAGCGAGGCCGTGACCGTGTCGCGGATCTCCCGGGGCGACGGCCATAGATCGGACAGGAAGACCGGGTTGCCGTCCGGATCGTGGGTCAGCGGCTCGTTGTAGACGTCGATGTCGATTCGGCCCGCCAGGGCGAAGGCCACCACCAACATCGGCGAGGCCAGGTAGTTGGCGCGCACCTGTGAGTGGATGCGGGCCTCGAAATTCCGGTTTCCGCTGAGGATCGACGCCACCACCAGGCCACGGTCCACAACGGCCTTGGCGACCGGCTCCGGCAGCGGGCCCGAGTTGCCGATGCAGGTGGTGCATCCGTAGCCGACCACCTGGAAGTTGAGCTTCTCGAGGTAGGGCAGCAGCCCGGACGCGTTCAGGTAGTCGGTGACGACCTTGGAGCCCGGGGCCATGCTCGTCTTTACGTACGCCGGCACGGTGAGCCCGCGCTCGACCGCGCGCTTGGCGACCAGGCCGGCGCCCACCATCACCGACGGGTTGGACGTGTTGGTGCAGCTCGTGATGGCCGCGATCACGATCGAGCCGTCCTGGATGGTGCAGTCGTGGCCGTTGTAGTCGAACGAGGCCGACCGCGCCGGAGGGGCGGCCTTGGCGATGGCCACGCCTCCCTCGGACTCCATGTCGCTGGGCGAGCTCGCCGTGGTCGGCTCCGGGAGCGTCACGCCGTGGGGGAGCAGCCCGGGCAGGTCGTCGCCGAACTGCTTGCGGAGACGCGTGAGCGGGATCCGGTCCTGCGGGCGCTTGGGGCCCGCCACGCTGGGCTCCACCGTGGCAAGGTCGAGCTCGAGCGTCGACGTGAACCGTGGGTCCGGCGTCGCGTCGGTGCGGAAGAGCCCCTGCTCCTTGGAGACGCGCTCGACCCGCTCGACGAGCGCTTCCGAGCGGCCCGTGCCTAGCAGGTAGCGCAGCGTCACGTCGTCCACGGGGAAGAACCCGATGGTGGCGCCGTACTCGGGCGACATGTTGGCGATGGTGGCGCGGTCCGCCAGGGAGAGGCCCGAAAGACCAGAGCCGTAGTACTCCACGAACCGGCCCACCACGCCGTGGCGGCGGAGGAGCTCCGTCACTGCCAGGACCAGGTCGGTCGCGGTGGCCCCCTCCTCCAGTTGCCCCGTGAGCTTCACGCCCACGACCTCGGGCAGGAGCATGTAATAGGGTTGGCCAAGGAGCACCGCCTCCGCTTCGATTCCCCCCACGCCCCACCCGACGACCCCGAGCCCATTGATCATGGTCGTATGCGAGTCGGTGCCGACCAGGGTGTCGGGGTAGGCCAGCCAGGTCCCGCCCTCGTGGCGGCGATGAACGACCGACGCCAGGTACTCGAGGTTGACCTGGTGGACGATGCCCGTTCCCGGCGGCACGACGCGGAAGTTGTCGAACGCCTCCTGGGCCCAGCGGAGGAGCGTATAGCGCTCCCGGTTCCGCTCCATCTCCTTGTCGACGTTGAGCTGGAAGGCCGCCGCGCTCCCGAAGTAGTCGACCTGCACCGAATGGTCGATGACCAGATCGGCCGGGACCACCGGGTTGATGCGGGCCGGGTCTCCGCTCATCGCCTGCAGGCCGTTCCTCATGGCCGCCAGGTCCACCACCGCCGGCACGCCCGTGAAGTCCTGGAGCACCACTCGGGAGGGCATGAAGGGGATGTCCGCCCCGGCGTTGGTCGGGGTCCAGCCCGCAACCTGCTCCACGTCGCGCTCGTTCACGTAGCCGCCGCCCGCGTGGCGGAGCGCGTTCTCGAGCAGAACGCGGATGGAGAAGGGCAGGGCGTCGAGGGACGCGAGCCCGCGCTCCTCGATCACGCCCAGGCGGTAGAAGGACGTGGAGCCCTCGCTCAGATCGATGGTGGTGAGGGCGCCGAAGGGGTCCGGATGCGAGGCCGATGCAGAGGACACGGAGGGTTCCTGCCGTCAGGGTGGCGGGGTCGTCGAGACAGGGCTGCCGGGACCGGGAACGCTCCGCTCCCCCGCCTGCCGCGACCGGTTCTTCAACCTACCCAAGACGCCCCGTCATCGGGAGGGCTCGGGGCGGCCTGTTGAGCGGTGAGTCGGACCGGGTTTATCCTTCGGGTCCGCTGGAAGGCGGACATGCCGGGGTGGCGGAATCGGTAGACGCGTCAGACTCAAAATCTGGTGTCCTTTGGGGCGTGTGGGTTCGAGTCCCACCCCCGGCATCTCGCCTTCGTCTTTCGGCGCAGGGCGGCGTCAGGCTTCGGACCGTTCTCCCTGCGGCGTACCATTTGGGTACGCCTCAGTCGCCCGGCCTCGCCTTCCTACCCCTGCATCCGAAATACTCGGCGTTAGGCACCGGGGGTCTGGGCGTGGGGCGTCGTCAGGCTTCGGACTTCCCTCCCTGCGGCGTACTTGTGAGTACGCCTCAGTCGGGCCGTCTCGTCCGCCTACTCCTGCATCCGAAATGCGGGCGTCTGGAGTGGTCTGACGACACCGGTGGTCGTGGCTGTCGCACGGCCGCTTGCGTCCCATCGTCTGCGCCTCGGATCTTGGCCTCTGTCCCGGTCCCCGATGTCGAGGGCGCCTCGTGTCCGATCCTCAATCCGGTCTGAACGCCGCCCTCGAGGGCCGCTACCGCATCGAGCGTGAGCTGGGAGCAGGCGGGATGGCCACGGTCTATCTGGCCCGCGACCTCCGTCACGATCGGCATGTGGCGATCAAGGTGTTGAGGCCCGAGCTCGCTGCCGTCATTGGTGCGGACCGGTTCCTGGCCGAGATCAAAACGACCGCCAACCTGCAGCACCCCCACATCCTAGCGCTCTACGACTCGGGCCATGCGAACGGTTTTCTGTTCTACGTCATGCCCTACATCGAGGGCGAGACGCTCCGCGAGAAGCTCGACCGCGAAACGCAGCTCGGCGTTGAGGAGTCGGTGCGGATCGCGCGGGACGTGGCCGACGCTTTGGACTACGCCCACCGGCACGATGTCATCCACCGGGACATCAAGCCGGCAAACATCCTGCTCCACGACGGCCGTCCCGTCGTGGCCGACTTCGGAATCGCCCTGGCGATCTCGGCAGCCGGAGGGGGACGGCTAACCGAGACGGGCATGAGCCTGGGGACGCCCCACTACATGAGCCCCGAGCAGGCGAGCGCGGACCGCGAATTGAGCGCACGCTCCGACATCTACTCTGTGGGCTGCGTGCTCTACGAGATGTTGGCGGGGGAGCCGCCGCACGCTGGCCCCACCGCCCAGAGCGTATTGGTCAAGATCCTGGTCGAGGAGCCGAGGCCGGTCTCGGAGCGTCGGCGAACGGTCCCATCAAACGTTGCCGGAGCGGTGTCGAAGGCCATCGAGAAGCTTCCGGCCGACCGGTTCAAGACCGCCCGCGCGTTCGCTGATGCGCTCGCAGATGCCAGTTTTGCGTACACTCCGGCCGAGCCAGCAGCGAAGACGGCCGCGGGCCCGTCGGGTGTCGCGGAGACACCCGGGGTCGATCGGCCTAGCCCGTCCACCCGGGCCGTCTTGGGGCTCGCGATCGCCGTCCTGGGACTCGCCGCGCTGGCCGCCTGGGGTTGGCTGGGCCGCCCACCGTCCGCGGAGCGCGGCGTCGCGATCCAGGCCGAGCTAACGGGGCTCGATCTCTCCGGTGCCGCAGGAGTGAGACTCGCGGTTTCTCCGGACGGACGGTGGTTCGTGGCCGGTCACATCGACGAGTCCGTAAGTCGCGATCCGGCCCTCTACGTGCGGTCAGCGGGCGAGTTGGACTGGCGGCGGCTTGACGGCACCGAGTTTGGGACCAACCCCACGATCTCGCCGACCGGAGAGTGGGTGGCCTTCAGCATCGAAGGCGAGAATCAGATCAATAAGATGCCCCTGACAGGGGGAGCGGCGCTTCCGGTGGCTGAGGGCACCGCACCGCATTGGGGGGCCGAGGACGTCATCGTGTTCGAGCGCGGTGGATCGCTCTACCGGGTGGATGGCTCAGGCGGGGATCCCGAGGTTCTCCTGGACTCCGACACTGTCTACGCGACCCGTCCCCATCTCCTCCCCAACGGAAGGGGGGTCCTGTTCGTCAAGCGTCGCCCAGGCGGCAGCAACTCTCCAATCGCGCTGTTCGAGGTCGAGACGGGCCAGGTTCGCGAGCTGTTCCGGGATGGAAGTCAGCCCTTGTACGCGTACGGGCACGTGATCTTCGGGCACTCGGATGGTGCCCTGGTGGCCGCTCCGTTCGATTTGGAGACGCTCGACACCACTGGTTCCCTGGTCACTGTGGTCCCAGATGTATCGGTCGCTCCTGCAGGTCAGGTGCAAGCGGCCGTCTCGGAGAACGGCACGCTTCTCTTCGGGCGACGGGATGTGCGGATCGGCACGGCCACACCGGTCTGGGTGGGGAGGGACGGTTCCACGGTGGAGATCGAGCCGGGCTGGAGCGTTCCGTTCGCCATCAACACGACCAGTATCGCCCTGTCTCCAGAGGGAGATCGACTCGCCCTCTCGATGGAGGGTTCCGACAGACGAGCCGATCTGTGGGTGAGGTCGTTGGACGGAGGCCAGCCGCAACGGGTCACGTTCGAAGGGAGATGGAACCGGAGGCCGGCCTGGGTCGAGGACGGCCGGGCCCTACTCTTCATTTCGAATCGGAGGGGGCAGCAGGAGATATGGCGGGTCCGTGCCGACGGGAGTGGGACTCCCGACGTCGTGTGGGGCGCGGACGTAGCGATCGAGGAAGTAGCGTACTCGGGGGGAGTCCCGTGGGTACTCTACCGCACAGGTGGAGGCGGACAGGGGGACGACATCTACGCTGTCCGCCTCGGGATAGATACAGAGCCGACCCCGCTGGCCGTGACCGCCGCCAACGAGCAGTCGCCGGCTCTGTCTCCCGATGGCAGGTGGCTTGCCTACGCTTCCGACGAGTCGGATCGGGACGAGATCTACGTGCGTCCGTTCCCCGACGTGGCCGGCGGTCGGTATCTTGTTTCGCTCAATGGGGGTTTGGAGCCCGTCTGGGGACGGACCGGTCGCGAGCTCTTCTACAAGAGCCTCGACGACGAGTTGATCGCGGTCCGTATACGCGCGGGAGCGGACTCCACGTTCAGTTGGGAAGAGCAGACAGCGCTGTTTTCAACCTCCGACTATCCAGCGAGCGGCCGCCACCAGATGTACGATGTCGGCCCCGATGATCGCCGGTTCGTGATGCTCCGGCTCGATGGGCAGTTGGTCACCGAGTGGGAGGTCCACCTAGTCGCGAATTGGTTCGAGGAGCTTCGCAGGCGGACTGGGAGCTGACGGGGCCGAGTCTAAGTCCCGGACCGATCGCTCCAATTGTGTCACGACTGTGCCGGTAATCATCGGTACCAGGTGACACTAGACGGTGAAATCCGCCTCGACGAGTCCCGGCCTCGTCCGCCTACTCCTGACCTCCTGCGGACGCGAAACGCCAGATCGATCGACCAGGGCCGCCGTTCGGCGGCCCGCTTGCCGACCGTCAGGAACCGACGGGGCCCTCCAGCGGCTGCTCGGCGTAGCCGTCGGGGACCGCGAAGAGGTCGTCACCGAGAGTCGCGGTCTCGATCTCCCCGATCTCGGTCACGATGCGCATGAACACGGACTGCGCTGGCTCCGGCTCCTCGGGTTCTTCCTGACGGCGTCCGAACCGGCCGAGCGCGGAGCGTGCGGCGTCGCGCACACCCTCCCGAGCTGCCCCGGCCACCGCGGACCCGAGACCCTGATTGGCCTCGGCCAGAACCTTCTCACGATCGAGGTCGACTCCCATGGGTACGGTCACGAAGTGCACGGTCGACTTGAGCGCCGTGCCCTCCAGCTCCTTCATGGCTTCCAGGTTCTCCTGCCAGGCTTCGCGAAGCCGCGGATCGAACGATTCGGCCAGACCCTCCATCGACTGCGACATGTTCTGGGTGGCTCCGCTTTCCCGAAGACGCTCGGCGGCCTCGGCCTGCATGTCTCGCATGAGCTGGTACTCGGGGAAGTCGGTGCTCAGCCAGAGCTCCGTGACCACCGCGAGCTCGCCGGCGTCTTCGAGGTCGTCCTCCGGCGGTACGATGGGTACGACCTCGACCACGAGCAGAGCCTGCTCGGCGTCGTAGCCGTTCACCACCTGCTGCACACCGGTTCGGTCGATCGAGAAGTGGACCTCGAACTGCGGCTCGGTCTGCTCCGCCTCCTCGGGCTCAACCCGGGTCGGTTCGGCCTCCACGCCCTGCTCGAGCATTCCCGCCATCGCTTCCGCCATCTCGAAGACGTTGAAGCGGACATAGGTGCGAGCGACGTGGTCGATCTCGAGCATGTCGCCGCTAACCCAATCCATCACCGAGGAGCGCTCGTCCACGTCGGTCCGAATGCGGGTCCCCTTGAGGTAGGTCGTCTCAAGGACGGGTTCACCGAGCTCTGGCATCACGGACGCGATAGTGCCCATCGCGCCTCCCAGCTCCACGGTCGTAGTCGTCGTGTACTTGAGGTCCTGGGCGTCTCCGCGCTGGGCCGGCATCGACAGAACCGCAAGCAGCGCTAAAGCGGCTGCCCCGCACAACGATCTCCAATCCAATCGCATTTCCATTCTCCGAGATGGGGCGCTCAGGACATAGCTCAGACGCCAATGAAGGAAATATTCGGCCTGGTCACGGACCTTCGCTGCCGGGAGAGCGACGGATTCGGACGTAGGGGGTCCCTCCGGCGGGCGAGCTCGCCTCACGGACGCCCTTGGCGGACTCGCACGCACCTACTCCCATGTCCCACGCTGACATGGTCGAGCGGCCGAGGGCCTCGTAGATTCTTCGCTCGCTTCAACCTCGTGACGCGCTCGCATGACGCAAGACCAATTCACCGAGCTCATCGGCTTCTTGGGCAAGAAATTCACCCAAGTCGATGGACGCTTCGACGCGCTCGAACGGCGCCTCACGTCACTCGAAGTGAGCCACGAGGCCATGCGCGACGACATCCGAGCGCTCGCCGAGGGGCTGGCGATGACCAACGAACGGCTCGAGCGACTCGAGAATCGTATGGGTGGGTTGGAGATCCGGTTCGATCGTTTCGAGGTGGATTTCGGGACCGTTCTGCTGGACCACGGCGGTCGGATCAGGGCCTTGGAGGGAGGGGCGGAATAGCTTCGAGGCAAGACCCGACCGCTCCGCCCCGACCACACCGCTAGAAGACATAGCCGAACAGGTCGATTTCCCGACGAAAGCGTCGAGCCACCAGCTCTCGGTCCGCCGTAGTGTAGAGATCCCGGTACTCTCGATCCCGGGGCCGGAACCCGCCCTTGGCTCCCGGTAGCCAACCGTCGAAGTCGATCCCGATCTGCAGGCAGATCTGGCGCAGGTCCTCCGCGAGATTTTCGAAGCGCCCGACCCGGTCGACTGCGACCTGTCCCCTGATCGTGTAAAGCGGGTAGTCGCGCACGTCCAAGCCCCTCCGTCCCTTCAGGTAATCGCTGAACGGCGTTCCCGGCTCGCGCCCGGCGGCAGTGTCCCTTCGGTGGTCCCAGTAGTAGGCGGACACCACCTTGTCCCAGGGATTCCGCTCGAAGCAGAACGTGGTGTAGTCGTCCCAGGTGCGCGGCCCCAACAGTCCGCGCACGCGGGAGGCCGGCATGTGATTGTAGTAGAGGCTGGCGTGTCCTCTTCGCAGCCACCGCCCCAGGTCCCTCGGACGGTGCCGCCAGATCGGCCCCCGAAAGTTCTGGGGTCCCCGGCCCAGCTCCCTGCGCACCGCCTCGTCCTCGGCGCTGATGGGCGTGCAGATGTCGGTCGGGCCCAGGTACCGGGAGAGGCTGATCTCGAGGCTCGTGCCGGCCGTCTTGCGGGTCTTGATGAAGATGAACCGGTGTTCGTGGCTCACGATCACGGGGTCTGCCTCCCGCAGGGAGCGCTTCGAACACCGTGGGGTGACCGGGGCGCGTTCATGTCCATGGTCCTTCGGGCCGCTAGCGGCGCGCAAGGTATCGGGCGCCCCAGCGCTCAGCGAGCGGTCGCGATCAAACGCGTCCGAACCGGATCTGCAGTGGCGCCGCGCCCGGTTCTTGCAAACATTTGACGTCGAGACGGTCCCCACCGAGTCGCGCCGAACCGGTGCGAGTCGTGCGAAGGACCGGGGGGTCCATCCCGTCGAAGGAACGGTCACGTGGTCAAAGCCCTCTCGGATCTGAGGAGCTACGCCCGTTTTCTCCGGGATCTTCCGAAGCTGATCCGCACGCCCATGACGCTGGATCGGGCCCAGGAGATCGTACGCGCCCGTGTCCGGGACCGTCACCGGAGCTTCCTGGGCCTGGTGGAGCGAGCGGTCTTCCAGAATCCGCGGAGCCCCTATCGCGCGCTCTTTCGGCTCGCTGGCTGCACCTTCGGAGACCTCGAGAACCGGGTGATCGCGGTCGGGCTCGAACCCACCCTTCTGGAGCTGCGCGACGCCGGCGTGTACGTGACCTTCGAGGAGTTCAAGGGTCACGCTCCGATCGTCAGGGGCGGGCGTGAGATCCCCGCGGAACCGGCGGACTTCGACAATCCCTTCCTCAGCCGCTACTACCGCGTCTCGACCGGTGGCTCGACGGGATCGAGCCGACAGGTCCTCATGGACGTCGAGCATCTGACGGACGGCCTCCCCCTCCAATTGATCGGGGACTGTTTCCAGGGATTCATGGGCCGACCCACGGCGCTCTGGTTCGACGGACTACCGGGGCACGGGCCGGCCAGCGTCCTCGGACGCATCCCGTCCGGCAACGTGCCGGAGCGCTGGTTCACGCCCGTCTCCAGGGCCGGAGCGCGGCCCCACTGGAAGTTCCGTTGGGCGGAACGGGGGATCAGGCTGGTGGCCCGCACGTCCGGAGCCCCCTTCCCGAAACCGGAACCCCTGGGGCTGGACCAGGCCCACGTGATCGCGGAGTGGGCTCGCGACGCGCTCGCCAGGCACGGCAGGTGCGGCGTTCGCACCATGGTGAGCCGGGCGCTCCGGGTGGCGCTCGCGGCCCGAGAACGCGGCATCGACCTCACCGGCGCCATCATCGCCGGGGGCGGCGAGCCCCCGACGCCCGCAAAGGTCGCGGCCATCAGAGCCAGCGGAGCGGAACTCATCACCAACTACCACTTCACGGAAGTGGGAGCGGTCGGGCACCGCTGCATGAACCCCGCGGACCCCAACGATCAGCACCTTCTGCTGAGCAACCTCGCGCTCATCCAGTACCCACGATCGGTGCCGGGATTCGCAGATCTCACGGTGAGCTCATTCCACTTCACCACGTTGCTCGACACTGCGCCCAAGTTGCTCCTGAACGTCGAATCGGACGACTACGGCGTGGTCGAGCAGCGGCCCTGTGGCTGCCCCTACGAGGATCTGGGCCTGGACGTCCACCTGCTCGGCACGCACAGCTTCCGGAAGCTGACCGGGGAGGGAATGACGATGATCGGAAGCGATCTGATCCACATCCTCGAGGTGGTCCTTCCGTCCCGCTTCGGCGGATCGCCGCTCGATTACCAGTTCGTAGAAGAGGAAGATGAGCGCGGGTTCACGCGGGTCAGCCTGATCGTTAGCCCACGTGTGCAGCTCGAGAGCGAAGAGACGGTCATCGATGTTCTGTTGGAGGCACTCGGCCGGGCGGGGCATGCCGGAGACCTGTCCCGAGCCGTCTGGAGTCAGGCAGGCACGCTGCGCGTGAAGCGCATGGAACCGGTTTGGACCGATCGCGGGAAGCTGATGCCGCTTCACCTGGCGAGCCGCGCGCGAGAGGCATCCTCGCTCGAAGAGGCTGGAGATCCCGTCTGATGGCATCACGCAGCGGCACCGATTTGGCTGGGACGCGCCGAGCCGCCGCGACCCTGCTGGCCATCGCTCCCCTGATCTGGGCCTGCGAAAGCCCTGAGGAAGGACGGACCGCGGGATCCGCGGAGGGGGCCCCTTCGTCTGGCGCGATCGACGGCGCGCCCGAAGCGCTGCGGGTGGCCATTCGCCCGTTCCTCTGGTACGCGCCGCTCATGATCGCGCGGGCAGAAGGGCTCTTCGAGGCGGAGGGGCTCGATGTCGAGTTCGTGCAGCTCCGCGAGTCCAACGCCGACCTGCCGATGCTGGTGCGCGGAGATCTGGACGTGACCCCAAGGCCGGTCACGGCAGGACTCCTGAACGCGATCGCCAGGGGAGCACAGCTGAGGCTCGTTGCCGACAAGGGAGTGCTGGTGCCCGGCGAGTGCGATGTCGTCGCGCTGGTCGCCCGTCCCGATTTTCTCGCGGGCTTGGGTGCGGGCACCCTCGACGGGAGGCGCCCGCGCATGTCCGTCAGCCGGGACGCCACTCTGGAGTTCATCACGGAACGGGCCCTGCAGCAGCTGGGGCTCGATTTGTCCGACTTCGAGACCGTGTACGTGCCCAACGCGTCGAGACTCGAAGCTCTCCAGGCCGGAACGCTCGTCGCGGCCTCGATGTCGGAGCCGTTCCTCACCCGGGCGATCCAGTCGGGTGCGGTGCAAACCTGGATCGGCGCGGGCCACGTCATGAGGAACCATCAATTCTCCTTCTTTGCCTTCGGGGAGGACCTGCTCCGGAACAGGCGAGACGTGGGCGTCCGGTTCCTGACGGCCTATCTCGAGGGTGTTCGGCTTCTCGCCGAGGGGAAGACCCCGCGGAATCTGGATATCCTCCAGGAAGCACTGGGGCACGACCGATCCACGCTCCAGGCGATGTGCTGGCCCACTTTTCGCGCTGACGGGTCGATCGACACGGCCAGCGTCGACCGGTTTCAGGTATGGGCGCTCGAGAAGGGCCACCTGGACCGAATGCTGATGGCCGACGAATACCTCGATTCCGAGTTCATCATGCGCGCCGGAGAGCGCCTGCGGGCGCGGCAAGCTGGCCGGAGTGAACCGGGGCCTCGATGACTCACAGCGTGACGGGCGTGAAACCGATGGTACGTTCGACGGCACTGCCTCTGGCACTCCTCTGCGCGTGGGGTGCGGCCCTCCCGCTTTCCGCCCAGCGCGACGTTCAGGACGTGGTCCATCGGCTCGACGAGTTGGTGGTCTCGGCGACGCGTACGGAGAGGCGCGTGGGCGATCTTCCGGTAAACGTCACGCTCGTGAGCCCGAGGGATCTGGGCGTCTCGGCCGCGGGCTCGGTGGGGGATCTCCTCAAGGTTCTGCCGGGGTTCAGCCTACTGCGGGGGTTCTCCACGATGGTGGGACACCCCAGCACGCAGTCCGTCTCGATGCGGGGCCTCGGGGGCAACGCGGCCAGCCGAACACTCGTGCTCATCGACGGATTCCCGCTCAACGACTCCTTTGCCGGCTGGGTGCATTGGAGCCGGGTTCCGCTCGCGAGTGTCGAGCGCATCGAAGTGGTGCGGGGTGGCGGCGCGGGTATCTGGGGCAACAGGGCGTTCGGGGGCGTGATCAACATCATTACCAGCCGGCCGACCCGGAACGAGGGTCGCTTCGCGCTTCAGGGGGGCGGGCTCGGAACGGTCAAGGGCGCCGGCGGAATCGACTACCGCGGAGCCGAGCTCGGACTGAGCCTCGACGGCGAGTACTTCCAAACGGACGGCTACGTCCCGGTGCGAAGCGACCTGCAGGGGCCGGTCGACCGCCCATCGGGGTCGGACCACTACACGATACGGGGTCAGGGCGAGTACGCATTCGGTGGACGGGTCGCGCTGGTCGTCGATGGAAGCTACTTCCGCGAGGATCGAAAAACCGGCACCGCGCTCAGGGATGCGGCATTGTCGGTCGCGACTCTGGGGGCCCGGGCCTCCTTTACTACCGGGGACGGCAACGCCTGGAGCCTGAGGCTGTTCGGCACCGATACCGACTATTCGACCCGGTTCAGCTCGGTGTCCGAGGACCGAGCCAGCGAACGGCCCGCCACCGACCAGTTCGACGTTCCGTCGAGCGATCTCGGAGCGGCTCTGCAATGGGCACGAGCCACGGTCGGTGGGCACGAGCTGACGGCCGGCGTCGACGTGACCCGAATCGTGGGCGAGACCAACGAGCGGTACGTGTGGTCCGGTTCCGAGTTCAGGAACTTCCGCAACGCCGGCGGGACGCAGGTCCTGGCGGGAGCGTACGCGCAAGATCTGTTTCCGGTGGGAGAGGCGCTGCAGTTGCTCCTGGGAGGGCGGCTCAACCTCACACGCAACACAGCCGGATTCCTGGTCGAGTCCAGTCTCGCCACGGGCGACGCGTCGGTCGACGACGCCTACGACGACAACTCACGGTGGAGCTTCGACGTCAGTGGCGGCTTCAGCTACCGGGCCCAGGACCGCGCGACGGTCCGAGGGTCGGTGTACACCGGGTTCCGGGCGCCGACCGTCCACGAGCTCTACAAGCCGTTCAGAGCCACCGGCAACGTCGTCGTCGCGCCAAACCACGAGCTCGTGCCCGAGCGGATGGTCGGCGGAGAGCTGGGCGTGGACGTGGTACTCTCGGAGACGGTGACGGGACGTTTCACAGGTTTCTACTCCCGCGTCAGAGAAGCCGTCATCGACGCGACCATCGCCGTGGTCGAAAGCCCGCGGACGGTGGAGCCCTGCGGGTTCGTCCCAGCCGGCGGAACCTGCTTGCAGCATCAGAACGTGGGGCTCATACGGTCGGTGGGGCTGGAGTCCGAGATCCACGTGGTACCCGCGCCCAACTGGTCCCTCTCCTTGAGCCACGTGTTCAATCCCACCGAGATCCTCGAGGCAGAAGGGAGACCCGAGATCGTCGGGCTGCGAGTACCGCGGACGCCCAGGCAGCAGCTCTCCTTCCAGGCTTCCTATGTGGACCCCAACTCCTGGTCGGTCGCGCTGACGTCGAGATGGTCGGGTATCACGTTCGACGACGACCTCAGCGAGAACGAGCTCGATCGCCACCTGGTGCTGGACGGCCGCGTGTCGCGGCGTTGGTCCGAGCTCGTCACGACATTCGTCTCGGTGGAGAACCTACTCGACAACGAGTATGCGGTCGGCCGCACCAACAGTGGACTCGTGAGGGTCGGGCTCCCTCGACTGGTTCAGATGGGAGTGCGAGTGACGTCGTGATCACCGAAGCCGTGGGCGTGGCGTGCGAGGAGGTTGGGCACGTCTACGACGGGACCGGGGGGGCGCTCGCTGCGCTCGACGGAGTGACGTTTCGTGCGCGACCCGCGGAGTTCGTCTGCATCGTCGGTCCCAGCGGGTGTGGAAAGAGCACGCTGCTCCGTCTCATCGCGGGCCTTCTGCGACCGACCGCCGGCTCGATTCTCTTCCAGGGCGGGACGTCCGGAGCCACCCCTCGAAACGCGCTGGTATTTCAGGAGCACGGGGTGTTTCCGTGGATGACCGTGCTGGACAACGTGGCGTTCGGGCTCGAGATGCAGGGCGTGTCGAGGACCGACCGCCTGGAACGGGCGCACGCCTTCATCGAGCGAGTGGGGTTGGCAACGTTCGAGGGCCGGTACCCGCACGAGCTCAGCGTGGGGATGCGCCAGCGCGTCGGGATCGCGCGTGCGTTCGTGGCGGACGTGCCGATCCTGCTCATGGATGAGCCGTTCGGGTCACTGGACGCCCAGACCAAGTGGGTTCTCCAGGAGGAGTTGCTGCGAATCTGGCGCGAGGATCGCAAGCTGGTGCTGTTCGTGACGCACGACATCGAGGAGGCGGTGCGTCTCGGGGACCGCGTTCTCGTGATGACGGGGCGGCCAGGCAGCATTCGCGAGGTCTTGGACATCCCGTTCGCGCGCCCCCGTGATCGCGACCGTGACGCCGACGCCAGCCTGGCCTATACGAAGCGCATCTGGGACCTGCTCGAAGACGAGGTACGCACCGGCCTCCTGGTCACGGGATGACGGCTCCGTCGAGGACCACGCCGAGTGCTCGGACGGGCAACGGGCGCTGGCCGGCCTGGGTCGCGACCGCCGCGCTGCTCGCGGCCTGGGAAGCCGGGTCGCGGGCCGGACTGCTCTCCCAGCTCTTTCTCCCCGCACCGAGCCTCGTTTTGTCCACCCTCATGGACTCGTTCCGAGACGGGGAGATGGGGGCGCACCTGGGTGCGACCCTGCTGCGCTGGGCTCCCGGACTCGCCTTTGGCGCGGTCCCGGGACTCTTGCTGGGGCTGGCCATGGGAAGCTTGCCCAGGCTGCGGCGGGCCGCGGATCCCCTGGTTTCGGCCGTCCACCCCCTGCCCAAGATCGCGCTCCTGCCTCTGGTCATGATCATGTTCGGAATCGGAGAGGCCTCGCGGATCATCATCGTGGGAATCGCCGTGTTCTTCCCGATGTTGCTCAACACCATGGCCGGCGTGATGCAGGTGAGCCCCCTCTACCTCGAGGTGGCCGAAAACTACGGCGCCAGGCTCCTGACCCGGTTCACGCGCGTTGTGCTGCCGGCGTCGCTCCCCATGATTCTGACCGGGCTTCGACTCGCGGCCAACGTGGCCTTGCTGCTCACGATCACGGTGGAGATCGTGATGGCCGAGACGGGGCTGGGCGCGCTCGTCTGGCTGTCTTGGGAAGTCCTGCGCACCGAGCTCCTGTACGCCACCCTGGTGGTGATCTCCGTTCTCGGCCTCGCGATCAACGGCGGCCTCAAGCTTCTCACCCGCTCGTTGGTGCCCTGGCAGCCCCATCTGGCCGAGGCCTAGTCGGACGTCCCAGCACCGCGTACGCCGCCGTGAGGCTCCAGGAGGACACCCCGCGCTTCGGCCCAGGCCTGCGCCGCGCTCCGCCGGCTCGCCCCTCTCGAGGCTGCGACGTAGGTGCGCCAGGCCCGGGTTGCGGAGATGTTCGGGTGCGCGGCCAGCCCTGCTACCGACCTTGGCGTGCCAACGATTTCACCGCTCGGATGAGCTCGTCGGGTTCGACGGGCTTCGAGAGATGCAGGTCGTACCCGGAGGCCAGTGCCCCATGGCGATCGCGTTCACGTGCGTGGGCGCTCACGGCGGCGGCCGGGAGGCTGGCGAGCGAGTCGGTCCGGGCCCGTACCCGGCGCAGGAGGTCGAGCCCGCTCATGCCCGGCATGGCGATGTCGCTCAATAGCACGTGCGGGCGGGCTTCCCCGATGGTTTTGAGCGCATCCGCGGCCGACTCGGCGGTGTTCACGTCGGCCCCCGCGCGTTCCAGAATCGTCTGGAAGAGATCGAGTGCGTCCGGCTGGTCGTCCACCACCAACACGCGTATCCCGCTCAGATCCTGCTCGTCGTCGAGGACGCGCTCGAGCGGCCGCTCGGCGGCAACCTCGGTACTGCCGGGCTCGAGCGGTAGCCGCACCCTGAAGGTCGCGCCCTGGCCGATGCCGGCGCTTGCGGCGGCGACCGAGCCGCCGTGGAGCTCGACCAGGCTCTTCACGACCGCCAGGCCCAGACCGAGGCCGGAATACGACCTCGAGCTCGAGCTGTCCGCCTGACGGAACCTGTCGAAAACGTAGGGCAGGAAATCCTCGGCGATCCCCTCACCGTCGTCCCGCACCTGGATGACGACCTGGCCTCCCTCGAGGGCGAGCTCCACGTCGATTCGACCGCCGTCGGGCGTGAACTTGATGGCGTTCGAGACCAGGTTGTACACCACCTGGTAGATGCGCTCGCGATCGCACGAGACCGGCCCGAGTGGCGCTCGAGCCACGAAATCGAGAGAGATCCCGTCGGCGCGGGCCAGGGGACGGAGCGAGTCGAGCGCCTTCTCGATCAGCTTGTCCAGCAGCACCGGTTCCGGTGCCAGTCGCAAGCTGCCGGTGGCCGCCCGGCTGAAGTCGAGGACGTCCGCGATCAGCTGCGACTGGTTCTCCGCGTTCCGCTCGATCGTGGCCAGCCCCCGGCTTCGGCTCTCCTCGTCGAGGTCCGCCTCCTGAAGAAGGCGTGCCCACCCCAGGATCGAGCTCAGGGGATTTCGGAGCTCGTGGGAGACCACTGCCAGAAACTCGTCCTTGGCCAGATTGGCCCCTTCGGCCTCCTCGCGGGCACGACGCTCGCGCTCGAGCAGCAGCTGCATCTGCTCCTGTGCACGCTGGCGCTCGATGGCGATCGCGGCGGTCCGGGAGGCGATCGCCACAAGGCGTTCCTCATCCGGCTCTGGTGCCTTGGGCTCATCGTAGTAGAGCGCGAAGGTGCCCAGAACATCACCGTTCTGGGACGGGATCGGTGTCGACCAACAGGCCCGCAAGCCGTGCGCGAGCGCCAGGTCCTTGAAGGGGGCCCAGCGCGGGTCGGTCGCGATATCGGTGACGACGATGGATCGGTTGTGATAGGCCGCTGTGCCGCACGACCCCACCTCGGGCCCGATGGCGAGGCCATCGATTGCCGCGTTGTACTCGTCTGGCAGGCTGGGTGCCGCTACGTGCCTCAGGGTCCTCGCCTCCCCGTCCAGGAGGTTGATCGAGGCGTAGATCCCGGTCACGGAATAGTGCTCCACTGCCGCCGTGATGCCCTCGAGCACCTGCTGCAGGGGAGCGCCCTCGGTAATCAGGCCGAAGGCGCGCCGCAT
>JAHEKN010000045.1 GCA_024638305.1 Gemmatimonadota bacterium | reverse complement strand
GCAGGAGTTCGTTGGGCTTCGGATTCGGCTCCCTGCGGCGTACCTGAGTACGCCTCAGTCGCCTCGCCTCACCTGTCTGCTCCTGCATCCCGACTGATCACCCGCAGGTCATGGAGGCGGGCGCTCTTTCGGGCGCAGGAGTTCGTTGGGCTTCGGATTCGGCTCCCTGCGGCGTACCTGAGTACGCCTCAGTCGCCTCACCTTGCCCGCCTGCTCTTGCATCCCGACTGATCACCCGCAGGTCATGGAGGCGGGTAGTCATTCGGGCGCAGGAGTTCGTTGGACTTCGGATTCGGCTCCCTGCGGCGTACCTGAGTACGCCTCAGTCGCCTCGCCTCGCCCGCCTGCTCTTGCATCCCGACTGATCACCCGCAGGTCATGGAGGCGGGCGCTCTTTCGGGCGCAGGAGTTCGTTGGGCTTCGGATTCGGCTCCCTGCGGCGTACCTGAGTACGCCTCAGTCGCCTCGCCTCACCTGTCTGCTCCTGCATCCCGACTGATCACCCGCAGGTCATGGAGGCGGGTAGTCATTCGGGCGCAGGAGTTCGTTGGGCTTCGGATTCGGCGGCGAACGCCCGGTCCTCTATCTCGAATCTCCCAGGAGGCGGCGAGCCTCCCCATCGCTGAGGCCCACCTCCGCGGCCCGATGTCCCTCCTCGAGCAGCTCCCGGTCGTCGGCTTGCCTGGCGAGCGCCAAGGTCCCTGCGGCGGATCCGGCGCCTAGGAGCGTCGCCACGCCGACGAGGACCGCACCCACGCCTCCGAATCCCACGCCCCACATGCCGGTCGCAACCGCAAGCCCGCCGAGCAGCAGACCTCCCAGTGCACCCAAGCCGGCAAAGCGGGGCAGCGACAGCTGGTCGAATCGTCGGCGTCCCTCGGCCAGACGCAGGACCGTCGAGAAGATCCCTCCGCCCACGAAGCCGAGTATGCCGAACGCCGTCGCGTTGATGATGGCGACCGTCCCCAGCGGGATGGGGGCACCGGGCAGGAGAGTGCCGAGCACGAGACCGAAGACCGCGCCGATGGGCGCCCATCCGACGGCCCAGGTCAGTCCGATGCCGATCGCGCCCCGAATACGACGAATCCACGATTTCATCCGTAACTCCCAGCCTGGGACGGCCCCTGGCGCGGCCGGGACGGACTTCCCAGGAACAGGATGCCCCGGGCGTTCGGAGACCGTGACATTCGTCCTACGCCTTCATACGGGCGTCGGGTCCGCCGCGCGGAGCTAGCCCTCGGTTCCCGACTCGCCCCACGGCGAGATGAACTCCTCGGGCTCCACACCCAGCGCGTCCGCCACCCGAGTGATGTAGTTGAAGTACCCAACCACCTGGGCCGCATCGTGGATGGCCTGGTCGTCCAGGCCATGGCTGCGGAGCGCCTCCAGGTCGTCGGGACCCATGTCTTCCTGCCGCTCGGTGAGCTTGGACGCGAACTCGCAGAGCGCGCGGTCCACCGGGCTGAGAGGGGCGCTCCGCCAGTCCCGCGCCACGGCGTGCACGTACTCGTCCGCCGCCGCGTCGGTGTCGAACTGGACCTCTTCCCGGAGGTCGTGCGCGTGCGCCTGCGTTCAGTAGAAGCAGTCGAGCTCGGCCGACGTGACGGTGGCCAACAGCTCGCGTTGCGCCCGGCTGAGCGGGGACGGTCCCTTCATGAGCGTCGCATAGAACCGCATGCTCGTGTCCATCACCGGCGGGTTGACGCTCATGATGTGCACGATGTGCCAAACGCGTCCGGCCCGCTCGATGGCGGCGTCGAACAGCCGCTTGAGCAAACCGGTGGCCTCGGTGACGGGGACTTGGCGGATCCAGGGCATGACGGCGTCGCTGCTCGAGGTGTCGGGAGTAGGCTCAGGCCCCTCAGTCAATGATCGCCTGGTACACGAGCGCGCGCAGCTTGGCGTGGTCATCCAGACCGCCAGCCGGGATCAACTGCGTCATGTATACCACGAGGAGGTCCTCGACCGGGTCGGCCCAATAGGTGGAGTGGTACGCTCCTCCCCACCCGAACTCGCCCACCGATCCCGGTTGCCCGCGAGCCCCCAGGTCGCGCAGGACCGAGAACCCCAGCCCGAAGCCAGTCGCATCGCCGAGCAGCTCTCCGACGTGGTTGACCGTCATCAACTCCACGGTCTTGCGAGACAGCAGTCGGACCCCGTCGAGCTCCCCTCCGTTCAAGAACATCTGCAGGAAGCGGGCGTAGTCCGGTGCGGTGGAGAGCAGGCCGGCGCCCCCAGAGAAGCTCGTGCGAGGACCGTCCACATAGGCACCCTGACCGACCATGGCACTCACGTCGTCCGTACGCACGATCCCGTCTGGGCTGGCCGAGTACACCGTGGCGAGCCGAGTTCGGTCGATGGCTTCCGGCAGGTAGAAGAAGGTGCTGGTCATCCCGAGCGGCTCGAAGATCCGGCGCTCTAGAAACTCATCCAGCGGCTCACCTGAGACCACCTCGACCAGGGCCCCCAGGATGTCCGTGGAATAGCCGTAGACGTACCGGTCTCCCGGCTGGGCGGGGAACGGGAGCGTGGCCATGCGACGCACCGTCTCGCGGATCGGCTCGGCCCGGTCGGCAAAGTACCAGCCCTGTATCCCGGCCTCCTCCCAGAGCTCGCTTCCGACGCCGCCTCCGTATGCCACGCCGGCCGTGTGCGTGAGGAGGTCGCGGATGGTAATGGGACGGGCGGCGGGCACGACGTCGAAGCCGCCGTTCCCGTCGTCCTCGACCACGGTCGTCTCGCCGTACTCCGGCAGGTATCTGGACACTCTGTCCGAGATCAGCAAAAGACCCTCTTCCTGAAGCATCAAGATGGCGGTGCTCACGATCGCCTTGGTCTGGGAGGCGATACGGAAGATCGCGTCCTCGGTCATGCGAAGACCGGACTCGACGTCTCGGCTTCCGAAGCTGTGCACGTAAGCCACCTTACCATGCCGGGCGACGAGAGCTACGCCTCCAGCCAAACGACCGTTGTCTACATAGCTCTCCAGCGCGTCCGACAGGCGCTCGAGCCTCTCTGGTGACAGGCCGACATCCGCTGGTATGGCTCTCGGCAGGCCTTGCCCGACCAGCGGCAGCGGCACCGCGGAGGTGACCAGGAGCACCAGGATCTTCGACAGGGCGCCAACGGGTCGACGGTTCATGATCCGATAGTCTCCTCGTGCGAGTCGGCCCCGCGCCGCCCGATCGTCGGTGTGCCCCGGGGTTGAGATGCGGCCGGGAAGCTAGGGATCCGGGTTCGGGCGCGCACTCGTAGGATCTCCCCTACGTCGACCGTCCGAGCCCCCTACGTAGTCCAACGTACCCAGAGGCTCCCTCGATTCCGGGAGGTTTCCACTCGAACAGGTTGAACTCGCCCTGGGAGAGATCCATGGACTTCCCCGACCCATCGCTCGTCGAGCAGGTCATCGAGAAGAACGAGCGCGCGTGTGCCCGGCTCCTCGATCGCATCGAGGGGCTCGTGCGCGCGGCCGTCCGGCAAGGCGGCTACGTGATCTCGGCAGCGGACGAGGAGGTCCTTCGCGAAGAGCTCCGCGTTCAGGTCCTGTTCTCCCTCTCGCGCTGGGACCGGGAGCGGGGGTCTTTCACCGTCTGGCTCTATGGCATCGCGCGAAACCTCCTCAATTCGCACCTCCGTGCGCGCAGTCGGCGCATCCCTTGTGTGCCGCTCGATCCCGGGCGACACGCTGCCGTCGGGGCACAATCCGACCCCACCGAGCCGACCACGGCCACGAGTTCCCCCCTCGTCGAGCTGTTCTGGGACACGGTTGTCCGCATGAGCCGCGAGGACCAGATCGTGGTGGATCATCTCCTCGATGGGGCACCGCATCGTCAGCTGGCTGCTCGCCTCGGCGTCTCCGAGGCGGCGGCGAAAATGCGCGCCTATCGGGTCAGGGGGCGGCTCAGGGAGCGTCTGACCGAGCGGTGGCCGCGGTCCTCCGGGGATGCTGCCCGTTCCAGGGCGGAGCCGGCCGGCACTCGCGGTCACCGAGCGGCCAATCGTTCAGCGGGGTGAGGCGTCCTCTCCCGACGACCCGATCCGACGAGGGGGTTCGCTGAGCTTGCGCAGCTCGAAGGTGATCCGCTTGACTCTGCGGATCGAACCTGTCGCGGCCCTACCCGCACACTTACGTGATCGACGCGGACGGTTCAGCCCTGGATGGTCCGGAACAGGGGCTCCAGCACCTCCCACACGATGCCCGCGATGATCTCATGTCCCCCGGCGGTGGGGTGGATGCGGTCGTCCTGGTTGAGCTCGGGTACGCCTGCCACGCCGTCCAACAGGAACGGGATGAGCACGGCGTCTTCCCGCTCCGCGACCTCGCGAAACGCCAGCCGGAAGTCCACGGCATAGCGGGTGCCCATGTTGGGGGGCGCCTCCATGCCGGCAAGGATGATCCGGACATCGGGATACTCCGAACGCGTCCGTCGGATGATCTCGCTCAGGTTCGTGCGGAGCGCGTCGGTGTCGAGGCCGCGGAGCCCGTCATTGGCGCCCAGCTCCAGCACGAGCACCCGCAGGTCTCCATCGAGAAGCCAATCCAGCCGCGCCAGCCCTCCGGCGCTCGTGTCCCCGCTCACGCCGCCGTTCACCACCTCGTAGCGGAGTCCCGCCGAGTCGATCTTGTGCTGCACTCGCCCAGGGAAGGCCGTGTCCGGGTCGTCGAGCCCCATTCCGGCCGTGAGGCTGGTGCCCAGGAACAGCACTCGCGGCCAACCTGTGCGGTCGATGGTTCGGGAGTCGTTTCCGCCGATGGCCGAGGCAACTTCGGGCGACCCCGAGCGTACCACGTCGGGGCCGGAATCACCGGAGCCACAGGCTCCGAGCAGCAGGGCAAGCAGGAGGACCAGCGTCAAGCGCACCATGATGATCGTTGCAGAGGGTCTGGGTAAGACGTACACGAGTGGCGGTCGTCCGCTGACGGTGCTGAGAGACGTGGACCTCGAGGTCGATCCGGAGGCGTTCGTCGCCATCCTGGGTCCCTCCGGAAGTGGCAAGACGACGCTCCTCGGGCTGCTGGCGGGACTCGACCAGCCATCGGCCGGCACGGTCCTGCTCGACGGACAAGATCTGACCCGTCTTACCGAAGACGAGCGCGCACAGTTTCGGGCCGAGAACGTAGGCTTCGTCTTCCAGACGTTCCACCTGCTGCCCACGCTGACCGCCCTCGAGAACGTGCTGGTGCCGATCGAGCTCCGGGGTGCGCGCCCGGGCCGCAATGGAGCGGGTCCCCACGACCGTGCGGTCTCGCTGCTCGAGCGCGTGGGACTCGGGGACCGGCTGGACCACTATCCGGCGCAGCTCTCCGGCGGGGAGCAGCAGCGTGTGGCCCTGGCCCGCGCCTTCGCCAACGAGCCCAAGATCCTGTTCGCCGACGAGCCCACCGGAAATCTGGACGCCGAAACGGGCGCCACGGTCATCGAGCTCATGGAGGAGCTCAATCGGGAGGCTCGCACCACCCTGGTGCTCGTCACGCACGACATGTCCCTCGCCGATCGTGCCCGGCGCGTGATCCGGCTGCATGGCGGCAGAGTGGTGTCGGACGACCGGGTGGATCCGGCCCCGGCCGGGCCCGTGGCTGGCCCTTGAGAATCCCGTTCTCCCTCAAGCTGGCGTGGCGGGAAGGCCGCTCCAGCGCCCGCCAGATCGGCGTCTATATGCTGTCGATCACGCTCGGGGTGGGCGCCCTCGTGGCCATCCATTCGTTCCGCGACGACGTGACGCGCTCCGTCGAGAACGAGGCCCGTTCGATCCTGGGAGCGGACCTCCGTTTCAGCCGCGGCTCGGCCCACTCGGACTCGGTGCGCGCCGTGGTCGACTCGCTCGTTGGCGTCGGGGCCGACGTGGCGGAGGTCACCGACCTGGTGTCGATGGTGTTCGCCAACCGGTCGCAGGCCACGCGGCTGCTCCAGATCCGGGCAGTCGAGCCCGGGTTCCCCTTTTACGGAAGGGTGACGACCGATCCTGCGGGGGAGTGGGAGCGGCTGGGGCATGACGGGACCGCGCTCGTGGACGAGGCCGTGCTGATCCAGCTCGACCTCGAGATCGGCGACACCGTCTCCGTCGGACAGTCCCGGTTCACGATCGCCGGCACCGTGGCAGGACTTCCCACGGACCTCGGCTTCCAGGCCGCGGTGGGCCCGCGCATCTACTTTCCACTCAGCGAGCTCGAGGCCACTGGCCTCCTCACGTTCGGCAGCCTCGCCCGCTATCACCTCTTCCTTCGCCTTCCGGAGGCGGTAGATGGCGAGGAGGTGGACGACACCTACCGAACGCTCTTTCGCTCGCAGTCGGTACAGGCGACGACCGCCGCCGAGCAAGCCGACGACCTGACCCAGGGGACCGAGATCCTCGGGCGCTTCCTGGGGCTCATCGGCCTGGCTGCGCTGCTCCTGGGCGGGATCGGCGTGGCCAGCGCGATCCATGTGTATGTGAAGGACAAGCTCACCTCCGTGGCCGTGCTGCGCTGCATCGGAGCTCGGCAGCGCACGGTGTTCATCGCCTACCTGGTCCAGGCGGCCATCCTGGGCGCCGCCGGTGCCGGATTGGGGGTCGTGTTCGGGCTGGCGGTCCAGCGACTCCTTCCCGCGTTCGTGACCGAGGTGCTCCCCGTCGACATCGCCACCAGCGTCAACCTCAAGGCGGTAGGCGCGGGGTTGGCGCTCGGCATGTGGGTGGCCGTGATCTTCGCCCTCATCCCGCTCCTGGCGGTGCGGGACGTGGCGCCGCTGCAGGCCCTCCGTCGTGGGTTCGAGCCCGAGCGGCGCAGGCTCCGGCCCGATCGCCTGATTGCGTATGCAGCGCTTCTGGGAAGCATCGTGTTCCTGTGCGTACTGGAGGCGCCGGAGCCTGAAATGGGCCTGGGGTTCGCGGCGGCGCTGGCCACCACGTTGCTCCTGCTCTGGCTGGCCGCCCGAGTCCTGATGGCCCTCACGCGCCGCTACTTCCCCAAGCGGTCCAGCTATCCCGTGCGCCAAGGGGTGGCCAACCTGTTCCGGCCTCGGAACCAGACCGTGGCCGTTACTCTGGCGCTCGGGTTCGGCGCCTTCCTCATCGGATCCATCGTGCTGCTCCAAGGCCACCTGCGGAACCAGCTCGCGTTCGACGAGGGCGTCGATCAGCCCAACCTGCTGTTGTTCGACCTGCAGCCCGAGCAACGGGTCGACGTCCTGGATCTCGTGGCCGAGGCCAGCGAGGGCGAGCCGCTGGTGGTTCCCCTCGTCACCGCCCGCATAGCCGCGATCAACGACGTGCGCACCGCCGAACTCATGGCGGACACGGTCGGGGTGAGGCGGTCACGGTGGGCCCTCCGGCGCACCTATCGGAACACATACCGCGCCGAGCTCACCGACGCCGAGGAGCTCCTGGCCGGTCGCTGGTGGGACGACGAAGGCGGCACGGGGGCGGAGGGAGCGTCGGACGGCCCGCCACTGCCCCGCATCTCGATCGAGGACGACGTTGCGCGCAACCTGGGGGTTGGCGTGGGTGACCGGATCACCTGGGACATCCAGGGCAGGGAGATCCGTACCCGCATCGCGAGCCGCCGGAGCGTGGACTGGTCTCGATTCGAGCCCAACTTCTACGTTGTCTTCGAGCCGGGCGCCCTCGACGACGCTCCTCAGACGCTGCTCGCGTTCGCTCGAGTGACCGATCCCGAGCGTCGCGCCGTGCTCCAGCGGGACATAGTCCGGGCTTTCCCCAACGTATCCGTGCTGGACATCGCCCTGGTTCAGCAGACGCTCGACACCATCCTCGGGAAGGTGAACGCGGCCATCCGCTTCCTGGCCTTGTTCGCCGCGATCGGCGGCACACTGGTCCTCATCGGCGCGCTCGCGACCTCCCGGTTCCAGCGTATGCGCGAGAGTGCGTTGCTCAAGACGCTGGGCGCCCGGCGACGACAGATCCTGCGCATCCTGTTCACGGAGTATCTGGCCCTCGGGATCCTCGCCGGCCTTTCCGGACTGCTCCTAGGGACGGCGGGGACCTGGGGTCTCGTCCACTTCGTGTTCGATGGCGATTTCCGGCCGTCGGCCGCCCCGGTGCTGGCGCTTTGGGCGGGCGTGGCCTCTCTCACCGTGGTCGTTGGCCTGGCCGGCAGCCGGAGCGTGCTCCGAAGGACACCGCTCGCCGCCCTGCGCGAGGAAACCGAGTAGCGCGGGCGGCAGCACCGGGGTTTCGATACCTTCCCCCCCCGGAGTCGATGAGGTCTCACGGACTACCGCCGCACACAACGGAGTGATGGAATGGCCGAGAAAACACCCCAGACACTCGAGAACCACGCCAAGCTGGTCTTCCCGTTTCACATCGTGGCCGGGTTGCTGGCGTTGTTCTATCTGGTATGGACGACGATCGGACTGATCCGCGGTCCGGCATTGGCGCAGTTCGCCGACTTTGCGCTCGCGCTGTCGTTCGTCCTGGTCTTCTTCTACGCCCGCGTGTTTGCCGCCCAGAACCAGGATCGCATCATCCGCCTCGAGGAGCGGTTGCGACTCGCGCGTCTCCTCCCGGAGGACCTCCAGCGCCGCGTCGAGGACTTCACGACCAACCAGCTCATCGCCCTCCGGTTCGCCTCGGACGGTGAGGTGCCCGACCTGGCCCGGAAGGTCCTCGATGAGGGCATCGACGACCGGAAGGCGATCAAGAAGCTGATCACGCACTGGCGGGCGGACTACCAGCGGGTCTAGTTCGCCGCGGAGTCGCGGTACGGGCCGGCCCGGCAACGTCGGCCATCGCGACCGCGTCTCACACGACGGCAGCCAGCACCAGTAAGACGGCCACCAAATCGTCGAACATGCAGTAACCCACTGCATTTTCCGGGGATTGCACGAACGTGGGTTCACGGTCCAGTGTTCGTGCTCCCGCTCTCAAGTCCCTTCGGGACATGGGCTTGCGCCGGATATCCGGTGACCGCGGGAACCAGCCCCGTGGGCGGCACCAAAGAGAAAGGGGAGGGCCTCGCAGCCCTCCCCCCTGATCAGCGCGTGGCGCGCGTCGCGCGTCCTGCGAGCTTCAGGAAATGGGCCGGCTCTTCTTCTTGAGCACGAACAACCCCTCTTTCCCGCTGGTCACCACCACGATGCCGCTCGCGAAGTACGGATAGTTGCTCCACGAGCCGTCGAACCCGGGCGCGTCCTCACCCCAGGGCACGGTATCGAAGAACCCGGCGCTCACCGGATTCTCACGATCCGTGATGTCGAAGATGCGGAGCCCGCTCACGTAGTTGGACTGATACATCAGGTTGTCCCTGATGTAGAGGTTGTGGTCGCTCGACTGGTTCCCCGAGTAGAACTCGCTCGCCAGCACGGGGTCGTCCAGGTCGGCCACGTCCCAGATGAGCGTGCGCGTGCCCTCCACCTTGCCTTGGAGCTCGTCCAGCTCGTCGTTCATGTAGAAGTAGCGCTGCTCCTCGTCGAGCCACCCCTGGTGGGAGTAACCCACGCTCGGATACGACGCCTGCGCCAGCGCGATCGGGTTGGCCTTGTCGGAGACGTCGGCGATCGAGAGCGCGGTCTCGTTGGACCCGAAGCAAACCTCCTTGCCCGCGTGCTCGCTGTCCGGTCCCCGGTAGGTCACGCACTGCGCGTCGTGCGAGTAGCCAGTGCCGCTCCGCCCCGTGGTCGGATCCGAGAAGCAACCCGCGAACGTGGGCTGCTTGGGCTGCCGGATGTCGATCATGTGCAGACCGCCGCCGCACGTGACGCCACCCGAGCTCGACCCGACCGCGAACGCGAAGCCCGACTCCTCGTTGATCACGATGTTGTGGGCGCTCGCGATCTGATCGTAGTGGGCGTCCACCGTGAACTCGATGGGCTCCCCGTCGTACTCGCGGAGCCGCGTCAGGTCGAACACCTGCATGCCGTGGGGGCCGGCGCCGTCCGACACGATGTACGCGTGGTCGCGGTACACCTTGATGTCCCGCCAGACGTTGGCACGCGCCTCGGCCGTCTTGGGGAGGTCGCCCACGAAGATCGGGTTGTACGGATCGGTCACGTCCACGAACGACGTCCCGTCATAGCGTCCCACGAGCGCGTACTCGCGGCTCGACTGGGGGTCGGTCCAGCCCCACACGTCGTTCACCTCGATGCCGCGCGCCCCACCGATGGCCTTGACCGGCATGAACGACAGGATGTCCACGTCGTCGCAGCCGAACTCGCTGGCCACGCCCTCGGCGCAGTCGACCTGGGAGCCCGTGATCGGGTCCAGAGCGGTCAGCTCCGTCCACACGCGGGTGGCCGTTCGCCAATCTCCTCCGTCCGTCCGCTCGAGGATGACCGCGGTCCCGGCGCCGAAATCCTCGCCGAGCGCGCTCACCACCGCGAGCCGGTCCGTTGCCGCGAAGATACCGCCGAACTGGTCGCCGCTCTCGACGCCCTCGGCGGCGCGCTTGGTCGCGCGCACCAGGTCGCCGGTCTCGTCCGCTTCGTACACGTAGATGCGGCCGGCCTGGCGGTTGGCGCCGGGCGCCCCGATCCAGAGGGCGCCGCCGACACGACTCAACTGCGTCCCGAACTGGAGGCCGGGGTCGCCACCGTCGAAGGGCGCAAGCGTCGGACCTTCACGCCACTCGCCGGAGCGCGGATCGCGCGCAAACGTGTGCACCACGCCGCGCCCCTGGTTGTGGGCGGGCGCGCTCACCAGGATTCGGCTGCCGTCGGTCCAGGTGGCCAGCCCGAACTGGCTGTTCCGCTGGGCCCCGTTCCCTTCGAGCGTGGCCTCGAGCATCCACTGTCCGCCCGAGCCGCGCCGGTAGACGTGGGCGACCCCGGTGTTCTGGTTCTTCTGCGGTGTGCCGATCACGGCCAGTTCACCGCTCACCGCGAGGCCCATTCCGAACCAGTCCTCGGGCTGGAGGTCGGCGGGCATGAGCTTGGCCTCTTCGGTCCAACGACCGGAGCCGTCGCGCCGGTAGACGTAGACCGCCCCGCGGCTCTCGGCGTGGGCCCACGCGGCCACGAGGGCGGTGGTTCCATCCACCGCCATCACCCGGCCGAACGCGTCTCCCGGCTGCCCGTCGCTCGCGGTGAGGATCTGGGTCTCCGCCCAGGTGCCGTCGGCACCCCGGGTGAAAACGTACACCGCCCCGGTGGTCTCGCCCCGGACCGTGGCGCCGGCCAGCAACTGGTTGCCCGTGCGCGCGACGGTACGGCCGAAGTGGTCACCCGCGGCGGCATCGGAGGCTTCCAGCCGGCCGCTCTCCGCCCAGGCGCCGGAGGCGTCGCGGGCGTACACGTAGACGTATCCCGGCGTACGCTCGTTGAGCGATTCACCGACGAACACCTGCTGGCCGTCGACGGCGACGGCGGTCGCGTATCCCTGTGCCACCGCGTCACTGGCGGTTCCCGCCGCGACGGCCGAAACGCACAGAAGGGCTGCGATCATTCTCACTTGTATCAAGTCCTGTCAGTGGGTGAGGAGGGAGCTTCCGCGCCCTCGACTCGAAGCCACGAAACCGTGGTCTAAGATGCCGGCCGCGCGACGGAAGTTGTCTCCGGGCCGGTGTGTTTCCGCGATGTGGTACCGGCACGGACACCTCATGGATCCCTCGACTCGGCTCGGGAAAGCCACCAAGCTTAGCGGCCATGCATACGAGCACACCCACGTCCATCGAGCAGATCGAGGCTCGACTCGCCGAGCTGGAGCCCGAGTCTCGTCGGCTGGATCCCGGTCCCGCGGCCCGCGCATCCCTCCGCGAGCCGGTGGTACGGTACATGGAGGAGTTCCTCGACGGGTTGCCGGCGGCGCCCACGTACGTGGAGGCGCCGGAGCTGGCCGACGGGATCGCTCGGCTCCCCATCCAGGATGCCCCACGCTCCATGCCCGAGCTCGTGGACGCCGTCGCGGAGCACGTGGACACCGCGGGTCTCAACCCCGCGTCCGGGGGGCACGTGGCCTACATCCCGGGTGGCGGCCTCTTCCCGGCCGCCCTGGCCGACTACATGGCCGCAATCTCCAACCGATATTCGGGACTGTTCTATCCGGCGCCCGGCGCCGTCCGGATCGAGAACCAGCTCGTTCGCTGGATGTGCGATCTGGTCGGGTATCCCGCGCGCGCCCGCGGCGACCTCACGTCGGGGGGGTCGATCGCCAACCTGACCGCGGTCGTCACCGCGCGTGAGGCGGTGGGCATCCGCGCCCGTGACGTCGAGCGCTGCGTCCTCTACGGCACGGACCAGCTCCATCACTGCGTGGCCAAGGCGGTCCGCATTGCCGGCCTTTCCGAGATGCAGTCGCGCGCCGTCCCCATGGACGACGGCTACCGGATGGACACCGACGCCCTCGAGCGGATGATTCGGGACGATGTCGAGGCAGGGCTCCGTCCCTTCATGGTGGTCTCCTCCGCCGGCACCACGGACGCGGGCGCCGTCGATCCACTCGAGCGCATCCACGACATCGCCCACGAGGTCGGTGCCTGGAGTCACGTGGACGCCGCCTACGGCGGCTTCTTCCTGCTCGCGGACGAGGTGCGCGACTCGCTCGTCGCACTCGGCGGCGCGGACTCGATCGTACTCGACCCCCACAAGGGACTCTTCCTCCCCTATGGATCCGGCGCGGTGCTGGTCAAGGAGGGGGCGGCCCTGCGCGAAGCGCACGTGTACCGGGCCCCCTATCTCAGGGACGTCCCCGAGGACGGCGACTGGTTCTCCCCGGCCGACCATTCCCCGGAGCTGTCACGACACTTTCGCGGCCTCCGGATGTGGCTGCCGCTCCAGGTGTTCGGCCTGGCCCCCTTCCGGGCGGCCCTGTCCGAGAAGATCTGGCTGGCCCGCTACTTCTATGAGCGCGTCCAGGAGATTCCCGGGATCGAGGTCGGCCCCTACCCGGAGCTGTCGGTCGTGATGTTTCGGTTCGTCCCCGAGTCGGGAACCGATGTGGACCAGGCCAATCGCGAGCTCGCCCGCGCGATCCACGACGACGGCCGCGTATTCCTGTCGTCCACGGAGATCGATGGGATCGTGTGGCTCCGGGTCGCGGTGCTCCATTTCCGAACCCGGAAGCGCACCATCGACCTCACGCTGGACGTGATTCGGCGAGCGCTCTCCACCGCGGGTCTGGCCGGCACCTGACCGAGGCGCGGACCCGACGCAGTCGAACCAGGAGGCTCAGCGCCGGCTCTTGCCCTCCACCGCGGGCAGATCGTCCCGCGCGCCCCACTCGTTCCAGGACCCGTCGTAGAACCGGGCATCGTACCCCAGGTGCCTGGATACCATGTAGGTGTAGCTGGCCCGCATTCCGATGAAGCAGTAGCTGACCACGACACCGTCCTCCGACGCACCCGCCTCCGCGTACCGCTCCATCACCTGTGCCAGATTCCGGAGCACCGGCTCGTCCTGCGAGACCTGGAGGTCCTCCCAGTAGAGGTTGTAGGCGCCCGGGATGTGCCCGGGGCGCAGCCCGCGTCCGGAGTTCTCGCCCGTGTACTCGACCTCGGGCCGCGCGTCGATGATCGTCACCGCCGCGTCGTCGAGCCGGCTCGCGAGCCAGTCGGCCGAGACGAGCACGTCATCTTGCACCTCGGCTGTGAAGCTACCCCGGGGCGACTCGGCCGGCGCCGAGGTCACCGGACGACCCTGCGTCTTCCAGTGCGCCAGGTCCCCGTCCAGTACCGACGTCCGATCCCCGTGTCCGAGGTAGTCGAGCGTCATGAAGATCCGGGCGGGTAGGTGACGTGCGCCGTAGAGAACCACGTGCTTGTCGTTCGAGACGCCTGCGGCCCGCAGCGCCTCCACCATGTCGTCGACCTCCATGATCTCAGTGGTGAGACCATTCCGCTCCGACGCGAAGGTGTGGTAATCCAGGAAGCCCGATCCCTGGATGTACTCCTCCGGGGACCCCTGCATCGACATGGCCACCTGGAGCACGACGAGGTTGGGGCTGTCCAACCGTTCCTGAAGCCAATCCGCGCTGACCAGCACGGGGGCAGGGCGCTGCTGGGCGCCGAGCGCGCCGGCGAGCAGGCCGGCAGCGAGGAGAGCGACGGACAGTCCGGAGGTCCTCGGGGCGACGCGCATGGGGACTCCTTGGGGAACGTGGACGACGGCCGAGGCGGTTCGGCGATTTGGACAGACATCCATACGATGGAGGTTGGCGGGTCGTTCCACGGCCGGGTGGCGCTCGGCGGGTCCGAGCTGGCCGCCGCCGGAGTCACGCAGGCGGGCCGAGTGGACTCTCGGGGCAGCCCTCGCGCTGCACCGTGTACGCGATGCCGAGCACGCGCCAGGTCCCTTTCTCGTAGCCCAGGGTGAAGACGTCGGTGCCGCAGTGGCTGAACTCGCCTCCCCGGTAGAAATCGTACGGCGTCCAGACCGTGGCCAGTCGGCCGTCGACGTGCACCGTGGGGCTCCACATGCGCTCCAACAACGGCGCTTCAGGACCCCCGACCGAGGCCAGGAACTGCTCCACCTGCGTCACGCGGGGCGCCACTGACGGATCCTCCGAAAGGGAGAGCAACCGAGCGGTCGGGTGCATGATCCGGCGCAGCGTGGCCGTGTCCGCCGCGCTCAGTGCCGCCAGCGTGGCCTCCGCCACCGACACCACTTCCGCCCGCACGCCGTCCAGGACCTCACGCGGACGCTCCTGGACGTCGCCATCCAGATTGCCCGATTCCGGTGCCCCGGTTCCCGCGCCGCCTGCCGCACCGCATCCCACGGTGGAGACGATCATGACGAGAGCGAAGGTCAGTCGGGCGAATCCTCGGGATTCCACGTTGGCGGCCCTCCGCGGTCTGGCGGCTCGGGGGTGGCGGCGGACGCAACCGTACCGGCTGCGCCGGTCGCCGTCCAGTCGGCGCCCGACCGCACTAGCCGGAACGCGCGGCGGAGCCCGGGTTCGACGTTGCCGTCCGTGAGCAGACCCGCGATCAGCGGGCCCACGCGCTCCGGTGAGCCGATCACCGTGGCGATCGCGAACGGCGGGCGCACCATGGCTTGTATGCGAACCACCTGGCTGTCGTGGAGCTGCCGATACGAGGGGGAGTGCTGGGTGCGCTCGATCCGGGGCCCGGCCCCCCCTCCGACTCCGGCCGGCCAGGCCAGGACGGCGAGCACGGTGCCCGACGACGGATCGACCACTTCGACGGTCGTTTCGTCCGCCCGCCTGGCCGTGACCTCTGGCGGAAGGTGGAAGGAAAGCTCGATCGATGTCGCTCCGGCGCCTTCGACGCTGTCGACCACGATCCACCCGCGGCCCGGAACGAACAGGATGCCCCGGTCGTGCAGGGGCCCCTCGGGGAACGCCTCGCGGCCGGCGAACCAGCACCAGCCCGGCTCGACCCGCCAAGCGATGGGCTCGCCGTCGGTGCGAAGGCTCCATTGGAAGGGACCGGCCGGCTCGGAGGACCCCTTGCCGTCGACGGTCAGTGCGTTGTGCGCCGACCCGGATCGGAATCGATCCCGCCGCCGGGGCTCTGCCGTATACGTGTAGGTGCCCGAGTCCACCAGCACGCGCCGGCCGCCCACGCTGACGTCGATGCTCAAGAGATCCGCATGCGCGTGCCCGCAGTTCAGGGTGCCCAGCGCGCCGCAGTCGACCAGCAGCATGTCCGATCCGGGCTCCCAGCCGTCGCGCTGGACGTACAGTCCGCCATCCGCAAGTGCGGTCGAGGTGGCGGACGGCGTCGTGGCCGCGAGCGCTTCGTACTCTTCCAGGGCCGCCGGGCCCATCAACCAGACCGTCTCGGCGGACAAGGCGCCCGCGACCGCCTTGAAGTCCCCCCGCCCGTAGAGCAGGGCTCCCGTGCCGAGTGGTGCGCGCTGGTCTCGCGGGTCCCGCCCGTCAACGGGCAGCAAGCGGCCACCGTCGTCGTCGCCCAGGTAGGGCGTGGTCCCGTCCGGTCTCGTGACGGCCACCATGGCCGCGAGCGCGCGCTCGACGCGGTCGGTCATGTCGTCCGGGAAGTCCAGTCCGAGGCGGCCGCCCAGCACACACAGGTGCAGATAGAAATCGGCATTGTAGCGTGCGTAGGCGGTCGACTGCTCGAAGTAGGTTCCGTCCTCCCGGACCTGTATCGGAAGTTGTTCGCGGAGCACTCGCCATCCCGTCTCACGCCACCGCTCCGCGTGGGGGAGCTCGGGGAACGCCGCGCCCACCATGAACAGCGCCAGCGATTCTCCGGTCAGATGCGTATTCGGGCTGAAGTAGGTCGACAGATAGCGCTCGATGTGGAGCCCGTGGGCGTGCAGACTCCCCAGGACCTTCACGAAGAACTCCGGTCTCAGGGCGCGGGAGTCCCGGAAGAGGTGCAGCGCCCACAACCAGGATATGGCCCGGAACGCCACCTCGAGGCTGCTGGCCCAGTGGATCCCGCGTCCCGGCGGATTCCGGCGAATCCAGTCTTGCACGTGGAGGGAGAATGACTCGGCGTAGCGCGCGCCCCGCGTGAAGGCCCACGCGCGGCCCAGGTCGAGGAGGTACTGCTGCCGCGCGATCTCCCACGCGACCTTGTACTCGCCGCCGATCTCCGGGCGCAGGTAGTCGATGCGGCTCCAGTGGCGGGCAGGATAGCGGATCCCCGTCTGAGGCTCCAACGTCCAGTCGGGCACCCCGCCGAGATCCTGCTCCGTCCCGAACACCGTGAGCTGGCCGGCGAGTATGCGGTCGGCCGTGGCGCACACGCGCGTCTCCTCGTCCGGATCCAGGCGGCGGAGCACGGCCACCGTCGCGTCCAGATCGTCCGTGCCGGCGAAGAATCGGTCGGTTCGCCCACGGAACCGCTCCAGCAAGCCCTGCGGGCTCCACCCCTCCTCGGGCCCCCCGCGAAGGCGGCGGAGAAAGGCCTCTGTGGAGACTTGCCGGACCCGGGGTCCGAGGCCTGCCCGATCCAGACGCACGGCGACGGCCTGTCCCAGCCGCTCGCGGATCTCGGCCTTGCTCATCGCGAGCAGGCGGCGGATGGAAGTCACGGCGCTGCGAGTCCCTCGTAGAGCCGCACCCAGGCGTCGATGGCGACCTCCCAGGTGTACTCGGACTCGCAACGGGCGCGACCGCCGCGACTGAGGGTGGACGCCAGGTCCGGTTCGTCCAGGACCCTCAGGCCCGCCGCCGCCAGCGCCGCGTGGTCGTCCACAGGCACCAGGAGCCCCGTGCGCTCGTGGTCCACCATGTGCGGGATGCCACCCGCGTCGGTCGTGACAACGGGGAGCCCGCAGGCGTAGGCCTCGACGATCGAGTTGGGCATGTTGTCGACACTCGAGCTGTTCAGATAGACGTCGACCTCCTCGTACAGCTCCGTCATGCGCGCCGGCTCGACCTGTCCGAGGAACTCCACGCGCTCGAGCCCGAGCTCGCGGGAAAGCGCGTGCAGGGCCTCGCGCTCGGGGCCGTCACCGGCCACGTACAGGCGTGCGGCCGGGCGTCGCTCCTGAATGATGCGGAACGCGCGCAGGACACAGCTCACGTTGTAGTGCGATGCGAAGTTGCGATTGGACAGGAAGACCGGCTTGCAGGGGCCCCTCTCGCGGAACTCGTACTCCGAAAGATCGACGGCGTTGGGGATGGCCTCGGCCGGAAGGTCGAATTTCCCGAAGACCTCCACCAGGTATCCCGACGGCACCACGATGCGCGTGGCCATGGCTGCGGTGGGCCGAGCCGTCTTCCAGCGTCGAAGGTGGTCCTCCGCCTCCCCGCTCCGGTAGTTCAGGACCGATGGCTTCCGGAAGATCCGCGCTGTCACCAGGGCGGGTGTCGGGGCGAGCACGAAGGACGAGTACGACGCCGAGAACACGTGGATCAGGTCGTAGTCGGGAACCGTGGTCACGAGCCCCACGGCATAGCGCGCTGAGGTCACGACCGTGCGGACGTACTTGATCCGCTGAAGTCGGCCCAGCACCCCGGGGAGGCGAGGGTTCACCGGCAGGAACGCCGCCTCGATTCCAGGTACGGACGACAGTCGGCCGAGGAGCCGCTGGAGGATCACGGCCTGACCGCCCAGAATGTCGAGGGAGGGTCCCACGAGCAGCACCTTGACCGGGTGCTCACCGTCCCTCTCCGACCGTCCTGTGCCGCTCCGGGTCAACGCGCGCTCCGCCGTGGGTGGATCCGGGCCATATTCTAGCCGTGCGTCAACGGTGGCCGCACGCACGACACATACCACCGACCCCGTAGCCGGGGCACGGTTGGGGCCGACCCGAAGCCCTTGTCAGCGTGTGAATTGCGGCCCGGATGTTGCTTTGCCGCCACACGGGCTCGACTGTCCGGTGAGGACGCCGCGGAACCCAGCCGAGCCGACGACCCAACAGGAGCGTAGTCCAAGACGTGCGGATTCTCTGGCTCAAGACGGAGCTTCTCCATCCCATCGACAAGGGAGGGAAGATCCGCACGTACTTCACGCTCCAGCAGTTGATCCGACATCACCACGTTACCTACGTGACACTCGATGCGGGGGACGGGGCCGACGACGCACTGGAACGAGCGAGCGAATATTCGCACGACGTAATCAGCATTCCTCACGCTCCAGCGCGGAAGCTGAGCCTGCGGTTCTTCGTCGAGTTGGGGCTCAACCTGTTCTCCGATCTTCCGTACGCCGTCGCGCGTTACCGGTCCCGTCCAATGGAGGAGCGCATCCGTGCGCTGGTCGCCTCCGGTGGCTACGACCTGCTCATCTGCGACTTCCTGGCGCCGGACGTCAACGTCCCCCGTCCCGCCGGCATCCCCACGGTGCTCTTCCAGCACAACGTGGAGGCCATGATCTGGGAGCGTCACACCCAGGTGCAGACGGGCGCCCTCCGCCGCGCTTTCTTCCGGAGCCAGTGGAAGAAGATGGTCCGCTACGAGGGCGCGGCCTGTCGAGGATACGATCACGTGATTGCCGTCTCGGAAGAGGATCGTGACGCCATGCGCGCCGAATACGGGGTCAGAAACGTCGATGCCGTTCCCACCGGGGTCGACACCGCCTTCTTCAGCCCCTCGGGCCAGACGACCCAGGTGCCCGCCAACGTGGTGTTCGTGGGGTCGATGGATTGGATGCCCAACGAAGACGCCATCGCTTTCTTTGCCTCGGACGTCTGGCCTCTCGTCCGCAGTGCGGTGCCCGACGCAACGCTCACGGTCGTGGGGCGAAAGCCGGGAGCGGCCGTGCGTGCCCTCGATGGCCGCCGCGGCGTGGAAGTGACCGGTCGCGTGGAGGACGTCCGACCGTACCTGGAGCGGGCGGCGGTCGCGGTGGTGCCGCTCCGCGTCGGGGGCGGTACCCGGCTCAAGATCTACGAGGCCATGGCGATGGGGAAGCCGACCGTTTCGACACGCATCGGGGCGGAGGGCTTGCCTCTCACCGACGGGGAAGAGCTCCATCTGGCCGACGACCCGGAGGCGTTCGCGGCGCGGGTCGTTGCCCTGTTGGGCGACCCCGAGGCGGCGACGCAGATGGGCCGCACCGCTCAGGCTCGGGTCCGCCGTGACTTCGCTTGGGAGACCGCGGCCCGTCCCTTCATAGAGATCTGCGAGGGCGTGGTGGACCGCACCGCTGCCGACCCGACCCGCAGCGACTCCGCACTCACCAACAGGAATTGAGACAATCGATGGCTCGCTCGCTCAGCGTTTTCGGAATGGGCTACGTGGGATGTGTGTCGGCTGCGTGCTTCGCTCGGGAGGGGCACTCGGTCGTTGGCGTGGACGTGAACCCCACCAAGGTTGCCCTCATAAACGCCGGCCGGAGCCCGATCGTGGAGGTCGGGATCGACGAGCTCGTCGGCGAGATGGTGTCCGCGGGCCGTCTGCGTGCGACCGACGACGCGACGGAATCCGTGCTCGCCACGGACGTCTCGCTCGTCTGTGTGGGAACGCCGTCGCATAAGAACGGCAGCCTCGATCTCCGATACGTGGAGCGGGTCGCCAGCGAGATTGGGGCGGCGCTGGCGGCCAAGGACGAGGATCACGTGGTGGTGATCCGGAGCACCGTCCTCCCGGGAACAGTGGAAGGGCTGGTCATCCCCGCCCTCGAACGCGCGTCGGGAAAGACCGTGGGTGACGGACTTCACGTCTGCATGAACCCGGAGTTCCTGCGCGAGTCCACGTCGATCCAGGACTTCGACGAGCCCCCGTTCACCCTGATCGGCGCGACGTCCGAGGTGGCGGCCGGGCGCGTGGCCGAGCTCTACGCCGGCATCGACGCACCCCTGTACGTGACCGACATCAAGGTCGCCGAAATGGTGAAGTACATCTGCAACTGCTTCCACGGGCTCAAGGTGTCGTTCGCGAACGAGGTCGGGAACGTGGCCAAGCAGCTCGGCGTCGATTCCCACCAAGTCATGGAGATCTTCTGCCAGGACACCAAGCTCAACCTGTCCCCGTACTACCTGACGCCCGGGTTCGCCTTCGGCGGATCGTGCCTCCCGAAGGACATTCGCGGCGCCCAGTATCTGGCCCGCGACCTGGACGTCGCCACTCCGGTCCTGGACTCCATTCTGCCGTCCAACGACCGTCAGGTCCGCCTGGCGGCCGACATGGTCCTCGAGAAGGGCAACCGCAAGATCGGCATCCTGGGCATGAGCTTCAAAGCCGGGACGGACGACTTGCGGGAGTCACCCATGGTGACGCTCATCGAGTTCCTGATCGGTAGGGGCATGGACCTGGCCATCTACGACCGCAACGTGAGCCAGGCGCAGGTCATGGGTGCCAACAGGGAGTACATCGAGGGAGAGATCCCGCACATCTGGTCGCTCGTCAAGGAAAGCGTGGACGAGGTGATCGACCACGCCGACACCATTGTGGTCGCGCATCGGAATCAGGAATTCGAGGAGGCCTTGCGCCGCACCCGTCCCGACCAGGTGGTGGTCGACCTGGTTCGCGTCCCGTTCGCGGGGCCCGCCGGTTACGACGGGATCTGCTGGTAGCGGCACGCCGGAAGATCGGCGGCCATCCGCGGCCACTCCGCGGCCATCCGCGGGTCATCGCTCGGGCGAGAGCGCGGGCGTCAGCGCGCCCGTGAGCGCGTCCTCGTCGGGAGCCAGTGGCAGGACACCAGCGCTCTCCGCGAGTGCCAGAGCGTGGGGGTGCTTGGCGTGGATCCAAAGGACAGGCAGGCCGGCCGCGATCGCCCCCCCGACCACGTTGGCGGTACCTCCCTCTCCACGGGCGGGTCGGCCGTCCCATACGGCTACCAGCAGATCCGCGGCCGCGACCAGCCCGTGCCCGAGCTCGACGTAGGCCCCCTCGCGATCCTCCGGATCACCCGCGAGCTCCCGCACCTCGTCGGCGCGATCGACCAGGTCTTCGAATTCGTTCCGCGATGCCTGGTCCCTGAAGTCGTCGACGTAGTCCTCACGGCGCAGGGGGAGCAGCGCGCGCAGCCGGAGGCCGGCAGCGAGAGCGCGGGCCGCTACCAGACGGTCCGCCCCTTCCGCCATCCCACAGACGAGCAGCGGGACCGGGCGCGTGGAAGTCGACTGCCACTCTCGCGCGGCGGAAACCGCCAACAAGGCCTCGAGAACCCGATCCACCCGCGCGACGAGAGCTGGCCGGCCGGCAGGACCGAGCTCGAGCCGTCGGTGGCCCGTAACCGACACGACGAGAGGAGCCGGGCGGATGGGAACGCTCACGCGCGGGCCCCGTGGGCGTGTTCCAAGGGCATGTACTCGAGCTCCCGACCCGTTCGGGCCCGCTCCAACAGCAAGCTTCCGCGCTGCATGTTGCCAAGGCCCACGAACCGGCGCGGGACCGCGAGCGCCATCCCGAGCGCCTCCAGCGGCCCCGCGTACTTCCGGGTCGCCAGACTGCCCAGGAAAACCACTCTGTCATCCGGACCCATGCCCTCTCGGAGCCCCGTGAGGTCACGGTCCAGCGTGAGCCGGTACGGGAGGTGCTCCTCGTCGATCCGGCCGGCCGCGAACGCCTCGAGAAGGTCGGGGTCGAGCGCCGCGTCCGTGGAAAGCAGCCCGTGCGACGGCGTGATCACCGCGATCGGGCTTTGCCCTGGCCGCGGCCTGGCGAATCGCTCGGCGTACCGGAGCTTGCCCCGGAAATAGAGGGCGCTGATTTCACTGAACCCCTCACCGAGCGTCGGCGCCGGATCGGCACCGGAGCGGAGCCGTGCCAGTAGCCGCCCGGCCCGCGGCCCCCCACAATTCGCCGGGGAGAGAATGAACGTCTGATGGGGCGCGGCCGTCATCGGTCGCTCCGACGGGGTGCCACACGTGGTCGATGGTGGGCGCTACTGGCTGGGTGTCCTGCTGGTTTCGACACTCCCTGCGGTCCTCCCCTACTGGTTCCTGATCCACGGGTGGCCCGACTTCTGGCGGCGGTTGGGTAAGTGGCCCACGCTCATACTCCAGTTCGGGCTAATCTTCGCACTGATCGGCGTCCTGTTCGCGAATCGCTCCGCGCTCTTGGGTCGCGATCTGGGCTTCAGTTACTGGTCGACCGCCCTGGCGGTGGCGATCTACCTACCCACGGTGGCGCTCGCTTTCGCGCGGGCACGACACCTCAAGTGGACCATCCTGACCGGGCTCCCCGAGTTCGCGCCCGACCAGCACGAGCCGAGGCTCCTGACCGAGGGCATCTACGGCCGGATCCGGCATCCCCGGTACCTCGAGGTGATTCTCGGGGTCACCGCCTGGGCACTCTTCATCAACTACGCGCGTGTCTTCTGGGTCGTCGGCTTCTGCGTGGTGGCCATCCTGCTCATCATCCCGCTCGAGGAGCGCGAGCTGCTCGCGCGCTTCGGGACCCCGTACGCGGAGTACCAGCGCACCGTTCCGATGCTGCTACCCTCGCTGCGCCATCGAGGACCGTAGCGGACACGACCCGGGGCAGCGGAGCGGCCAGCATCCCGCGCCCGATGTCCGCGGAGCTCCGGCAGCAGTTCACTAGGGGCGCCTCCGGAACGTCATGGCGTTCCCGCTGGGGAACCGGATCTCGAGGCCGTCACCCTCCAGCGTAATCGTGCTCGGCTCGGCGGGCCCGTCGTCGACCCGAGCCTCCATTCGGAGCTCGGCAGCAGGCAGGCCCTCCATGGCCGAGCCTTCGGACAGGTGGTAGAGGTGGGTGAACACCAGGGCATTGCCGTCGAGCTGGTAGGTGCCGCCCTCTCCGGATCCCCGCCGGGCCACGCCCTCGCCGTCCACCACGAAGAAGAGCACCGTCCAGTCCGTTTCCGAGAAGAAAATGCGGCCCCGAACCGCATGTGTGACGCCGGAGGCGAGGCGGTACTCCTCGGTCTCCCAGGAGCCCGCGAGCGGGGAGGCGGCGACCGCGACGGTCAACCCGGACGCGGCAGCCGCGTCCGGTGCCCCGCCGCTCGACGCCCCGGGCGCGCCGGGCGCGCCGCAGGCGGCCAGAAGGAGCAGCCACCCG
>JAHEKN010000044.1 GCA_024638305.1 Gemmatimonadota bacterium | reverse complement strand
CCCGCGTCGGTCACCGGGGAGGTGACCATGTCCGTGGCCATGTATACGGCTCCCAGGATCAGCCCACCGGAGAACAGCATGAAGACCGGACTCGCGAAGCGCGTGTCGTCGATCGCATACAGGAGGGTGGAAAGCGCCGCCACGGTCGCGAAGATGCTCACCGGGATTCGCCAGTTGAGGTACCGGCGGCTGGCCAGGTATCCCCCACAGACGAGGATCAGCAGGCCGGCCGTCTCCCCGAGCGACCCCCCGGTGCTCCCGAGGATCAGGTCCAGCGACGCGACCGACTCACCGTCGAACTTGAACAGTCCCAGCGGCGTGGCCTGCGTCACGGCCTCCACTCCGCCTCCGGTGAACGGGGCCGCCAGGTTCGGTCCGCGGAGAGCCCACCAAGTGGTGGGCGCGGCTGGCCAGGTGGTGACGGCGATCGGGAAGGCGGCCTGCAGGAACGCCCGCCCCAGGAGCGCGGGGTTGAATACGTTCTGACCCAATCCGCCGAACAGGAGCTTCCCGAACCCGATCCCGAAGACCCCGCCCACGAACGCCATCCACATCGGGAATCCGGGAGGGAGCGTGAGCCCGAGGAGGAGGCCCGTGATGGCCGCCGAGCCGTCCCCGAGAGAGCCGCGGCTCCCGAATGCGCGCTCGGTCAGGACGGCGCCGGCCGTGGCGGCCCCGATCACCAGGATCGCGCTCGGACCGAAGTAGTAGACGGACGCCGCGACGACGGGAACCAGGCTGAGCACCACGGACCACATGATGCGCGCGGTCGAGTCGGGCGCCTTGAGGTGCGGCGAGGGGGTGAGCTCCAGCCGGGCGGCCGCGCCGGCCTCTCCGTCGGCGTTGGGTGTCGGCCCGCTACGCCGCCTGACGTCCTTTCCGCCGAACAGGCCGCCCGAGCTCATGCCACCAACTCCCGCCGCCGACGCGCGGCCGCCTTGCCCAAAGCGAACATCTGCGAGAGCGGGAGGTTCGATGGGCAGACGTACGAGCAGCAGCCGCAGAGCATGCAGTCCATCAGGCTGGCGGCTTCCATCTCCTCGTAGCGGCCGGCCTGCGCCAGGGACCCCAGGAGCTGCGGGTTGAGGAAGACCGGACAGGCGTCCAGGCAGTGACCACACCGGATACAGGGGTAGGCTGTCTTGGGCTTGGTCTCTCGGTGCGTGAGCGCGACCACGCCGGTCGTGCCCTTGAGGAGCGGGACGTCGAGATCCGGCTGGGCGCTCCCCATCATGGGGCCGCCGAACAGGACCTCGGCCACGTCTTCACGGAGCCCCCCGCAGAAGTCCAGGACGTCGCGGAGCTTGGTGCCGACCGGCACGATCAGGTTCGACGGCCGCCGTAGCGCGGGCCCGGTCACCGTCACGATCCGCTCCACCAGTGGCAGGCCGGTTTGGAAGATCTCACCGATCGCCGCGATCGAGCCGACGTTCTGCACGACGGTGCCCACGTGCGCGGGCAGCTTGCCCGAGGGCACCTCGCGGCCGGTCACGGTCTTGATGAGCATCTTCTCGGCGCCCTGCGGATACTTGACCGTCAGTGGCACCACCTCCACGTCCAGGTCGGTGGGAGCGGTGCGACGCAGGACGTCGATCGCGTCCGGCTTGTTCTTCTCCACCCCGATTACGGCCCGTTCGACGCCCAGTGTCCGCATCATGACGCGGGTCCCGAAGTGCACCCGCTCCGGGAACTCGACCATGGTGCGGTGGTCGGTGGTCAGGTAGGGCTCGCACTCGGCGCCGTTCACCAGCAACAACTCCACCGTCACGCCGTCCGGCGGCAGCAACTTCACGTGGGTCGGAAACGCGGCACCTCCGAGTCCCACCACACCGGCCTGCTGGACGGCCGCCACGACGTCACGGGCATCGAGTCCCTCCCACTCCGGGACCATCCGCGGACGGGGGATCTGGGGAGAGAACTCGTCGACCGCGATCCGGACCGCCCGCTCCATGCTCCCGTCCGGATGGGGCCACCAGTCCACGTCGGTGACGGTTCCCGCTGCGGAGGCGTGGATCGGGACCGAGATCCAGCCGTCCGCCTCGCCGACCTTGTCGCCGCGCTCGACGTGGTCACCCTTCCGCACGATCAGGCGCGCGGGCTTGCCGGCATGCTGCCGGAGGGGCAGGACGATTTCCCTGGGGAACGGCATCCGCCGGACCGGTACGGCCTCCGTCAACGCCTTGGAGTCCGGTGGGTGGACCCCATGACGGAAGCTCCAGCCGGCCAACATGTCTAGGCCGAGCCCACGCGCGCGCGGCGCGGCGGCGGACCTTCGGCCCCGGACGGCCTCAATTGAACGGCTCGGCGCGGGCGATCCATTTCTCCAGGTCCTTCTCCTTGGGGTTCAAGGGCGTGCCGGGGTGGATAATTGCGGCCGGGCAGAGCTCGGCGGCCTGCACCAACTCCGCATACGTCCCTGCGCGCGCGTCTTTGATGTACGCCTGCTTGTCGTCGTCGTAGGCGAACATCCGGCCGTTGAGGTTCGTGCACTCGTTGCACGTCGTGCAGAGCTCGCTCTCGATGTAGGGGTCCATGACCAGAGCGTCGTCGTCGGCCGGCGCGGTCGCGGGCTCGGCGGTCGTGACTGCTGCGGGCGCCGGTATCGGCGTGGACGTCGCTGCGGCGGCGGTGGACACCGCGTTAGCGGTACCGGCTGAGGCGTCGGTCCGAAGTGCGGACACCGGGGCTGCGACGGAGCCAGGCTCCGCCGCGAGCGCGGCCAGCGCCCCCGGTGCCGCACGTACAGTCGGGTCGGTCCCGTCAGCCACGCCCACGGGCGCCGCATGTCGGGATGCCTCGAGCAGTTCTCTCACCGTCCTGTCGGCGCCGCCCTTGATCAGGCCCTCGGCCAGCTTCCGGGCCACGACCGCCGGATAGGTTCGGCGGAGGTCCTCGATCCGCTCCTCGTACCGGGCGCGGATCTCGTCCACTTTGCGCTCGAACTCGACTTCCAGCTCGTCCGTGAGCTGCTCCCTGAACGAATCGGGCACCTCCAGTCCGGCCAACTCCTTGAACTGGTGCCAGAGGAGCAGTCGGTCCTCAGCGAGCTCGATCATCTCCAGCGAGGCGAGCGTCTTCTCCAGTGTGCCGTCTTCGGCCAACGTGTAGATGAATGGGGAGTGGCCCCTGCGCTCCTCCGGGGACATCTCGACGAATTCGGCGAACGGGACCAGGTCGTGGTCGTCCCACTGGTCCCGACCCAGATGCTTGAAGTGTTTCTTGAAGCGCCCCTCGGTCGCGGCCCAGTCGCCGGTGGTGAGTGGCAACTCCATGGTCTGCTCCGTCCCCTCGTCGTCCTTGTAGGTCAGGGTGTACGTGGGCCAGAGCGCGTCGATCTCGGGGTTGCCGTCGAGCCTCATGCAGTCCGCCACGGTTTCCCCGGCATCGGGATCGTAGACCAGGAAGGGGAAGGCGCGGCTCTCGAGCGCGAGCCGGGCGGAGTGAGGCGCCCACTCGTCCGCGACACCGTGCTCGACGGGGCAGGGGGTGTAGATGTTGAAGACCGCGGGTCGGCGCGATGCCAGGCCCCGCAGGATCCCTTGCATCATGTGCGACGCGGATGCCTGCGATGTCTGGAGTACGTACGCGCCACGGTGGGCGAGCGCGATGAGAGCCAGCTCCTTGCGCGTCTCCTCCTTGCCGTGGTGCGCGGCCCCGTAGGCCGCCATGTCGGCGACCTGGCCCGTGAACCCGCTCGTGCAGGACTGGCCACCGGTATTGGAGTAGACCTGCGTGTCGAGCACGACGACCCGAATCGGCTTCCCCGACGCCAGCAGGCGCGACACGTTCTGGAAGCCGATGTCCAGCATGGCGCCGTCCCCGCCCATGGCCAGAATCGGCGGGCAGAGACGGAACTCCTCGTCATTGAACGAGTGCCAGTCGAATGCCTGGAACTCGGGCTCGTGAACGGCGGCGTCGTACGCTCCCTCGATGAGCGCCTCGGCGCGGCGGACCTGGATGAAGTTGTCCGCCATCTTCCGCATCTGGCCTTCGAAGATGCCGATGGCCACCGACGGGGCGTCCTGGAAGAGGTGGTTGACCCACGGGAAGGGATACGGGTTGTACGGATACGTGCTTCCCCAGACCGAGGAACAACCGGTGCTGTTGCTGATGCCCAGGTGGGCACGCCCCCGGCCCCCGGGCCCCTCGAGATAGCGCCAGCGAAGGTCCTCCAGCGCGTCCCGGGTCTTGAGCAAGAGCCGCAGCTCTTCCCGGTGCTCGGGGGCGGCATCGAGAAGTACCTCGCCCTGGGCGGCCGCCGGCACGTCCAGGTCCAGGTCCTGTGCGACCAGGAGCCGGGCCTTTGCGTCCAGGCGGTCGATGAGACCCGATAGCTTGGCCACGAAAGCCTCGGCGCGCGGCTGCATGAGCCCTTCGATGGTCGAAACCAGGATGTGGACCGCCGTCTTCTCGCCACAGCCCATGCAGGCGCCGTCTCCCCCCGCCATGGACCGGTAGGTCTTCTTCTTGAGGAGCAGAGTGGGCAGGACCCCGATGCCCTCGTCCAGGTTGCGGACGTTGATGTAGCGGTCGTCGGTGTCCGGGAGGGCTTCCCAGAGCTTCCAGTTGCGGCGGAGCGTCTCGACGATCTCCTCGTCCTGCTTGACCGTGACGAGCGCGCCCTCCGGGCACACGTCCACACAGATGTTGCAGCCCTTACAGGCCTCTGGGCTCACCGTGATCGACAGGAGACCGCCCGCTCCCTTCTCACGGCGCTCGGGAAGGTCCCAGAAAGGGCTGGTCTTGGCGAGTGGGAAGTCGGCGAGGACCGGATACACGGCCGCCCACTCCTCGTCCAGGCTCGCGCGGCGCTCCGCGTCCCACTTGAGCTTGGGGGTCACGTTGGCGTACGCCGCTTGGGCGACATGAGCGAAGTCCTTGAACGGAACGCCGTCGATGAGCTTGCGCGACTCCTTGGCCAGGTGGCCGGCGATCTGCTTCACGCGGTTCAGGGGGCGTCCATTGGACGCGGTGCGGATGGCGGCGTCGAACACCTCCTCGACCGAGTTCACCAGGCCGGGAATGGCCGCGTCCGGGCACTGCATCCAGCACTGGCTGCAGCCCGTGCATTTCTCGGCGACGAAGTCGGGGACCTCGAACCGGATGTTCGTCATGTCCCGCACCGAGCTGGTCGCGGCCGGGATGGCGCTGTGGGCGGCGAACGGATCGGCGATCACGTCCTTGCCCGTGGTGGCGCAGTAGGCGCACACCTGCTCCCAGAAACGCCCCGGATTCCCGATTCCAGGCAGCGCCTCGGGGACATCCATGAAGGACGGAAGCTCCGGCAACGGATGCGCGCCCGGCTCGTCCTCGCCCGGCGTTCCGTGGGGAACTTCCACCACCTCGTCGTACCCCCGGCGTATGACGCGCAGATTGTCCTCGACCACCCGGGATCCGAGCTTTCCGAACTTCTTCTCGACCTGGGCACGGAACCCCTCGAACAGGCGCTCTTCGTCCAGTTCCTCACGCTCGGCCAGGGGCGAGGCGCGGAAGAAGGCCCCCATGAACGCGATGCCCTGCATCCGGTAGCGGAGATCGGCGTCGGAGGCCTCGTCCATCGCGATCTTGAACGCATCCAGAGCGAGCACCCGTACGCCCTTTTCGATGATCGTGCGCTGGGCGGCTGGCGGCAGAGACGTCCACACGGCCTCCGGGTCCTCATCGCTCTGCAGGATGAAGACGCCGCCCCGATTGATGCCGGCCAGCGGGTTGCCATTGCGGAACACGTTGGGGTCAGGTGACAGCACCACGTCCACGTTCTTGAGCTCAGCGTTCAGACGCACCGGCTCACGCGAGAGGACGGCGTAGAAATTGGTGGGCTGACCCTTCTTCTCTGATCCGTACTTCGGGTTGGCCTTGACGTGCAGACCGGCAAGCTCGAACGCCGTGAGGGCCAGATTCTTTCCCATCGTGATGGCGCCCCAGCCTCCAACGGAGTGGATGCGGATGGCGATCGAGTCCGTGGGAAGGAGGTTGAGATCCGCTCCTACCGGCAGGGTGAGCTTCCCGATGTCGGGATAGGCTTCGAGCAGGCGCTCCTGCCAGATCTGGAGCTTGGGCGCCCGCGTCTCGCGGTCGATGAAGTCGATCCCGAGGTAGTACTGTCGGCGGCCCTGGCCTTTCAGGGTCATGTTCTCCACTGCGGCCACCAGATCCCGGGGCTGCAGGTCCCGGCTCCCGAATCCGAAGCCCGCGGAGTAGAAGTCGGGGACTTCGTCGGGTGACAAGGAACGGAGCCCCGGGTGGGGCAGCGCGGAACCGCGGCTGGCGTTACCCCGCTGGGCCCGCCAGTTCTCGACGCCCTTGGTCATGGCGGCCCGGATCTCCCGCAGGAGGGGTGGGTCGACCGCGAGCGGCTGATCGACGCGCTCCAGCACCGTGACCGCGCGAGCGCCCGCGAGCAGGTCGGTGACCAGGTCGGCCGGGAAGGGCCGGAACATCGTGAGGTTGAGCACGCCGACCCTGAGGCCGTGCTCCTCGCGCAGGTAGTCGGCCACCGCCTCGGCGTTCCACACCACGGACCCCTGGCCGGCGAGCACGAGCTCGGCGTCCTCCATCCGGTAGCCCGACGCTCGCTCGTAGCGGCGTCCGGTCAGCGCGGCGTATTCGGCCATCGCCTGGTCCGTGAGATCCGCCACGTGGTCGAAGTAGAAGGGGCGCTGGGCCGCGACGCCCTGGGCGTACGCGTCCTGGTTCTGCACCACGCCAAGCATGGCCGGGTAGTCCAGGTCGAAGACCTCGGGGATCCGCCGCCGTCGGTCACCGTAGACGAGGCGCTGGGCGGGCGTGGGAGAGTCGATCCAGTCGGAGGGATCGCCCAGATACTCCTTCACCAGCTCCCGTTCCGGCAGCCGGATCGACTCGATCACGTGGCTCGTCAGAAACCCGTCCTGCGCGCTGATCCCGGGTGTGAGCGAAAGCTCGGCAATCCGGTGTGCGATCAACGTGAGGTCGACGATCTCCTGTACGTTTTTCGCGAACAACTGGAAGAACCCGGTGTCGTCCACCGCGTGATAGTCGTCGTGCCCGGCGTGGACGTTGAGCGCCTGCTTGGTCATCGCGCGGGCCGCCACGTTGAGCACGTAGGTCAGGCGCTTTCCGGCGGCGGCGTAGAGCGATTCGTGCATGTAGGCGATGCCCTGGCCGCTCGAGAAGTTGGTGGAGCGGAGGCCCATCATGCTGAGCCCTGCCGTCACGCCGGCCGCGGCGTGCTCTCCCTCGGGCTCGAAGAAGATGAGTCGCCGGTCGTTCACGTTGGCCTGGCCTGCCGCCATGGCCGCCGCCCAGCCCTCGCCCATCTGAGTGGACGGCGTGATCGGGTAAGCGCCCGCCGCCTCGCTGGCCGCCGTCTCCATGGCGACCACACCCTCGCTCCCGTCCATGGCCTCCAGTCGGCCCGGGAAGCGAGGCGGTTCCGACGGCGACGGGCCGTTACCGGAGGTGGTCCTCAGCACCTTGATCATGTCACCTCACTCGTCACGGGAGCACCCGGGAAATCCTGTGCACCGAGGACCCAGGCGATGGCCCCAGTGGGGCAGCGGCCGATGGCCTCGGGGTTGGCTTCCCCGATTCTTCCGTAGTCGATGACGGCCAGGCCCGATCGCATCTCGATCAGCCCGGGAGCGCCATCCTGGACACAACGGCCGCACGCGTTGCAGGCGACGGAGCAAACCTCCGTGGCGGCCTCGCCTTCCATCAGGTTCCGGCATTGGACCAGCAGGGGGTCCCCCACCGGAAGGAGCACGAAGAGGTCGAGCGGGCAGGCCACCACACAGTCGTTGCAGCCCGTACAGGCATCCGGCTCGACCCAGGGGAGCCCAAAGGGCGTCATGTGAATGGCGTCGAAGTCGCAAGAGACCGCACAGTCGGCGAGACCGAGGCAGCCCCAGGCGCAGCCCTTTCCGCCGCCTGTGACGGCCAGTGCGGCGGCGCAGCTCTCGATCCCGTAGTAGTCCGCCTTGCGGAGAGCCACGTCCGAGCCTCCGGCGCAGAGCAGGCGGGCTACGCGACGGTTGGACTCGCCTACGTCGACGCCCAGGAACTCGGCCACGTCCTCGACCTCGTCCCGGCTCAGGACCGTGCACCCGGCTGGGACGGCCGCGCCCTCGAGCACCCCCTCCGCAAAGGCGCGACACCCGGCGAACCCGCAGGCGCCGCAGTTGGCGCCCGGGAGCACGTCGGTCAGTGCCTCGATACGGGGATCCTCCCAGACGCGGAGCCTGAGGTGCGCCAGCGCGATGAGGGTGCCGAACGCGAGCCCCACTCCTCCGAGGATCGAGACCGACGTGAGGATCTGGCTCGCGTCCATGGCGGGTCAGCCACCCCCTCCGGCCCCAAGCCCCGCCTGCTCGAGCAGCCAGCCTGCCAGACGGTCGGCCGGGTGTGGCTCGGCGGGATCGAGGTCGGCAGCCACGGACTCGGGGGGCGCGGACCCGAGCTGAGCGGCCTCCGACGGCTTGCCGGGCGCGGCCACCCCCCGCAGTGCCGATCCACCTGCGGTGACCGCCGTCGGAGGCGTCTCCGCAGCCGCGCCTTCCACGGCGAGCGTGGCCAGCCGCCAGAGCTCACGGAGATGCTCGAGGTCCTCGGCGGCGGCGGTGGGTCGCGGTACACCGGCGCGGACCGGCACCGCCTCCGGGACATGCTCCACCAACAAGCGGCGGGCGTAACCGGAACCGCGGCGCGGATCGTGGGAGAACACGGCCGCCTCCTCCGGCATGAGGGCCAGGATGGCCGGGCCGGCGAAACCGCCCAGTGCGTCGACGCCTTCCGGGTCGGCCGTCTGCGCGACCAGGAGCCACGGACGGATCAATCGCGCCAGGGGAGCGGGGGGAGCGGGGCCCCGCACGATCAGCACGAGCTTCTGCCCGCCCTCGAGCAGGTCGGCGAGACCGCCAACGCGGAGGTCGGCCCCGTCGACCTCGACCACCAGCGGAGGCGCGAGCGCTCGCTCGGCGGTGGACCACTCGCGCGGCAGGAGCGGGTGACCGCCTGATTGGTCGGTGGGCCCCTTCCCGTCGCGCACGAAGCGGGCGGCCCGCGCGAGCGCGAATCCGCGACCCGATTCGGTGAGCGCCGCCGAAACCGTTTCGGTGAGATCTCCGCCTGCGGGCACTCGTGCCACGTAGAGCTCGGTTCCACGCTTCCGGAGTGCGACCAGCCCCGTCCATGCCTCTTGGGCCGCGTGGATGGTCTGCCGGTCCGCCGGCTCCCCACGCTCGACCAGGTCGGTGAACCGAGCGGCGTCGATCCGAGCCCCCGCGAACGCTCCCAGCCGCGCTGCCACGGAACCCGATCCGTCGGTGCCGGGATCGCTGTGCGCTTCGAGAAAGGCGCGTACCTCTTCCGCGGTTCGGGCGAGCGCCGAGTCGAAGGCCTCCCGCGACCCGGTCAAGGCCGTGAGCACGCGGGCCGTCGTGCCTTCGCGATCGTCAGACGGCATAACGATCCAACTCCCGCTCGAGCAACTCGAGCTTCTCGGGGGCGGTGTAGGCGGGCAGGTGTCGCGTCTCCTCGTAGCGGGGTCGGGAATCGTCCCGGAAAAACACGCCCAGACGGATCACCGAGGCGTCTTCCGCCAGACGCCGAGCCTCGTCCAGGTCTGCGGGGTCGTGGGCCAAGCGGTTGGGAAAGCGACCCTCGAGAGCCTCGAGGTCGATCCCGTGTTCGTGAACCAGGAGCTGCACGCGCTCCGGATGCTTGGGCAGTTCCCCGAAGAGGTCGTCAGTGAAGTGGGGACAGCGCTGGAGGATGCGGACGAACGAAAACCCCGGGTGACGGTAGGCCGCCTCCATCGTGGCCAGCATGTGCGCCGGCACCCACTCCGCCGTCTGGGCCACGAAGGACGCGTTCGTGACGCCCAGCGTGGCCTCGATGGGGTTCATCGGAGGCAGGTAGGAGCCGCGTGGCTGGGTGTTGGTTACGTATCCCTGCGGCGTGGTGGGCGACGTCTGCATCTTGGTGAGCCCATAGATCTCGTTGTCGAGAAGCAGCGCCACCATGTCCACGTTGTAGCGGATGGCGTGGATCCAGTGGCCCGCCCCGATCGAGATGCAGTCGCCGTCTCCCATCACCACGAAGACGTGCAGGTCCGGCCTGTGCAGCTTCACACCGGTCGCGACCGGTAGGGCTCTCCCGTGGACACCGTGGAAGCCGTACGTGTTGATGTAGTGGGGGAAGCGGCTCGAGCATCCGATTCCCGAGACGAACACCGTCTTCTCCGGAGGGAGGTTCTCCCGGGCGAGCAGGCGTTGGGTGGCCGAGAGTACCGAATGGTCCCCGCAGCCCGGGCACCAACGGGCCTGGGCGCCCTCGTAGTCGCCCATCCCGTATTCCCGCGACTCGTCATGCAACTGGAAAAGCGAGCACACCGCGCTCATCGTTCACCTCCCGCCCCGCAGTTCGACCGGATGACCTCCAGGATCGCTCCTGGCCGGAGGGGCTCACCGAGCACCCGCGTCCAGCAGTCCACGTCCACCAGGGTCTGCGCCCGCAGCAGCCAACTGAGCTGACCCCGCCTGCGGTTCTGGTGGGTGACGAAGGGCCCGTCGGGCTCGTCGCTGTAGTTGATCTCGACGGTCATCACCTTCTGGAACCGGCTGAAGATCTCGGCCAGACCCGGCTCCAGGGGAGACAAGAAGGTCAGGTGAAGCGAGGAGACGGAGAGCCCCTCGTCCCGCGCCCGTGCGACCGCCTCCTCGATGGCTCCCTTGGTGCTGCCCCATCCAACGATCAGCAGGTCGCCCGCGTCGTCGCCGTTCAGGGAGGGAGGCCGGAGCGTCTGGCCGAGCACCGCGATCTTGCGGCTCCGCATGGCGGAGCTCCACTGATTGATGTCGGACGTGTACGCGACCTTGCTGCGTTCGTCGTGGGCCAGCCCGGTCACCGTGAACATCCCCCCGGGTTGACCCGGGATGAACCGCTGCGAGAGCCCCGTCTGCTCGTCCCAGGCATAGGGTGCCTTCCCTTCCGGGACGGGTGACTGGTCCGGAGCGGAGGCGATCCAGGCTTGATCGAGCTCGGGGCGGGGGAACGGCTGCACGCCCGTGGCCAGGTTGGCGTCGGACAACACGATCACCAGGGCCCGGAACGTCTCGGCGATTCGACGAGCCGTGACCATGACGTGGAAGCATTCCTCGATCGTGGCGGGCGCGAGCACGACGTGGGGCGCGTCGCCCGGTTGGCCGAAAATCGCTGCCAACAGATCCGACTGTTCCACTTTGGTGGGGAGGCCCGTGCTCGGACCGCCACGCTGCACGTCCACCAGCACCAGCGGCGTCTCCGTCATGACCGCCAGACCCAGGAACTCCGTTTTCAACGCCAGGCCCGGGCCGGAGGTGATCGTGAACGCGGTCTTGCCCGCGTACGAGGCGCCGATCGCCACACCGGCAGCCGCGATCTCGTCCTCCGCCTGGTGGACGATGCCCCCGAAGCGCTCGAACATCTCACCGAGCTGGTGTGAAACCGAGGTGGCCGGCGTAATGGGGTACATGGCCGCGAGCTCCATCCCGGCGGCCACCGCTCCAAGCGCGACCGCCTGGTTGCCGTTCATGACCACCATGTCGCGATCGCCCGGCACGGGGGGGACGGATACCCGGAAGTCGAGGTTCTCCCGCGCCCATGCGATACCGAGCTCGAGCAGATCGATGCTCCGCTCGGCGACGGACTCGTCCTTCTTCCGGAACCGGTGGCGGATCTGTGCCCCGATCAGTGCCGTGTCACGGTCGAACAGCTCAGTCAGGATGCCGAGCATGAACATGTTCTTGCCGAGGTAGGGGTTCTCGGTCAGGGCAAGGCACTGCTCGTGTGCGGGGACGTGGATGATCCGGTAGCCGGCGGCGCCCAGCTCCTCCATCGCGGCCGACCACTCGGCCCGAATCCCCTCGTCGTCGTGGTCCTGCCACATGCTCTCGATGAGGATCACCGCGCCCGGCTCCAGCGCGTCCAACCGGTGGCGGGCCAGCAGAGCCTGCTCGTTGAACGCGACGATCAGGTCGGTGCGGTCTCCCCAGTTGGTGACGGGGCCGGAGCCGATGCGTACGCGGTTTCCGCTGGCCCCCGCGGGGTTACGCGGCGGCGGTTGCACCTCCGCGGGGATGATCTCCACCGTCCAGACGCCGTTGCCCATCTTGGCCGAAACGGTGCCGAGGATTTGCCCGCAACTCTGGGCACCTTCGCCCGAGTCCGACACCACTTCCACGGTGTACTGGGCTCGCTCGAGAACGCGGGGAGACGAGGGCTGCTCGGCCGAGAAAACCGGGTCGTCTCCGACGACGGGAAGTCGTGTGCTCATTGGCCGCGCCTCCGGGTCGGCTGCCTTCCACCCCGGCGCGGCCTTTCGTCTTCACCGCTGCTCCTCCCGAGTCGGACTCGGGAGGTATGTGATCCCGCTCGCATGGCCGCGCCTTACGGTTCTAACGTCGGCGTACGGCGGGCGGGTGTCTGTAGGAATTCGGATGCGAGGCGATGTGCGAGAATCCCCTACCGTTCTGGCGTCTTCGTGGTGTGTACCGCCTACCGAAGCTTCCCGAACGAGCGGATGTGCGCCACCACCATGCGGATCGCTACGTGGTTCTCGCCGCCCCGCGGCACGATCACGTCCGCGTAGCGCTTGCTGGGCTCGACGAACTCGAGGTGCATGGGCCGCACCGTCTTCTCGTACTGCGCGATGACGGAGTCGAGCGAGCGCCGGCGCTCGGTGATGTCCCGCTGGAGGCGGCGCATGAACCGGAGATCCGAATCCGTGTCGACGAAGATCTTCACGTCCATCCGCTTCCGGAGCTCCGTCTCGGCCAGCACCAAGATGCCGTCGACGATTACCACCGGGGCGCCCCCTACGGGTTCGCTCTCGGCCGTGCGGGTATGCGTGGCGAAGTCGTACAGAGGCACCTCGATGCTCCGGCCCTCGGCCAACTCGTCCAGGTGTCGCACCAACATGTCGGTGTCGAGTGCGTCCGGGTGGTCGAAGTTCACGCGGGCGCGCTCTTCCGGTGCGAGGTGTCCGTAGTCGCGGTAGTAGGCGTCGTGCTGCACGCGGGCCACCGGCGCGGGCACCAGAGCGGTCACGATGCGTTCGACGACCGTCGTCTTGCCCGAGCCCGAGCCTCCGGCGACGCCGACGAATAGGGGGCGTTCCATCCCGGCAACCTAGCGACGCCCAGTCACTTCACCAGCAACACCGGGCACTGCGAGAGTATGGCGACCTTGTAGCTGAGCGTGGCCCAGCCGAGCCCCGGGCTCTCGGGATCCACGCGGTGGGAGTTGAGGACGATCAGGTCCGTGTCGTCTTCGGTGGCGAACTCGACCACCCGTTCCGCTCGTGGCCCATAGATCACGACTTCCCGCACGGGCACCCCCGCGTCGTGAATCGACTCGGCCATTGCCTCCATGGCCGTGGCGGCCTTCGCCTGCAGCTCGTCGTAGAAGTCCTCGATCTCCTCGAGTGGCAGGAGCAGCTCCTCGATCACGTGGAGCAGCACCACCTCGGCGCCGTCCTCGACTGCCAGCTTCCGCGCAACGTCGATCGATCGGCGGTTCTTCTCGGTCAGGTCGACCGGGACGAGGATCTTCTTGAACATCGGGTCATTCGCCGTGAGGGGACGCACAACATGGGCAGAGCCAAGTTCGTCGTTCCGCTGCCTGGGCACCGTCGGGAAGGACTTGCTCCGCCGTGTGGGGCGAACGGTGGGGTCCGAGGCGCATGCGGAGGCCCTCCCGGGGCGCGCGCTCGCATTGCGGTCCCGGCCGCGCCCGCTCATGCTGCGCGAATGGCCGTCTATACGGAGGGAGCCATCGGCGCGGCCGCGACGACCGATCGGAGTGAGCGGTCGGAGGCCGGACCCGATCGCCTCGGTCCGCGGCTCGTGTCGCTCGACGCGTTCCGCGGGCTCACCATTGCCGCGATGATCCTGGTGAACAATCCGGGGTCCTGGGCGAACGTGTACGCGCCGCTGCTCCACGCGGATTGGCACGGTTGGACTCCCACCGACCTGATCTTCCCCTTCTTCCTGTTCATCGTCGGCGTGGCTGTGCCGTTCTCCTTCGCGAAGAGGCTGGCCCGCGGCGACTCGCGCGCCGAGCTGTGGAGGCACGTAGGGGTCCGGTCGGCGCTCATCGTGGCGATCGGTCTCTTCCTGTCGGGGTTCCCGACCTTCGATCTGTCGACCATCCGCATTCCCGGCGTGCTGCAGAGGATCGGCGTGGTGTACCTCCTGGCCGCCTCGGCATACCTCTTTGCCGGTGCCACCGCCCGCGTGGCCGTCACCGCCCTCTGCCTTTTCGGCTACTGGGCGCTCATGGCCCTGGTCCCGGTGCCGGGCTCGACGGCCGGCGATCTGTCGCCCGACGGCAACCTGGCCGCGTACCTCGACCGCCTGCTGATGGACGGCCATCTCTGGTCGCAGTCGCGGACCTGGGATCCCGAGGGGCTCCTGAGCACGCTTCCCGCCGTTGCGACGACCTTGCTCGGGATCTTCACCGGCGAGTGGTTGCGCTCCGAGCGGCCCCGTCTGCTCAAGGTCTACGGACTCGTGGGTGCGGGCTCGCTCGCCGTGGTCGTCGGGTCACTCTGGGACGTCGCCTTTCCGATCAACAAGAACCTCTGGACCAGCTCCTACGTGATCTTCACCGCCGGGGCCGGGTTGTTGACGCTCGGCCTCTGCTACTGGCTCGTCGACGTGCGCGGGCGCAGGCGCTGGGCGTGGCCGTTCGTCGTATACGGTCGCAATGCACTCGCCGTGTTCGTGGCGTCGGGACTACTGGCCAAGATGCTCGTACGCACGCAGGTTGGCCGACCGGATGGGTCCGTGGTGTCCCTGTACACCTGGATCTACGAGAGCGTGTTCCTCCCCTGGGCCAGTCCCGTGAACGCCTCGCTAGCGTTCGCGGTAGCCACCGTGGCCCTGTGGTGGCTCGCGCTTTTCGCACTCGATCGGAAGAAGATCTACATCAAGGTCTAGCAGGAGCCGCCGCCCGCCCGCGCGTGGCCCCGAGGGGTCGGCGCTCTCACCCGGAGGAGCCCTTTGTCCGCGACGCTCGAAGAAGGACGGTACATCTGGAAGGACGGCGAGTTCGTAGCCTGGCAGGACGCACGGATCCACGTCATGTCGACCGCGGTCCAGTTCGGGAGCTCCGTGTTCGAAGGCATCCGCTGCTACGAGACGGCCGAGGGACCGGCGATCTTTCGCCTCGACGCCCACCTCAGGCGGCTCGAGGACTCGGCGCGGACCTACCGGATGGAGCTCTCCTGGTCCCGGGACCAGCTGCGCGAGGCCTGCCTGGACGTGGTTCGCAGGAACGAGCTGTCCTCCTGCTACCTGCGTCCAATGGTGCTCCGCGGATACGGCGCCGCCGGACTGAACCCCATGCCGAGTCCGGTGGAGGTGTGGATTCCGGGCTTCCCCTGGGGCGCCTACCTGGGTGAGGAGGCGCTGGCCAAGGGCGTAGACGTATGCGTCTCGAGCTGGCAGCGGGCGCACCCAAACACGTACCCCATCCTGGCCAAGTCGGCGGGTCACTACAACGCGTCCCAGCTCATCAAGATGGAGGCGGTCCTGAACGGATTCAGCGAGGGCATCGCCCTCGGCCCGGGCGGACTGGTGAGCGAGGGTAGCGGCCAGAACCTGTTCCTGATCCGGGACGGCCTGCTCATCACACCCATCATCGACGGGACCTCCCTCTCGGGGATCACCCGCCACTCGGTGCTCCAGATCGCCAATGACATGAGCCTCGAGGTGCGCGAGCAGATCGTGCCGCGAGAGATGCTCTACGCGTCCGAGGAGATGTTTTTCACGGGCACTGCGTCCGAGGTAACGCCGATCCGGAGTGTGGATCACATCCCGATCGGGGCGGGGAAGGCGGGTCCGATCACGCTGGAGATCCAGCGCCGCTTCCTGGACATCGCCAATGGCAGGGTGCCGGACGCGCACGGCTGGCTCACGAGGGTTGCCTGAAGGGGAGCGTTCTGGCGGAATCCGAGATCTGTGGAGAGATGCGAGAGGCGAGTGGCACGCTCGGGCGTCCGCGCATCCATAAGCGCGCCTGGGTAATGACCCTCTTTTGTTGGTTTCCGGGGCGATCCCCGGGGAAGCCCCACGTGGTTGGCCCAACTTGTGCACCCTGCTTCGAGCGGACACGAGAAAGGCTCGGTCGCAGGTCACCGACGTGGGCGCCACTAAGACAAGACTAAAAACTTCCTAGATTCGCCCGACGCTCTGGCAACCAGCGCCGAGCTGGCACGCCGAACCCCCGCTCCCTCTCCGGAGGCGAGCGGGGGTTCGCTCGTTGGGGGACCGGGTGCGCCTGGCCCAAACGACGAACCGACCGGCGGATCGAGTCCGCCGGCCGGTTCCGCACCCGAGGGGTGCTCTATTGCTATTCGGTCGTTACCGCATCTCAGGGCCGACCACCCGGCGCGAGGCCGGCATGATCTTTCTGAGGGCGACCCCACCCCTGACGGGCGAGGTGAGCGGGCGATAGCTCCGCTCGAACCGATTGCTTGCGCTACGTATCAACATCCCCACTCCTCACATCCCATGTTCACGGTCTTGCAGGGCACGCTCCCGGCGATTGCCGACGAGGCCCGACCGTCACAACGCGGCGGAAAGCTATGAAGTTTCAACGCCGTATCCAACACCTTGGCTGCACGTGCTTGTTCGCGCTCACTGCCATCATCGTGGTAACGGCCTGCGGCCCCTCTACCCCGCCCCCGACGGTCGTCGGTGCGCGCGTGATGGTGTACAACATCCACGCCGGGAAGGACGCTGCCGGCAGACGCAATCTGGACGACGTGGCGGCCCTGGTCCGGGAGCTCGATCCGGATGTCGTGCTCCTCCAGGAAGTCGACCGCCGGACCGAGCGGTCCGGAGGGGAGGACCAGCCCGTGGTGCTGGCCGGCCAGACCGGCCACACCTGGGTCTTCGGTCGGACCCTCGACTTCCAGGGAGGTCTGTACGGCATCGCGGTCCTGTCGCGATGGCCAATCGTGGCCGACTCCGTGATCCCGCTCGTGGTTAGTCCGCCTCAGGAGCGGGCCGGCGGCTCCTACGAGCCCCGGGGGCTCCTGGTGGCGACGGTCGAGACGCCGGGAGGACCGCTGGAGGTGCTCAACACGCACCTCGACGCCTCGCCCGACGACCGTAACCGCTGGCAGGAGGTCCAGGCCGCACGGAGCGTCGCCGAGCGCAGCCGGTCCGGCGGACGCTGGACCCTGCTGGGAGGGGACCTCAACAGCCTCCCCGCCGCCCGCACCATGAACCATCTGCGGGCCGGAGGATGGCGAGACGCGTGGGAGGAGTGCGGAGAGGGTCCGGGCTTCACCTATCCGGCCTCGGAGCCGGCGCGGCGCATCGACTACCTCTGGCTGGGGCAGGGCATCGGATGCCGTGCCGCTCTGGTGGTGGCCGACACGGCCTCGGACCACCGCGCGCTGGTCGTCGACCTGGTGCTCGAGGGCCCCGCTGCAGTGACCGGCGAGCGCTCACCCGCCGCGGACCGCCCTAGGTGAAGTAGGGGTTCTCGCCGCTCGAGTGGTCCGTGGCGTCGTGGATGGCCGTGATCTCCGGAATCTCGTCGCGGAGCATGCGCTCCACACCCTGGCGCAGTGTGAGCCGCGACATCGCGCAGCCCTGGCAACCGCCGCTCATCTCCAGATAGACCTCGGTGCCCTGCACGTCCATGAGCGTGATGGCTCCGCCGTGCGCGGCGATGGCGGGGTTCACACGCTCGTCCAACAGGGTCCGGACGCGGTCGGCGAACTCACCCTGTGGCGCGCTCGCGGAGGCGGCAGCGGCCGTGGCGGGCCGCACCTCGAACCCCGACTCGTTCACGCGCTCCACGAAATCGATCGTGGCACCGTCGAGGCGCTCGGCTTGATCGCGATCGATCACCAAGACCACGCCGTCGGCTTCAACCGCCGTCTCCGACGCCTCCACCTCCGAGGCGCTCACCAGGCTGAGCTCGAACGTCGGCGCCATCGGGCTGCCCTGCATGCGCACCCGGAGGGCTTCGAGCTCGCCCTCGCTCTGCTCCAGGTACGAAAGGACCTGCTCGCGCGCTTTGTCCGTAATGGTGATCATTGACGTCCCCGTGATCGTCGAACCGATCCTTCAATATCGCGGAGCCCCTAGATGGATCAACAGGTGGCGCTCGTCACGGGCGCCAACCGCGGGATCGGCCTCGAAGTGGCCCGAGGTCTGGTCGACCGCGGCTTCCGGATTCTGGTGGTCGCTCGCTCGGCGTCCAAAGCCGAAGGGGCCGTCCGCGCCCTGCGGGGGACGGGCCACGGTCCGGAACCTCTCGCGCTAGCCTCTGACCTGGGTCAACTGGCGTCCGTGCGCGAGTTGGCCCGACGGGTATCGGATAGCGTCGGTCGACTGGACGCACTCGTGCTGAACGCGGCGACCGCTCCCGCCCGGCGCACCACCACCGTCGACGGATACGAAGCCCAGTTTCAGGTGAACCACCTTGCCGGATACCTGCTCCTCCGCCTCCTGGACCCGCTCCTGCGGAAGACCGCCGAGACCCACGGCGGCGCGCGGATCGTGATCGTGGCCTCGGAGGCGCACCGTCGCACCCACATCGACGTCGATGACCCCAACTTCGAGCGCCGACGCTACGGAAAGGTGCGGGCCTACGGTGCGTCCAAGCTCGCCAACGTGCTGACGACCTACGCGCTCCATCGTCGGCTCAAGGACACGGGCGTAACGGTCAATGCCGTACATCCCGGCACGGTCTCGACCGGCTTGCTGGGCGGCATGTTCGGTCCCCTCTACCCAATGCGATTCCTCTTTCGCGCACCGAAATCGGGCGCGGCGCCGCTGATCCGTCTCGCGGCCGCCGACGAGGTCGGAGGGATCGGAGGCCGCTACTTCAATCGTTTCGACGATGTGCCCTCGTCCGAGGCGTCCTACGATCGCGACCTGCAGGAGCGCCTCTGGGACCTGAGCGAGGCGCTTGTCGGCCTTTCGGGCGGCCCCTAGCTTTCGGCCCCCGCGCGGGCCGGCGCCCCCGGCCCCACGGCTTCCACGCATTCCTCCCAGGCGGCACTCGCACATGTCGGACCTTCAGAGCATGGACACCCTCGTTTCGCTGGCCAAGCGTCGGGGCTACGTCTTTCAGTCGTCCGAGATCTACGGGGGGACCGGCTCGGTCTGGGACTACGGCCCCCTCGGGGTCGAGCTCAGGCGGAACGTGATGGACGCCTGGTGGAGCGCCATGGTCCACCAACGGGACGACGTGGAGGGCCTGGACAGCGGGATCCTCATGCATCCCCGCGTCTGGGAGGCGTCGGGCCACGTGGAGGGCTTCACCGACCCGCTGGTGGAGTGCAAGCACTGCAAGATGCGTTTCCGTCAGGACCAGCTCGGGGCCTCGGCCTGCGGCCAGAAGCCCAGCAAGGCGCCGGGAGAGACGGACAGCTGTGATCTGGGCGAGCCGCGGCTCTTCAACCTGATGTTCGAGACCTTCATGGGCCCGGTCAAAGACGCCGCCGCGACGGTCTATCTACGGCCGGAGACCGCGCAGGGCAGCTACGTCAACTTCCTCAACGTACAGACCTCGGCGCGCCAGAAGATCCCCTTCGGCGTGGCGCAGATGGGGAAGGCGTTCCGAAACGAAATCACCCCGGGCAACTTCATCTTCCGGACGCGCGAGTTCGAGCAGATGGAGATGCAGTACTTCGTGGAGCCGGGCACGGACGACGAGTGGTTCGAGTACTGGCGAGCGCAGCGCCTGGAGTGGCACCGGAGCCTGGGGATCCGCGGGGAGAAGCTGCGGCTGACCCCCCACGGCCCCAACGAGCTGGCCCACTACGCCAAGACGGCCGAGGACATCGAGTACGAGTTCCCGTTCGGCTGGAAGGAGTTCGAGGGCATTCACAACCGCACGGACTTCGACCTGGGGCGCCATCAGGAATACTCGGGCAAGAAGCTCGAGTACGTGGACTCTGCCAGTGGGAAGCGATTCGTACCCTACGTGATCGAGACGGCCGTGGGGGTGGGCCGCACGATGCTCGTGGCCATGGTCGACGCCTATCGCGAGGAAGAGGTCGAGGGGGACACGCGCGTGGTGCTGGGGCTCCATCCCCGCCTGGCGCCGATCAAGGTGGCGGTCTTCCCGCTCGTCAAGAAGGACGGAATGCCGGAGATCGCGGAGGCGCTGCACAAGGAGCTGCGGGCCGCCGGAATTCCCTCGTTCTACGACACGTCGGGCGCCATCGGCCGGCGGTATCGCCGGCAGGACGAGGCGGGCACGCCCTGGTGCGTGACCGTAGATGGGCAGTCTGTGGAGGACGGATCGGTGACCGTCCGCGACCGCGACACCATGGATCAGTCGCGTGTTGCGGCGAGCGCGGTGCGGGCCTGGGTCCAGGAGCGCCTCGGGGGCGTCGCCTGATGCGGAGGAGGATGATCGCGCTGGCCGTGCTGTTCGTGTTGTTCGCGCTGGCTTCGGTGATCGCCTTCCGAGTCGTCGGGTAACGCGCTCCCCGTGGACGAGCCCCGCGTGGACGAGGTCGACACGGACGCGCTCGACCGCGCGGTCCGCTGGCTCGTCTATCAGCACTTCAAGGAGACTGGGGCTCCGCCCCCGCTCGATCGGCTGAGCAGACTCGCCGAGCGGCCGGCAGCGCAGGTTCGAGCGTCGCTTCGGCGCCTGGCGGACGCGCACGCGCTGGCCCTCGAAGAAGGGACGGATCGGATCTGGATGGCCCACCCCTTCTCGGCGGTAGCGACCGGCTACCGGGCCGTGACCCGGGAGCGGAGCTATCACGCGAATTGTGCCTGGGACGCGCTGGCCATTCCTGCGCTGCTGGGGCTCGATGCGCGCATCCACGCGGCACATCCCGTCACCCGGGACGCCCTCCAGCTCGAGATCCGGGGCGGAGAGCTGCAACCCACGCTCTCCGTAATCCACTTCCTGGTGCCCCGCAGGCGTTTCTGGGACGACATCGGCTTCACCTGACGGAACATCCTGCTCTTCCGGGACGAAGGGGAGGTCGACCACTGGTGCCGGCGGGAGAGCGTGGAGCGTGGAGCGGTGGTTCCCACGGAGCGCTTCTGGCCCTTGGCGCGGGTGTGGTACGAGGGGCGCCTGGATCCCGGCTGGACTCCGCGGTCGTCGGAAGAAGCGAGCGAGCTGCTCGAGTCCTGTGGCCTCGACGCACCCTTCTGGAGCACGGGTCCATGATGGCCGTCCCCGGTGCTGGCGTCGGGCGCGCGGGGCGCGCGGGGTGCGGGGGGGCCGCCTGGCCGACGGTGCGGCGGGCTCGCGATTCCGCGCACGGCCATCTCCGACGAGCGGCGCAAGTCGCGGTCGCGCTCGCCGCGGCGGCCGGAGCGGGCGTCGCTTGCGATCCCGGGGTCGGGGACGGGCGTGTCGGATTCCCACCCGGCGGGACGGCCCTCCCGGCGGCCCGCATCCCGATGACCGAAGTCCACACGCTACGCTCCACCAACGTGGACGCGCAGGCGTACCAGGTCCGCGTGGCCCTCCCCGTGTCCTACGGCTCCCGCCCCGAGGCCAGGTATCCGGTCCTTTACGTGCTCGACGCGGATCTGGTGTTTGGCACCGTCACCGAGGTCACCCGAGCGCTCCCGATCGCACAGGAGCTCCCGGAGGTGATCGTGGTGGGGATTGGCTACGCGGTGGAGAGCTTCGTGGCCACGTTGGGCCTCCGTGCGCGCGACTACACGCCGACCGAGGACCCGGTCTGGATGGAGGAGAGCTTCGGCCAGGCGGTGCTGCCGGGCCTGCCGCCGCCGGAGGGGACGGGCGGAGGGCCGGCCTTCCTCGCGTTCCTGGCCGAGGAGCTCGCGCCGTTCATCGACGGCCGTTATCGGACCGTGCCCGGAGACCGGGGCATTTTCGGCGATTCGCTCGGGGGGATCTTCGCGTTGTACGCGCTCTTCCACCGTCCGGAGGCGTTTCGGCGCTATATCGTGGGGAGCCCGTCGCTCTGGTGGGATGACGAGGTCACGTTCGGCCATGCCGAGCGCTTCCTGGCGGACCGAGAGGACCTGTCCGCCCGTGTCTTCCTGGGGGTGGGCAGCCTGGAGGAGGAGCCACCCGCGGACGAGTTCCGCATGGTCTCCAACGTGGAGCGGTTGGGTGAAATGATGCGGTCGGCCGGGTTTCCGTCCTTGCACGTCGAGTGGCGCGTGTTCGACGGCGAGACGCACATGACCGTACCGCCGGTCCTGTTCACCCGCGGCGTGCGGAGCGTGTACCCGGTGGACCGGCCCGCGGGCTGACCGCGGGCCGCCTCACCCGGCGCGGCGTCCCCCGCTTCCAGGGAATGGGTCTCAGCGAAATCAGGGTGGACGCTCACGGATTCGCGGGTGCTGAACCGCATCCGCACCACGTCGCCGTCCTGTGTGCGGACCACCAGAGCCATGCGCTCCGACCGCACGTAGCTCAGTGGCGGTGCTTCCGCCACGGGCTCGGCCGACGGGGCCCGGACTTCCACCGCGAGGGTGGCACCGTTCTTGGCAGGGGCAGAGGACTCCTTCTCCTCCGCGCGCACGGACCGCTCTTCGCCACCGAACTTCGTCATCGGGCGGGCGGCAATCGCCGACAAGACTTCCATCGCTTCCGTCTCCAGGCTTCCGGTTCTCGTGCGGCTCCGTCGCCGCTATCAGGAGGATCGGCTGGACGGGGGCCGCACTTGAGCGAAAGAAGGTGAGCCGCCCGCGCGTCCGATTCCGCGGGCCGACCCGGGCATGCCGCCGACTCTGCTGCGTGTCCCGGGTCAGCTTCCCGTCACTTCGTCCCACACCCGCAGGAAGTTCTCACCCATGATCTTCCGGACGTCCTCCGCCGGGTAGCCGCGCCCGAGCAGCCCCTCCGTGATCCGGGGAAAACCGGTCACGTCGTCGAAGCCTTCCGGCGTGGCCAGGTGAGGCACGTCCAGATCGCTTCCGATGCCCACATGGTCGATGCCGGCGACGGAGACGGCGTGGTCCACGTGGTCCAGGACGACGCTGAACGGCGGACGGCCCAGGCGGCCGCCCTCCGACAGGCCGTAGAGCCGCTCGCGGGCCACCCGATCCAGATCTGCTGGGTCGACCGGCGGGGGATCGTTCAGCCAGGAAAACACGTCCTTGAACGTGGCGCGGAACTCGTCCAGGTACGTCTGGCTCAGGAAGCCGGAGTAGACGTTGACGCCGATCACGCCTCCGCCGGCAGCGATCGCCTCCAGCAGCTCGTCCGGGAGGTTGCGGGGGTGGTCGCAGAGGGCTCGGCAGTTCGAGTGGGACGCGATCACCGGGTGTTCGGACACCTCGAGCACGTCCCGCACGGCGGCGTCGGAGGTATGCGTGA
>JAHEKN010000043.1 GCA_024638305.1 Gemmatimonadota bacterium | reverse complement strand
CCCCGAGCCCGGCCGAGCCCCCGCACTGGCTCACGTTCTCCCAGAATCCGGGCGTCCGGACCTCCGGTACCCCGGTCCCCATGATGCCGCGGGCCCCCATGCCGACCCACCGCTTCCAACGATCCTCCCCGGTTCCCTGGTGGAGCGCGTGGAAGAGCCGGTTGGTCCCGACTGGTCCGTGACACCATGCCAGGTAGTAGAGGTCGAGCCCCTCGGGCGCGTTGTGATAGATGAGGTAGGTGTCGTCCCGCACCGTGGCGATGGACTCCAAGTACTCCGCGCCGGCCAGGGCAGCATCGAGGAACGCGGTCTCGCGGGTGGGGCCTGCCAGGGTCGCCAGGGTGTACGCGACGCCGGCTGTCCCGTGCGAGAAGTTGGGCATCTCGCGCGCGTATCCCTCGTAGATGTCCCAGCGGAGCCCAGGCTCACCCGGGAACCCCCGCTCGATCAGCCGGTATCCGGCGCGGCGAGCCGTTTCCAGCGCAGCCGTGTGCCGAAGCCGGTCCGAAAGGTAGAGCAGCGTGAGCGCCGTGCCGGCCGTCCCGCTCACGATGTCGTTCACCTCCGTGACAGAGCCGCTCCCCCGCTGAGGCCAGGCGACCCCATCCCCAACGGCCTCAGCCCGCCGGATCAGGTGGTCGGTCGCCCGGGCGGCATGGTCGCGATACACGGAGTCGCCCGAGGCGCGGTGCGTCTCCTCCAGCACGAACGCCACACCGCCCAGTCCCACGTACAGCCCGCTTCCGCTGACCTCGGCCAGGCGGCCTGCGAGGTGGTCCGCTCCCGCGCGGGCCGCGTCCAGGTACTGTTGGTCCCCGGTCCGGTGGAACAGCTCGAGCAGAAACGGCAGGATCCCCGTGCCGTGCGTGTAGAGCGTGTCCCCCACCGACCCCGGGGCCAGGGGGTCCGCCGGCCAGGTGACGCCCCAGTCCGTCCGGACAGCCGACGCCTCGATCCAGCGCCATGCCTCGAGCGCGATGTCGAGGTTGGGCCGGGCGGAGTCCGCAAGCGACGCGAGAGCCGGCAACCGGAATCCGTCCGCACCGACTGCGAGGCCCGCCGCAGCCCCGGCTCCGCGCCTCAGGAACGCCCTTCGGTCCACACAGTGCGTGCACATGTCGTACTCCCTCCTGACCCCTGGCACCGGCCGCAGGGGCCGGGGGGGGTGTTCCCTTACGGACTATTCCTCCCCCTACCGGCCGGCACCTCCTGCGGCCACGGCGCCGTCCGCGGTCGGCCCGCTCATCAAGCTGTTGAAGAGCAGCTTGAAGGTCCCGTGCGTCTGCGCCCGATGTTGCGCCCGGAACCCGATCATCAACACCCGGCCCTCGCCGTGCTCGACCGATACCATCGCTGCCTTGTTGGCGATCGCCTCTTCGCCGAGCAGCCACCCGCTCTGGAGGAGGTCCCGGTCGATGAACGTCACGATGCGCTCGACACGGTGGCTGGTCGGGCCGGGCACGACAGCGTAGGCCTGGTTGTTCGCCAGGAAGGTGGCGAGCGCATCCCGGGGCATGCCGAGCGCGGCCGGGTGCGAGCTGTCCACCTTCACCTTGAGCGTCGAGCCCGGCGACCAGAACTCCCGGCCGGGAAGCGACGCCACCACGTTTCGCACCGGAAGCTCGAACTCTTCGATGGCGAGATCTCCGGCCTCTGCGAAGGTGATCAGCGTGCCACCGTTCTGCACGAACGCGTCCAGGGCGTCCACCCCCTCCTGTCCAAACCCACTCCGGTACTCGGGGGGATAGGACGACGGGTCTCCGCCGCGGCCGCCCGCCGCGGTCCCCTTCATCCGGCCCAGCCCGTCGGCCGGCAGGATGATCACGTCGTAGCGCTGGTTCAGGTTTCCGGCCTTGAGTTCGGGGTCGAACAGCGACGTGTACTCGAACTCGAAGTCCTCGAGCAGCCAGCGCGTCCATCCCTCGTCCATGTTGCCGCCGAAGTACCGCTGGTACATGGCGATCCGAAGCGGGGCGACCGGGCGGCTCTCCCCGGTCAGGTCCGTCCCGAGCGGATAGAAGCTCACCCCGGTCTCCGAGGCCACTCTGGCCACCAGGGCGTCCGCGGTGGCCGCCGGCACCACGAAGTCACCGGGATCGAGCGTGCCGCCGGCGATCGGGATCGAGGTGTCGACCCGACGGACCGACGCGCCTCCGGCCGCGAGTAGGTTCACGGCCTTGAACGAGGCGTTCTCCAGCCCGTTCAGCACGTAGCCGAACTGCCCCTTCTGGACGTCACCGACGGGCTCGATCAGCGCCCCGACCTCGGTGAGCGCCGCAGTCACCGGCACGCCGGTGGGATCGACCCTCACCCCCATGAACTCCGCCATGTTGTCCGTGGACATGTCGTAGGGCCGGATCGGATCGCCGTCCCGGTCCCGCGTATACGTGTTGTCCGGATAGAACGTCTGCCCGAGGAGCCAACGGATCACGCCTCGCTTGGGCTGAGCCATCGAGACCACGAATGTGCCCGGGCCGTACACGCGCCCGTCGTGACGGAACTCCGCTTCCGACCGCATGACCTCCACGCCCTGGAGCAGCAGCTTGTTCACCATGTGGATCGCGGTGAGACGATCGTGCTGGTCCTCCGGCACCACGAACGCGACCACGTCGCCCGCCGCTCCGCGCTCGGTCTGGCGCTGGGCCTTGAGGTACGCGTTCCTGAGCACGGTCTCGCGGTTACGGGCCGCAATGTCGAGCGTGGCCATGTACGCGCTCTTCTGACGGACCACGATGTCGCGCACGTGCCACCAACCCCCGGGCCAGGGGCTCGGGAACGTCGTCTGTTCCTCGTATTCGGGAAGTTGGCGCGACCCGCCGAGCTGGTCCGGCTGCACGTAGAGCGGGGTGGCCAGGCGCGCGCTCGCGGACTCGGTCAGCATGCCCGCGATGTTGTGGAACGGCGTGATCCAGTGGAACCCGAAGTGGCCCCACCCCGAATAGATGGCGGCGTTCACGGCGCCAATCAGCCCTGCCTCTTCCTGCTTGTACGCCATGTGGGCGCCGTACCATGCCATCTCGCGCCACACGATCGGGTCGGCATTCGGACGGACCGGCTCGGCGTAGGGCGGGAGGTAGATGCGGGCGGTATACGACCCCATTTGGTGATGGTCCACGTAGGCCTGCGGGATCCAATCCCGGAAAATGATCTGGGCCCCGTACTGCGACTCGACCGTGTTCTGCATGAACGCGTCACGGTTGTTGTCGTGGCCGATGTAGTGGTGGTAGAGGCTCGGGGGGCCCGCACCCTCGTATTCGGTGCCCACCGTCTCGTCGTACCAGTCGGTCACCATGATCTGTCCGTCGGGATTGAAGCACGGGATCATGATCCCGATGGTGTTGTCGAGAATGCGGAGCATCTCCTCGTCGCTGCGCGTCGCTTTCTCGTAGGCGATCTCGGCAGCCGTCTGCCCCGCGGCCACCTCGGTCGAGTGGAGACAGAGCGACTGGACCACCACGACCTTGCCGTTCGCTATGGCCCGCTCGATCTCGGCCTCCGCCGCCCCACGCGGATCGCTCAGGACCGCGTTCATCTGCCGATACTCCTCGAGCCGCGCGAGATTGGCGGGACTCGAGAAGTAGAGCGCCAGGAACGGGTTTCCGAGCGTCGTCGGCCCCATGTTCACGACCTCGAGTCGGTCGCTCCGCTCCCCGAGCATCTCATAGTACTCCACGAGCTCGTCCCAGCGGGCCAGCTTCCGGTCGGCACCCATCTGGAAGCCGAAGAACTCCTCGGGCGAGGGGATCTCCTGGCCCCGAGCCGAGGTGGGGAGAGCCAACGCCAGGGCCACCACGAACGTGGCGGACATGGCGATGGGCCTGAAGGGACGCGACCGTTTCATCATCTCGGATCTCCTCGATCGGCCGCAGGCGATCGGTACCGCGGCGCGTCATGTTCGGGGCTGTGTCACCGGAACCTGCTCAGGGTGCGCCACCCCCCGCAAGGACGCCTCAACGGCCGTGCGACCCTCCCCCGGCCGATGGAAGCGCCGGGGGTAGGACCGGGTGCGTAAACGGTCGACCTGCCCGACTGTACCCATCAGTGAGGAACCAACACACGGGTCCGCCCAGCCCTACCCAGGAGCAGACATGAACCGCGCTCATCGATTGGCTGTCGTATCGATCGCCCTCGCCGCGACCGCGGCCACCACCGCCTGCGATCATGGCCCCGCGCCGCTCGTCGGGCTGGAGGAGACCGCCGCTCTCGCCGCCGCCGTTCAGGAGATGTCCGTGGACGGCGTCCTGGACGGGCTCGCGCTCGATCCTTCCGAGCGGGCGGTTATCGAGGCCAAGTTGGCGACGCTCCATGAGTCCATGCTCGATCTGCATGCTCTCCATCCGGAGAACCCGGATGCGTTGACGGATCAAGAGAAGGCGGATCTCCACGCCCGCCTGCAGGCCGGGATGGAGGGAGTACACCGGCTTCACCACGAATTCATGGAATCGCTCAGCGATGACCAACGGCAGCGCTTCGTCGAGCACATGCACGCCGCCATGGCGGCTCACCACGAGGAAGCGGGGGACCTCCATGAAGGTCACGCATCCGGGCTCGACCGCCACGCGCCTGAGGCCGAGTCGAACGGCCACCACGGGGGCATCCGGCACCGCTGATCGCGGGGGCCCGACGCGTGACCAACCCGGTGCGTTGCTGCCGCGAGCGTGAGACCATGGACGGGAGACGTGGATGATGCCGGTCTCGACACCACCCTCGTCGAGCGCACGCTCGGTGGCGACCGCAGAGCGTTCGACCAGCTCACCCGTCGCTATCTCCGGGCCGCGCTGGCGGCGGCCTGGGAGTACTGCGACTCCCTTGCGGATGCCGAGGACATCGTACAGGAGGCGTTCCTCAAGGCGCTCGACGGGCTCGGGACGTTCGACCGCTCGCGTCCCTTCGCACCCTGGTTCTTCTCCATCCTCCGCAACACCGCCCGCAACGAGGCCGCTCGCCGGGGCCGTTGGCGCATGGTGCCGGTACCCGACGGTCTGTCCGATGACGACGCCCGGTCGGAGGCGGCTCTGGACCGGTCGGAGATCCGCGCGGCACTCGATGAGGCGCTCGTCGGACTGTCCCCGATGCAGCGAGCTTGCTTCCGCCTGTGCGATGTCGAAGGATTTCGGGGTCCGGAGGTGGCGGAGATGCTCGGCGTGAGCGACTCGACGGTGCGCGTGCACCTGTACCGGGCCCGCCGAACCCTCCGCGAAGCCCTGCGGCCCCTGCACGACGAGAGGAGCGTCCGATGAGCGCGCCCGACCGTAAGCGAACGGTGACGGAACGGCTCTCGCGCCTACCGTCGGACGACGCGTACTGGGACGGGTTGGCGGAACGCGTCTCCCGGCACGCGGCTCCCCTCATCGCCGAGCCCGGTCGGGAGCCGGCTGGGTCCGGTCGGATCGGGTGGCTCACGTGGGTCGAGGGAAGCGCGGCCCGGCTCGCGGCCGCCGCGCTCGCCGCTGCGGCCCTGGCCTGGCTGTTTCTGCCGCCGCCGCCTCATCTCGCGGAGGGCGCGCGACCTGCCGAGTCGGTGGTGGCGCGTGCGCTCGCCCCGGACGACCCGCTCGTCCCGGGGATCGCGTCCGAGACGGGAGCGCCCATCCTGGCCCGTCTGGTCGTCCCTGCGGCGGGAGGTGTGGAGCGATGAGCGCGCGCAGCACCACCTCACGGCTGATCGGAATCACTTCCCTGCTGGTGATCGGAGCGGTTCTCGGGATCGCAGCCGACCGCACGCTGCATTCGCCGTCGGGCGTCATGGCCCGGCATGCTGAGCAGGTCCGGGAGACCCTCCACGAGCAGGCGCTGGGCGAGCTACACGAACGGCTCCGGCTCACGGACGACCAGTGTCACGCCATCGATCGCGTGTTCCGCCAGCACCAGGCGACCGTCGACCAGACCTGGGAGACGCTCAGGCCGCACATCGAGTCCGCCGTCGACAGCGTCCACACCGAGATCGAGAGCGTGCTCACCGATGAGCAGCGGGCCGCCTTCCGCGCCTGGGTGGCCTCCCAGGAGATGGGCGCCATGGGCGGCAGACACCTCCCCGACCCGCCGCACTAGCGGGAGCCCCGGCCGGGAGGACTACCTTGTGGGCCTGCCCCGGCCGCAGGGCCCGCTCACAATCCAGCAAAGAGGCCGCCATGCTCAACCCGCTCGTGCGAACGGTGATCGTCAGCATCGTGTGTCTCCTCACCGTGATCGCGTCCCTCTCGGTCGGCCCGGCGCAGGCCCAGGAGCCCGCAGCCTGGGGAGCCGACCTCGTCTTCCACACGTTCTCCATCGCGGCCGTCGACCCGGCCACTGGAGAGTCCGGAGTGGCCGTCACGACCCGGGTCCCCTGTGTCGGGAACGGTGTGCCCTGGGTTCGGGCCGGTGTGGGCGCCGTGGCCACCCAAGCATCGACCAGGACGGAATACGGAGCGGAGCTGCTCGACATGCTGGAGGCCGGGCTCACGCCAATGGAAGCTCTCGCTCGGGCGACGGCGGGCGACCCGATGGCGGAGCGGCGACAGGTAGGGGTCGTCGCCATGGACGGCACCTCGGCTCAGCATACGGGCTCCGGACCCGGCACCTGGGCGGGCCACCGCTCGGGCCCCAACTACGCCACCCAGGGCAATGTCCTGGTCGGTCCGGAGGTGGTGGAGGCGGTAGCCGCGAGCTTCGAGGGTACGGAAGGCTCGGGGCGGCACCTGGCCGACCGGCTCATCGAGGCCCTGGCGGCCGGTCAGGCCGTCGGTGGGGACAAGCGCATGGGGCGACTCCAATCCGCGGCCGTGATGGTGGCGGACCCGCGCGAGGGCCGGTCCCGGCGGGCCGACGGCCTGACCGCGAACGTCAACGTGTGCGAACATCCGACACCGGTGGCCGAGCTGCGCCGCATCTACACGGCGATTTCCGGCACGCTGGGCTACCGGACGCTTCAGCAGTTCTCGGGCAACGACGTCTGGCAGGTGAAGCTCATTCTGCACGCCCTTGGGCACTACCGGCCGGGCGCGGCCGCGCTCGAACGCGACGAGGGATGGCAGCTCTACGACGCCGAGATCGTGTCCGCCGTGGATGCTTTCCGAGCCGAGGAGGGGATTTCCACCCCCGACAACGGGGGCAGTCCGCCCGGCCTGGTCGACCAGGACACGGTGGACCGCATGTGGCTCCGCCTCGATGAGGCCGGGCGGGCCGCAGAGCTCCGCGCCGTGATCCGCGAGCTCACGTTCGTGCGGCGCTGATCCGCTCCGACGGCGTGAGGAGCCAGGGAAGGACGGCCGTCAGGTCCCGGTCGCAGACGTAGACAGGCGCGCGCGCGCGCACCTCGGCACGTTCCACGACGCCGCCGTAGCCCACGAAGTCGATCCCGGCCTCGGTGACTTCGAGGTCGGTCACGCCGTCGCCCACGAGCACGCTCGGGCCGTGCGCATCGGATATCCGCGTCAGCACCTCGATCTTGCCGCCGCTTCGGGCCAGAGGCGACCCATCGTCGAACCCGGCGTACGCTCCCTGTGCCTCATGGAGCAGGGCGACGGCGTACACGTCCGAGTCCGGCACATCGAGATGGCGCGCCAGTACCGTCACGGCCCCGCGGATGCCCCCGCTCACGACGAGCACGCGCTTGTCGAGCGCTCGCAGCGCAGCGATCGCCTCCGCCGCACCCGGCACCACGCGTTCTACGTAGAGCTCCCCCAGGCGTCGGATCGCCCCGGCGTCCGGCCGGATGAGCTCGAGCCGCTCGCCGTAGACCCGTTCGAGCGGCGTGCCCCCGTCCATGGCCCGGGCCGTCATGCTGGCAACCTCGGCATGCACTCCAGCGGAGCGCGCCAACTCGTCGATGCCCTCGACGGCGGACAGGGTGCTGTCGCAGTCGAACGCAACCGCCGCGTACGGCGGTCCGTTCCTCACAGGCTGATCTGTGCCGCCCACCGGATCCCGCGGAGCGTGTGGATACGGTGCATGACCGCGTCCGAGAGCGGTCCGGAGACCTCGAGCACGGCCATCGCCAGGCCGTCCGGCGGGCCGGCGCCGAGCTGCATCCGGGAAATGTTGACGTTCTCTGCCCCGAGCACCGCGCCCAGGTCCCCGACCACGCCGGGCTGGTCCGCGTGCGACGTGATCAGGAGGTGTCCCTGGAGGAAGGCCTCGATGTCGTGCCCATCCAACAGGACCAGGCGCGGGTGGCGCTCGTCATAGAGCGTCCCGGCCAGGGAGACGTCGCGCTCCGCCGTGCGGGCGGTAAGTCGCACCAACGAGAGGTACTGCTGCGTCTCCGCGGAGCGGGACTCGGTGACCGAGATGCCCTGCCTTCGCGCCACGTGCATGGCGTTCACCCGGTTGATCGGCGCCGACAACCGATCGCGCAGGAGACCCACGATCGCCTCCCTGGTGAGCGGGTGGCTGTCGAGCTCGGCCGCTCGCCCCTGGAGCGACAGCTCGATGCGCTGGATCGGTCCCGGGACGATCAGGCTGGCCAGCCGCCCCAAGCGGCAGGAAAGCTCGAGGTAGGGTCGCAGCCGGCGGGCGGTCTCGGAGGAGATCGGCGGCAGGTTGACCGCGCTCAATGCCTCGCCCGTGTTGAGGAACTCGACCACCAAGCGGGCGATCTCGACGCCCACCGCGATCTGGGCCTCCTCGGTCGACGCGCCCAGATGCGGCGTCAACGTGACGTTCGGGAGGTCGAGCAGTGGCGAGTCCGAAGGCGGTTCCGCCTCGTAAACGTCGAGCGCCGCCCCCGCGAGCCGTCCGTCGGTCAGCGCCTCGAAAAGCGCGCGCTCGTCCACCAACCCGCCGCGGGCACAGTTGATCACCCGTGCACCGACCCGCATCCGTCCAATGCGCTCGGCGTCGATCAGGCCGCGCGTCTTCTCGTTGAGCGGACAGTGGAGCGTGACGTAATCCGATACGGCCAGCAGCCCATCGAGGTCGATCTGCGTTACCCCGGCCTTCTCGAATACCTCCTCCGTCACGTAGGGATCGTAGGCCACGACGTGCATCCCGATCCCGCGACAGAGCAACGCGACGATCCTGCCGATCGTGCCGAACCCGACGATGCCGATGGTCTTGCCGGCCACCTCGGTCCCCACGAAAGCGGAGCGGTTCCATTCCTTGCCGCGAACGGAGGCGTGGGCGTGCGGCAAGTGCCGGCTCACCGCCAGGATGTGCGCCACAGTCAATTCCGCAGTGGTGCGGGCGTTGGCGTCCGGCGTGTTGAGAACCACCACCCCGCGCTCGGTCGCCGCAGCCAGGTCGATGTTGTCCACCCCAATGCCCGCCCGCCCCACCACCTGCAGGCGCTTCGCGGCCTCGAGCAGATGGGCGTCCACCTGCACGCCACTCCGGACGATCAGCGCGTCGGCCTCACGGATCCGCTCCTGAAGCTCGGCCGGCGTCAGACCCGGGGCGTAGTCCACCACGATGCCCGGGAGACCCCGAAGGTAGGTCAAGCCCTCCTCGGCCACGCGGTCCGCCACCAGCACGCGATGTCCGCTCACGCCGGGACCTCGTTCGAGGCCGCCTCGTAGGCCCAGTCCAGCCAAGGGAGGAGCGCTTCCAGGTCCTGGAGCTCCACCGTGGGCCCCGTCCAGATGCGGAGTCCGGCGGGCGCGTCTCGGTACGATGCCACGTCGTAGGCCACGCCTTCCGTCTCCAGGAGGCCCGCCATCGCGCTCGCGCGACCTTTGGGCTCGGCATCGTCGCGACCGGCGCCCTCGGCATCCCGGATTCGGAGACACACCGACGTGTTCGACCGCGTCGCCGGATCCACGGCCAGGAAATCCACCCACGACGTCCGATCCACCCAGGCCTGGAGGATCCCGAGGTTGCGATCCGCCATGCGGATCAGCGCCGGGACACCGCCCACCGACTCCGCCCACAGGAGCGCGTCCAGGTAGTCTTCCACGGCCAGCATCGACGGCGTGTTGATCGTGAACCCCTCGAACAGGCTCTCGTTCAGGCGTCCGCCCTTGGTCAGCCGGAAGACCTTGGGGACCGGCCAGCGTGGACTGTACGACTCCAGCCGCTCGACTGCGCGTGGACCGAGGATCAGTATGCCGTGCGCGGCCTCACCCCCGAGCACCTTCTGCCAGGAGTAGGTCGCCACGTCCAACTTCGACCAGGGAAGGTCGGTCGCGAACGCGGCAGACGTCGCGTCGCAGATGGTGAGGCCGGACCGGTCCCTCGCGATCCAGTCGCCGTCGGGAACCCGCACTCCAGACGTAGTGCCGTTCCAGGTGAAGACCACGTCACACTCGAAGTCCACGCGACCGAGATCGGGCAGCCGACCGTACTCCGCCTCCAGAACGCGCGCATTCTCGATTCCGAGCTGCTCGACGACATCCACCGCCCAGCCCTGCCCGAAGCTCTCCCAAGCGAGCACGTCCACTGCGCGCGCACCGAGCAGTGACCAGAGCGCGGCTTCGACCGCGCCCGTGTCCGACGCCGGGACGACGGCGATCCGGTACCCGTCCGGGAGGGCGAGGAGCGCACGAGAGCGCTCGAGCGCCTCCCGCAGCTTGGCAGCGCCCGGCGCCGACCGATGGGACCGACCCACCAGGGCGGACGCGAGCGCGTCCGTGCTCCAGCCCGGCCGCTTCGGACAGGGGCCGGAGGAGAAGAACGGTCGCCGGGGTCGCGCGCTCGGCTTCGAGGGCTGGGATCCGGAGGAAATGGCGAGCGCTGGGGTTCGGGACGCGAGGGTGCGGGCTGCGGATACCGGCGGAACCCGGGCGGGCTCCGTCGCGGCCGCCCGAAAGATGGGGGGATCGTCGCGTGATGGGGAGCCCCGCGCTCCTGGGGCCGGGCATCTCCGTCCAGCGAAGGCGCGGGCGAGGGCCTTAGCGACTCACTGCGGGCAGCGAGATCCAAGAAACCCTGCCGGGGTATGCGGCGTAGGGCGGTCGGGTCCGGCGACCTCTCGTTCGTGAGGTCTGGCGGGTGGATCGCGCGATTCCAAGACCATCCCGGACACGCTTCCTGGAGCGGCGAGTGAGCGACGACGACCTTCCCGACCTGCCGAAGATCCCCTCGTTCGACGAGCTGGGCATCTCGCCTGAAGAACTGGCCGAGCTCGAGAAGGAGCTCGAAGGGGCCGGTGACGGGGAACTGGAGGACGCGGACGAGGACGCGGACGAGGACGTGGGCGGCCCGTCGACGGTTGCCCCGCGTGCTGCGGGTGCCGTAGGTGCCGCAGGTGCCGCAGGTGCCGTCGGCGCGGCGAGCGCGGGCCCAGCAGGCACGTCGGGCACAGCGGGAACCGAGGGAACCCAGGGAACCCAGGGCCGGGCAGACCCCGAGCCCGACAGCCGGGCGAAAGCCAAGCCGCCCCGCACCGGCGCGCTCGAGGAAGAGACCTCGAAGGAGCGAGCCGGGCCGCGCGGTGGCTTCCGCGGACCGCTTACGCTCGCGTTCCTGGCCGTGGCCGCCTGGTCGCTCAGCTCCTTCCGAGCCACGCCGGCCCCCGCCCCGGCCAGCGCGCCGGATTCCGAGTTCTCCTCCGCCCGCGCGATGACGCATCTGGTGCAGATTGCGCGGGCCGCCCATCCGCCCGGGTCGCCGGAGCATGCACGCGTGCGATCCTACCTGGTGGACGCGCTGACCGACCTGGGGCTCGAGACGTCCGTGCAGACGTCGACCTCCGTGATGGGGGGCGGGGGGCGGGCCCGCGCCGTCACCGTGCGCAACATCGTGGCCCGGCTCCCCGGGACCGCGTCGACCGGAGCCGTGCTGGCCACGGCGCACTACGACGGCCGCGGCGTGTCGCGGGCCGCGGGGGACGACGGGTCCGGTGTGGTGACCATCCTCGAGGCGGTTCGGGCCGTGCAGACCGGGGCTCCACTCCAGAACGACCTCATCGTCCTGTTCACCGATGCGGAGGAGCTCGGGCTCCTGGGCGCCCGCGCGTTCGTGAGCGAGCACCCGTGGATGTCGGACGTGGCGCTGGTGCTCTCGTTCGAGATGCGCGGCGGGGGTGGCCCGTCGATGATGTTCGAGACGAGTCCGAACAACGGCTGGGTCATCCGCGCGCTGGATGCCGCCGATCCCGCGCCGATGGCCAACTCGCTGTTGTACGAGGTCTACCGGCGCATGCCCAACGACACCGACTTCACGCCGTTCAAGAAAGCGGGCAAACAGGGGCTCAACTTCGCCGGAATCGGCCGCGCGCCGGTGTACCATCAGGCATACGACTCGCCGGAGAACTTCTCCGAAGCCACGCTCCAACATCACGGTGTGCGCGCGACGTCCTTGATCCGGTACCTGGGGGACCAGGACCTCGCGAGCGTGCATGCGGACGACCTGGCCTACCTCAGCGTTCCCGTGCTCGGACTGATCGCGTATCCCCCACGCTGGGCCTGGGCGCTGAGCGGAGTGCTGCTCCTCCTGTTCGCGGGCACGTGGTGGTTGGGGCGACGCCGAGGCGTGCGGGCCTCGGGGGTCGGGGCCGGCCTCGTCGGCTCGCTCGTATCGGGCGGTCTCGTCGCCGCGGCGGGCCACGGTCTCATTCGGTGGATCCCCCAGTTCCATCCGGAGGCAGGCCAACTGCATGGGAGCCTGCTCCATTCCGAGGGCTGGTACGTACTCGCCCTCGCCTCGGCGGCGTTCGCCGTGGTCACGCTGGTGTTCGGGGCGCTCCGGCGCTGGTTCTCGCCAGCGGAGCTCTCCATTGGTGCGATCATGGTGCCGGTCGTGGCCGCCGTGGTGGTCGGATTGGCGCTCCCGATCGGAGCCATGAACCTCCAATGGCCGGCTCTGGCCGGCGTGCTTGCCGCGGCAGTCGTGGCCGGGGTCGATCGAGCGGGTCGCTCGGGCGTGCTTCGTTGGATACTGCTCGCGGCGTTGTCGCTACCTGTACTGGCCGTACTCATCCCGATCGTCGAGCTCGTGTGGCTCGCGATGAACCTGTCGTTTGCTCCCTATCTGGGCGTGCTGCTCACCCTGGTGCTGCTCCTGCTCGTTCCTCTCCTCGATGCCGTGCGCGAGCCCAACCGGTGGTGGGCGGCCGTCGTCGGCATTGTCGGCGCTGGCGCCTTTCTGGGAATCGGACTACTGGCCGCCGGGCCGGACGCGGACCGGCCCGCACCCTCCACCTTGGTCTATGCGCTGGATCGAGGAACCGGCGTGGCGGTCTGGGGCACCGACCCCGATAGCTTGGCCGGCCGCTCCACGGCGGCGCGCTCCTGGGCCGTGTCCCGCATCGGACCCGTCGGCGAGCCGGTATCTCTCGAGCGCTTCACGGGGCAGCGCCCGCCGGTTGCCCCCGACCTCATGTATGCCACGACGGCTGCGGCCGTCGTGGACGTCGCCATGCCCCAGGTGACGATCCTGTCCGATCCGGCGCCGCCGGCCGGGCGGGTCCGTCTGGGCGTGCGCTCGAGCATCGGGGCCGAGTCGATGGTATTCCTGCCCGAGACGCGCAGCACCCGCATTCTGGCCGTGAACGGTCGAGCGCTTCCGGAAGAGGTGCCGATCGAGTACCTGGACCACTGGGGCGAGCCGGAAGGCGAGATCGTGCTCGAGCTCAGCGAGCCCATCGGAAGCGAGTCGCTCCGACTGGCGATCGTCGAGCACCACTTCCGGCCGAACCGGCTCGTGGGAGGCGATCAATTCGACCGGCCACCGGAGCTGGCGCCAAACGTCCGACGCTTGAGCGATCGGGCCATGATTCGCACGCCGGTGTCGGTGAACGTCCGGGCCGGGATCATCACGCTGGCGGGCGAAGCGCTGGCGGCCGATTCCCTGGAGGCCGCCGCGGCGGCCGCGCAAGCCGCCGATAGCGTCCCCTCGGCAACAGGCGAGGCTGCGCCCGCCGCGATCGACACGGCCGCGGGCCCGGATACGGTCGCGCCGGGCACTGTCGTCCGGGACACTCAACCGGGGGACACGTTACCGGGGGATACCCTGCGGCGGGACACCGTGCCGCGGGATACGATACCGGGCAGCAACCAGCGGAGGGACAGGATCTCGGCTGAAACGGTGTCGCCTCCCCCGAGCCCGGAAACCGCCGCTAGACCGGCTCCATCCAGGTCGTCTCGGCGCCCAGATTGATGGCCAGGTGCTCGCCCTTCCCACCTGGGGCGGCGCCGTGCCAGTGCTCCTCATCGGCCTCGATGATGGCCAGATCTCCCGGGCCGATTACGACCTCGTTGCCCGCACGGTCCGACACGACACAGGCTCCGCTCAGGCCGTAGAGGAGCTGCACTCCGTCGTGGCGGTGCCAGTGCGTGGCCGCGCGATGGCCGAAGCTCACACGGTAGAGCCGGATCGGGAGCCCGTCGTCCCGCCCAAGCACCCTCTGTAGCAATGCGGGAAGCGTGAAGGTGCGCGGGTCCGCCGCCTCGTGGGGACGGGTCTCGGCAGGCACGGCTCGCATCGTCGTTCTCCGCGGGATCGGTCGCCGGTGCGTGGCGTTCGGCTGCCGCCGGTACGCCGCCCACAGGAGGGTTTGAGATCGCCTGGCCACGTCCGACTCGCAACCCGTTGGTGCGGTGGGCCCGGGTACTCGCCTTCTTCGAGCGGATCCTGAGAGGCAGCGGGCCCTAGAGCGGCCGTGCGGCGCGCACCACGCTAAGCGCCCGCAGCCAGCGCGTCCGCTAGTCCGGCTCCGCCCCCCGCCCTACTGACCGCAAAGAGGGCCGCTGGCTCCTGCGATCCACGGAGGGGCACCTCGCCGATGCCCGTGGCCTCCAGCCCTTCCGGGAGCGTCATGCGCTCGCGGACCCACTCCGAGATCAGGCACTCGGCCCCCACTTCCTTGCACATCGCCTCGATCCGGGCGGCCACGTTGAGCGTGTCCCCGTGGAACGCGAGCTCCTTCTTGGCCTCGCCCACCCAGGTGGTGACGACCTCACCCCCATGGACCGCGCCCCGGAGCCGGGGCACGGTGCCGTAGCGTGCCCGGTACTCGGCACCCCGCGCCTCGAGCGCGGACGCCATCTCGAAGAAGCAACGGACGGAAGCGGCACCGCGGAGGCCGGCGTCCCGACGCCACGTCACGATCACGCCGTCGCCGGCGAACTGGTAAACGTCGCCCCCCCAGGCGAGGATCGCCTCGGAGGTGTCGGCGAAGCACTCACGGAGGAGGCTGCTGTAGCGCTGGTTGCCTAGCCGCTCGGCGAGCGTGGTCGACCCCATCACGTCGGCAAACAGGAACAGACGCTCCTCCTCCTCCGGGTAACGGTAGCGACCCGTCAGGAACCGCCACAGCTCCCCCCGGTTGTGAAGCGTCCGGAACTCGAGAACGCTGGTGAACACGACGACCGCCGCCAGCGCCAGGACGAAGTCGCGGCCCAATCCACCGTCGCGCGCGTACCAAGCGGCTCCCTCCGTGAGTCCCACCCCGTTTCCCAGAGCGAATCCCAGCGCGTTCACGAAGACCAGCGCGAGCACCATGACGGCGCTGTATAGGAGCATGCGCAGGGCATTGAGGGCGTAGAACCCGAAGCGGCGGGACCCGACATGGAGCAGGAACTCCTCTCCGATTCCCACCGCGAGGCCGATGATCGTCCCGATCGCCATGCCGCGCACTCCGCTCCAGACCGGCGCGCGGACTTCTATCTGGCTGATCACGAGCCCGAGGACGAAGCCGGCCAGGGCTCCGGCCAGCGTGAACGTGCAGACGGCGCGGATGCGCTTTCGGCGAATCGCGTTCAAGGTCCGATGGGATGGATGGCGTCCCGCGACTCGCGTGGGACTGGAGGTCCGGCGGTGGCTCGGGATTGTACGGAGCGAGGACGCCTGAAACCACCGCGAGCGTCGGGACGTCTAACCGTTGGTACCCGGCGCGGCGGGACCCACCCCACCACGGAGGTCAAGGTCGATGGATGCCCTGGGACAGGACCTTCGCTACGCAATTCGGACCCTCCTCAGACGGCCAGGCTTCGCAGTGGTCGCCGTCCTGACCATCGCGATCGGCATCGGCGCCAACACCGCGATCTTCAGCGTGGTGAACGCGGTGCTCCTGGCCCCCCTCCCCATCGAGGAGCCCGACGAGGTGGTCGGGATCGACGTCATCAGCATCCAGGGTTTCTCGATCTCGAACTCCATCCCCAACCTTCGCGACTGGCGTGCGCGCAGCCGCTCGTTCTCCGGAATGGGGATGGCGGCTGGCACCAACTACACGCTCACCGGGGCCGACCGGCCCGAGCTCGTCCGGGGACAGATGATCCTCGGGGACTACTTCGAGACGTTAGGAGTCCCCGCGGCGCGTGGTCGACTGATTGCAGCCGCGGAGACCGAGCGCGGGGCCGAGCGGAACGCCGTGGTCACACACGCGTTCTGGCAGGGTCGCTTCGGGGCCGACTCCGATCCCATCGGCCGATCCATCGCGCTGGACGGCAACCCCTTCACCGTCATCGGGGTCCTGCCGGAGGGCTTCCAGTTCCCGTCCGCGGAAACCGAGGTGTACGTCCCGATGGGCGTGAGCGACGGGCTCCCGTGGGAGATCCGCTCGAGCAGTTTCGGAGCGCGCGCCTTCGCGCGCCTCGCCCCCGGAGTACCCCTGGCGGCGGCCCAGGCCGATCTCGACGCGGTGGTGGCGACCATCAAGGAAGAAGAGGGGCCGGACGTGGCCAGTCCGGTCCTCCGTCCCGTTCGGGAGCTCTTCGTAGGCGACACGCGCGCTCAGATCTGGATCATGATGGGCGCGGTGGGATTCGTGCTGCTGATCGCGTGCGCCAACGTTGCCAGCCTGTTGCTGGCGCGGGGAGAAAGGCGCCGGCGGGAGCTGGCCGTACGGACGGCCCTGGGGGCTGGACGACGCAGGGTGGCGCGCCAGCTCCTCACGGAGAGCCTGGTGTTGGCTCTCGTTGGCGGGGCGGCCGGAATCGGGCTCGCCATGGTCGGGATTCGGCTGCTCGAGCCCGCGCTCGCCGAGAACCTCCCGTCGTTCATGCTGGGCGGGGTGGGCCTGGACGGCACCGTGCTGGTGTTCGCCGCCCTGGTCACGCTGCTGGTGGGGCTGCTCTTCGGGGCGGCGCCCGCCCTGCGCGCGGCAGCCGCTGGTGTGGTGTCGGACCTGAGGGAGGGTGACCGGGGAGGGACCACCGGGAGGGCACGGCAACGGTTCCGGTCGGGATTGGTCGTGGCCGAGGTCGCCCTCTCCCTGATGCTCCTCATCGGGGCCGGCCTCATGATTCGTAGCCTCGGAAACCTGCGGACCGTGGACAAGGGGTTCGACAGCGAAAGCGTGCTCACGGGCCGCACCTTCCTGTCATCTGCCCGCTACCCGGACAAGGAGGCCACCTGGGACTTCTACCGCCGGCTGCACGAGCGGTTGAACGCGCTCCCGGGCGTGCGGCTGGCCACGCTCTCGCAGATCGTGCCGCTCCAGGGCAACAGTTGGGAGAACCGGGTGTGGCCCGAGGGCGAGCCGACCGAACCGGAGACCGGACGCTCCGTCCTGTACCAGTTCGTCACCCCTGAGCACTTCGAGGCGCTCGGGATCCCGGTTCTCTCGGGCCGGACGTTCGACCAGGGCGACCGCGAGGGTAGCGTGCCGGTCACGGTGATCGACGAGACCATGGCGGAGCTCTTCTGGCCGGGCGAGGACGCGATCGGCAAGCGCATCACCTTCGAGACTGCGCCGCCAGCCGAGGACGGGTCGACGGAGCGCATCTACCGAGAGGTGATCGGCGTGGTGAAGAACGTGCGCCACTACGAGCTCGAGAACCCGTCGCGCATCCAGCTCTACGTCCCGTTCGAGCAGAGCCTGAACGGCTGGACCCGGAGCCTGTTCCTGATGGTCAAGACCTCGGGAGATCCGTTCGAGATGACAGAGCTGGTTCGACGCGAGCTCGCGGCGCTCGATCCGGAGGTCCCGCTGGCCGCAGTGCAGACGCTGGACGGGTACGTCGACGGCGCCATGGTGGGCTCGCGCGTGCTGAGCGGTCTGCTCGGCGTCTTCGCGTTGGTGGCCCTACTGCTCTCCGGAATCGGGCTCTTCGGCGTGATCTCGTTCGCGGTGGCCCGACGGGTACGCGAGATCGGGATTCGCATGGCGCTGGGGGCGGAAGCGCGCGACGTGCTGATGATGGTGACACGCCAGGGGATGGGCATCACGCTCGTCGGCGTGCTCGTCGGGCTGGTGGGCGCGCTGGCGCTCAGCCGCGTGCTCCAGAGCGTGCTGTTCGGCGTTCCCCCCATCGAGCCGGTGACCTACATGGTCGTGACGGCGTTCCTGCTTCTGGTGGCATGGACAGCGGCGTTTCTCCCGGCCAGGCGGGCCACGCGGGTGGATCCGGCGGTGGTGCTCCGGGAGGACTAGGGGGAGGCCGGGCCCCCACACGACGTCGGAATCTCGCCCTTGACATCATTGTAGATTATCTACAATTGTAGACAACCTACTATTTCCTGGACTGTCTAACCGTCCGACCGGGACCCGACCCAATGGCCAGGCGCAAGCCGGATCTCCTGCAGGGCACGCTCACCCTCCTAATCCTCCAGACCCTCGCGCGCGAGGAGCTCCACGGCTGGGGCATCGCGAAGCGCATTCAGGAGGCGAGCAAGGACGTTCTGACGGTGAACCAAGGGTCCCTCTACCCTGCGCTCCAACGTCTCCAGGAGGACGGCCAGATTCGGTCGCGGCTGGGTGAGACGGAGTCGGGACGGGCGGTGAAGGTCTATCGATTGACGTCGAGCGGACGTCGCAGGCTGGACGTCGAAGCCGAGAACTGGCGGCTCACGTCGGCAGCCGTCAACGACGTCCTGCAAGCGATCTGACCAGGGAGCGGCCAATCATGGACTGGATGTGGAAGTGGGCCGCCAGAGCCCGGAATCTGATCTTCCGCGGGCGGGCGGAGCGGGAGTCGGCCGAGGAGATGGAGTTCCACCTGGAGATGGAGATGCAGAAGCGGATCCGGAGCGGCGAGTCCCCGTCCGCGGCCCGACGCGGCGCTCTGATCGATTTCGGTGGCGTCGAGCGTTACAGGGAGCAGGTGCGCGAGCACCGTTGGGGGCACCGGCTCGATACCATCCTCCGAGATGCGCGCTATGCCGTCCGCCTGCTGGCCAGGAACCCGATGTTCGCGATCGTGACGCTCCTCACGCTCGCGCTCGGGATCGGCGGGACGACGGCCATCTTCAGCGTGGTCAACACGGTGCTGCTCACCCCGCTTCCCTACGCGGACCCGGGCGAGATCGTCCGACTTCGTCAGAGCTGGGAAGGCGTGCCGACGGCGTCCATATCACCGGCCGAGCACCTGGACTACGTAGACAAGCTGGACGTCTTCTCCACCTACGGCTCCTACACGTATGGCGTGGCCAATCTCACTGGCGACGGAGAGCCCGAGCGGGTGGCAGGCGTGCAAGCCTCGGCGGGCGTCCTTCCCACCTTCGGAGTGCAACCCTCCCGGGGCCGGTTCTTCACCGAAGAAGAGGACCAGTCCTTCGCGCCTGTGGTGGTGATCAGCGACGCCCTGTGGCGTGGGCGCTTTGCGGCGGATGAAGACATCCTGGGCCGCACCGTGTCCATGAACGGGGTCGACTTCGAGATCATCGGCGTGATGCCCCCGGGCTTCCGGCTCCCGGAGTTGCTGCTCGCCGGCGGCGGGAGCCAGTTCTACCGGCCTCTGGGCATCACGCAAGATCAGGTCTCCGTCCGCGGCAGCCACTTCCTGTCCGGGGTGGGGCGGCTCCGCCCGGGGGTATCCGTCGAGGCTGCGGCCTCCTCGGTCGAGCGCGTCGCGAGCGAGATGGTGCGCGACTTCCCGGACGCCTACCCACGAGAGATGCGCTTCGCGGCGACGACGGTGCCGCTCGCCGCCGAGGTACGGGGCCCGGTGCGTGCACCTCTGCTCGTGCTACTCGGCGCCGTGGGATTCGTCCTGCTCGTGGCCTGCGCCAACGTGGCCAACCTCCTCCTGGCCCAGGCGGACAAGAGGGAACGGGAGCTGTCGCTCCGCTCCGCTCTCGGGGCGTCGCGGGGACGGCTGGTCTCGCAGATGTTGATCGAGAGCGTGCTGCTGGCGCTGCTGGGCGGTGCCCTGGGCCTGGGGTTGGCCGTGATCCTCCTCGATCTGGGAAGCAGCCTCGTCCCGCCCAGCCTGTCGTGGATCGGCAGCGCGGCCATCGACGGGCGCGTCCTCGGGTTTGCCATGGCGGCGTCGGTGGCGACCGGGATCGGGTTCGGCATGTTGCCCGCCATCCGCATCGGTGGGCGCGGCCTCTCCGCCGCGATTCGGGAGGGTGGGCGCGGCTCCGGCGGCACCCGCGGCGGCCAGGCCCTGCGTCAGCTCCTGATCGTCGGCGAGCTCGCGTTCGCCCTGGTCCTCCTCTCCGGAGCGGGACTCCTGACGCGGAGCTTCCTGACCTACGTGCGCGTGGACCCTGGAGTCCGGGTCGCCCAGGTCGTGTCCGCACGGCTCGCGCTGCCGAGCGCCCGCTACGGCACCGACGAGGAGATCACGGCGTTCTTCCGCGAGCTCGAGCCGCGGCTGCGCGCCATCCCGGGCGTTATCGCAGCGGGCGCCGTCAGCAACCTCCCCCTCGCGACGACCCTCGGCGATCTCAACTTCCGCATCGAAGGTCGGGAGATTCCCGAGGGGGGCGTTTCACCGCGCGCCGACTGGCAGGTCGTCACGCCCGGCTACATGGAGACGATGGGTCCGCCCCTACTCCGGGGCCGCACGATCACCAGTGCCGACGACGCGAGCTCGGTGGGCGTGGTCGTCGTGAACGAGACCCTGGTCCGCTTGAACTGGCCCGACGAGGACCCGATCGGAATGCGCTTCACGCTAGGTGGCCAGGCGGGCCCGGGCCTGGTGACGGTCATCGGAATCGTGCGGGACGTGCGGCACGAAGGGCTGGATCAGCCGGACAAGCCCCAGATGTATCTGGCCCATGACCAGTTCCGATTCTGGAACGGGGGCGGGGCGGCCACGGGCATGAACCTGGTCGTGCATTCCAGCCTCCCGCTGTCCGAGCTGACCGGTCCCATCCGTGAGACGGTTCGTGGACTCGACCCCCTGTTGCCGCTGTCGCAGTTCACCTCCATGGAGGACGTGCGCGCTGAAGCGGTGGCCATGCCGCGACTGCTCATGAGCCTGGTGGGCGCGTTCTCGCTCCTGGCCCTGGTCTTAGCCGCCGTAGGCATCTATGGCGTGGTCGCGTATGCCGTCGGGCGTCGCACGCACGAGTTCGGGATCCGCATGGCTCTGGGGGCGAAGCCGCGCCAGGTGTCGGCTATGATGCTCGGCCAGGGCGTCCGCCTCGCCGGAATGGGGATCGCGCTCGGATTCCTGGGCACGTACCTCGTCACCCGGCTGCTTTCGACGGTACTCTACGGCGTGAGCCCGACGGATCCCGTCACGCTCACGGGCGTCGGGTTGCTACTCGCCGCCGTAGCCGTCACGGCGTGCTGGCTTCCGGCCCGGCGGGCCACCAGGGTCGATCCTGCCCTGTCCCTGAAGGTGGACTAGCGGGCTCGGCCCAGGAGTGCGCCCAGGGCGGCGAACACCGGCGCGGGCATGCGAACGTCCGCGTCCACGCTCGGATCGTAGGCCGTAAACGCGACCGCGCTCACCTCGAATCGGTCCCGGACGGCCGCGACGGTCCGATTCAGGGCCTCGGCATCCAGGCCGTCCGGGGCCACGTACGTGTTGGCGGGAGCCACCGACGGGTCGAGAACGTCCAGGTCCACGTGCAGGTGAACGCGCTCGACCCGTGAGCGGAGCTCGACGAGCGCGCTATCCAGACGACTGAGTTCCGTCGGCGAGAGCACCGTGATTCCCATCGACTCGATACGCTCGCGCTCCGGTGGATCAACATCCCGTGTCCCCAGAAGGAGCAGGTGTTCCGGGGGCAGAGGCACGTGTCCCTCGATCCCCTTGGCCAGCGTCTCGAAGCACTGCCCCATCAGGATGGAGAGCGCCATGCCGTCCAGGAATCCGCTGGCGGTGGTTTCCGGCGTGTTGAGGTCCGCGTGGGTGTCGAGCCAGATCACCCCGACCGGATCGTCACCGAGGCCCGCGACCGTCCCGACGGAGGAGTAACACGAGCCCGCCAGCACCAACGGGAACCTGCCCTCCGCTCGAGCCCGACGCACCTCCGCCGCCAGAGCCCCGTGCAGCGCGAACGACGTGGCCACCTCGCTCGCCACCTCCGCCGCGGGCGCCCTCAGCTCGCAGTGGGTGACCTCATGTCCCCACGACCGGAGCTGATCCAGGAGCCCGGCGTCCAGCAGCCGCCCTGGACCCTTGCCCATGCGGACGTCGGGGACTCCCGAATCGTACGGGACCGAGATCAGGTGGATGTGCATCGGGGGTACGATGGGCTGGAGCGTCGCCCCCGCGCTACCTCGATGTCCTGACGGGCGACCGCGTGCTCCGTCAGGCGAGCACGGCCTGCACCGCCCGCACGATCTCGGGATACCGCCCGAACGCCCAGCGAGCCTCCTCCACGTCCAGACGCTCGGTATTGGTGTGGGCGTGGCGCTCCTCGCCCGGGGCAAACCCGAACGATGGAATCCCGTGGACGCCGCAGGTCCATCCGCCGTCCGTTGCGAACGCCCAGGGCCGCGCCGCGGCCGGACCCGCTCCGTCCTTCCGGCCGGCGGCGGTGGCGGCGGCCCGGATGACCGGATGCTCGGGATCCATCAGGAACCCCGGGGTGAGCAGCGGGCGGTCTTCCGACTTTCCGGTGTAGGTGTGCTGCCGCTCGGTCGCCGCACGCACCTCGACGCGGAAGCCCTCGGGCAGATCGCCCAGCTCACGCCGCACGACGGGCTCCATCCTGGCTACCAACGTCTCGCGGGTGTCTCCGGGGAGCACGCGCCAGTCCACCACCACGACCACCTCGTCCGGGATCACGTTTCGGCTTTCCGGTCGCACGTCGATGCCCGTTGCCACCGCGGTGGCCTTGCCCAACACGGGGTCCGCGGGCTCTGCGTCGTTCACGGCGGCGACCGCCCGCAACACGGCCGGCACCAGATCCAGGGCGTTCCTGGCCCGGTCCGGCGCACTGGCATGCCCGGCGACGCCCCGGATCACCACCTCGATCTCACCACGGCCTCGATGCCCGGTGGCGATGTCGCCCCGGGTCGACTCTCCGATGATCACTGCCGCGGGGGCGACCACGCCGCTTTCGATGAACACCTTCATCCCCCAACCGCCCCGCTCTTCCAGGACGGTGTGGGCCACGATCACGTCGCCCTCGGCGCGCCCCACGAGCGCCGCCGCCGCGTAGGTCTGGAGCGCCAGAGGGCCCTTGATGTCCATGGCGCCCCGCCCGTGGAGGAACCCGCCCTGCACGACCGCGTCGAACGGCGGGTGTTCCCACTCGGCGGGGTCGCCCGCGGCGACCATGTCCAGATGGCAGCTCAGCATGACCGGCGGCGCCGACCCCGTTCCGCGGGCGACCGCCATGACGTTCCCCATGTCGTCCGTCTGGGCGTCCGCAAGGCCGAGCGCTCGGAACTCTTCCACGACCCGGCGTGCCAGCTCCCCCTCGTCCCCGGGAAGGGACGGGATCCGGATCAGGTCACGCGCGAACTCCAGCGCATTCTCGAAGGACGGTTCTTTCGCCACCGGCACGCCTGGGTCGAGAGTCAGCCCGGGAGCCCATCAGGACCCCCGGGCCGTCAATGAAACGTGTTCGAGGTCAGACGAACAGGCTGGTGAACAGGTC
>JAHEKN010000042.1:10670-23639 GCA_024638305.1 Gemmatimonadota bacterium | reverse complement strand
TCCATGGTGGACCCGACCGGCACGATGGCCGTGTCCTTCCAGACGAAGTTCCCGGTCGGAACCCCGTCGAGCGACGTCACCAGAAAACGCTGTCCGTGGACGTGGATGGGGTGGTTCATGGGATGGAACGTCTCGGGGTCGTTGAAGAGCCGGATCTTGACCACGTCCCCCACGGAGAAGTCCCAGTCGATCTCCATGTTCTCCCGTCCGGTCGCGTCCTCGCGCAGGATCCACGTGACCTGGCTGCCGGTGGACAGCCAGTTCATCATCGGCATGGCGTCGTTCCACTCCATGGGTGGAACGTAGAGTGTGTCCATCTCCATGCTCTGCATGATCGGGAGCGGGAGGTTCCGGACCCGAACGGTCATGCGGAGCTCACGGTCGGGCTCGCGGTCGAAGTGTTCGCGAAAGCGCTCCACGTCCTCGGAGACGGCTCGATGCGCCCGCAAGGTCTCCCAGCCGTCCACCGCGGCGGACGGTGCCTCCTCGTCGAGGACCGTCACGAGCGCCAAGGTGTCCACGTGGGGATAGAACTCGCCACGGAAGTGGTTGATGGCCTGGATGGTGTTGGTGATGGCGAGCTGACCGGGCTCGTCGAAGCGGACCTCCACGGTGTAGCGCTCCGCCGGCGCGATGGGGACGGACGGCACCCAGACTTCGCGCTCGTAGCGGCTGACGTCGGAGGCCACCAGCTTCGTGCGCGCTCCGCCGAACACCACGTTGAACGTCCGCGAGTTGGCAACGTTGGTCATGAAGAACCGCACCACCTCGCCCTTCCTCACCGTGAGCGCGTGCCCCGACGTCCCGTTGGTGAGCATGACGTTCCCGAAGCGGCCCATCAGCGCGTGGGTGTTCGCCTCCTCCCCGAACGGGATGAGTCCAAGCGCGTCGAGGAGGATGTCGTCGAGGGTGAGCATCTCCTCGCGGTGCACCGGCGCGTAGTAGTCGGCGATCGGTGAGGCTACGAGCAGGTTGCCGTAGAGACCGAGGTCCTGTTGAACGTCCTCACGCACGTGCGGGTGATACCAGTAGAGTCCCGAGTCGACGACTTTCACCTCGTAGTAGAAGGTGTCGCCGATCTGCACCGGGTCCTGGGTCACACCGGGAACGCCGTCGAAGGGGTTGTCGATCCGCACGCCGTGCCAGTGCACGGTGGTCGGCATCTCGATCCGGTTGACGAACCGCACCACGAACGTGGAGCCCTGTTCCGCCTTGAACAGCGGCCCCGGATATTGCCCGTTGTACCCGTACATCACGAACGTGCGCTCGCCGATCTGACGTCGGACAATGCTCGCCCGCAGGTCCACGGTGTCACCGGGGGCCGCGACCAGGATCTCGCTGGGGCGCGCCTCCGGAAACATCTCCGGATCCATGCCCCGCCCTGCCAGGAACGGCGCCACCGGAGGCAGGGCGCCCTCGAGACCGGGGAGCATCGGCATCGCCGCGTCCATTGGCGGCATGCGCCAGTCCGCCGCGTTGCCGGCCGTGCCCATGGCGTGTCCCTCGTGCTGCGCCAGGGCCCCTGCCGGGAACACCAGGGCCATGGTCGATGCCAGGACCACGGCCGCACGGAGCGCCCCGCCCCTGGGGATCCGCCCGTCCCGGCGCAGGGACGGTCGGTGCTCAGTCGTATCCGTACGCAGCGCAGTTCTCCTGCTCGAACGGACCGTGTCCGGCCATGGTGTGCATGAGTCCGCTGCGGGAGATGCCGCGCATCACGATCGGACCCGACCAACGCGCCCCCACTCCTTCGGCGGACGGCTCGAGCGACACGACCACCAGGAACTGATTCCAGTCGACCGCCGCGTCGATCGCGCGCTGGCCCGGTGCGAGCGCGCCCACCCGGATCACCCGGTCGAGTTGGGTGGACGTGACCCAGACGGCGTAGACGCCGGACGGCGGCTCCGGAAGGGCGTCGAAGGCGATCCGCACGTCGTAGTGGTAGCTGCCGTCCTCGGCGAGGGCGATTCCGAACGGCGATTCGTTCCGGAACGTGACGTCGGCGGACCCGCCTGAGAACGAGGTGCCCGGCACGCGCCGGGTCGTCACCAGGTCGATCCGGTAGTACGCCGGCGGATCGGGGTCGCGGACAGAGCACGCCGGCGCCTCCGGTACAGAAAGCGTCGGAGCGGGAGCCGGCGGATCGGTCGGGTGGAGCGCACCCGGCCCGGCCATCCCCAAGAACGGCACCGTGGCAATCAGGAACGCGGCCGCCCTCGCGGCCCGCGCCCCCGAGCCGGCACCCGAAGCGTCGATCACGGCTCTGGCCCCCGCCCCCCGCCTAGTCCTGGCTGATTGGACGCCGGAGGGGCACGTCCCACTTCTGCACGCTCGAGATGTCGGGCATGCCCCACCACTCCCCGTTCCAACCGGAGAAGCCCTCCATCTTGAAGGTCCAGACTCCGCTCGACATGTCGCTCACCACGATCAGCCCGTCCTGGTTGCGCACATCCACGCCGAACGTCCCCTGGAACATGGGGCTACGGAACTCCGGGTCGTTGGGTGGTCCGATCCACGTATCGTAGTACCCCACGGTGACGGGGTTCTTCGGGTCGAGCAGGCTGAAGATCTGCAGTCCGTCCAGGTAGCCCGACACGAACACGTAGGGCCAGCGAACCTCGTGGTTGTGGACGAGCTGGTCCCAATTTGCCGTCCAGGCCGAGATCGGCCGGCTGATGTTGCGGGGCTGTCCGTCGCGCGCAAACGACTCGAGGGCGGGCCCCAGGTCGAAGATCCTGAGCGGCGCGTACTGGTACTCGGTTTCGGCGATCACGTATCGGCCATCCGGGCTCGGCGTGAACGTGTGACCGTACTGGACACCCGAGATGTTGGTGAGCGACACCATGAGCTGCGGTTCGTCCAGGTTCGTTATGTCGTACACGTAGTACCCACCGGTTCCCCCACCGTAGAACCGATCGGTTCCCGTATCCGGGTGGTAGCCTGCGTAGAAGTCATGGTATCCACGCGAGCCTCCGGCCCCTGCGGACGACTCGGGCACGGGCACCCTCCCGGCTAGAGCGTTGCCGAGGTCGCCGGCGACGACCCGACCCAGGTCGTACGCGTGCGCATACGGACCGCGCACGGTCGTGAGCAGCAGGATTCGGCCGTCCGAGTGCTTGTAGATGAAGATGTTGTGGAACCCACCCGGGTGATCCGGCGCCCTAATCCGCGCAACCTCCCGCACCGTGGACGCGTCCGGCAGGCCGGTCACGTCGAGCACCACCGCGCCCAGGTCGGAGTCGGGTCCGCCCTGCCCGAACTGGAGCGACTGCACCACGTAGTAGCGCCCGTCCAGCTTGAAGTACTTGACGTCCATCCCGCCGGTGCGGAGGTGGAGATCCTGATCCTCGATCCGCCACTCGTAGATCACCTTGGGACGCTCCGGGTCGGCAAGGCTCACGATGTCCATGCCCTTGGGGCCCACGTCCCCGTACTGCATCCGGGCCACGTAGGCGTACGGCCGGTCGAGCTCCTGTTCGAGCTCCATGTCCGCCACGGAGAGCTGTGGGCCGAGCGGCCGGTGGCCCAGCACCTCCATGTTGTCGCTGCCGGGCTTCATCGGCGTCCAGGGGCCCTGGACCTGTGCCACGAGGGAGGCCGGAACCAGACCGGCCGCCAACAGGAGGAGGAGGGGCGAGAATCGGGAGCGCGCCATCGAGACCTCACGGGTGGGGTGGTCGAGGGCGCGACAGATCCTGCCCGCCCGGCTGGAAAGTACAACCCGCCCGCGCCCCGGACCAAGATCCCGTTGTCGCGTAACCCGTGGAGAAGGCGGCACGGCCCGTACAGGGGCGCCCGTGCGCACACCCTCCGCGTCCGCCTCTGCAACTTCCAGGGGGGTTCGTTCGTCTTATCTATAGGGAGCCGTCTTCTCTTCAGGGGCGCTACCGGCGTATTCTTAAGCCTGGTGCTCCAACGGGCGTGTTCAGGATGTTGATTCCAGCCTTGCTTCTGGCCGTCGCAGGCGGGGCCGGCCTAGGACTCTGGTACCGGCACGTACGTCGGCGCCGGATGGCCGCGCGTCGGGTGATCGAGAAACCGAACTCCCACTACTCCTCGGAGCACGTGCGCCGGCGGGAGCGGCGGAGCAAGTGGAGTAGGATCGACCTCGATCGACTCCACCCGCTCAATCGAGAAGAGGTGCGCCGCTTGCTCCGCATCGCGGACGAGGCCGGACCCGGCGCGCTCTCCGAGCGCGACCGGCAGTTTCTCGACAACATGAGCCTGCCCCGCAAACGGGAACCGAAGAACCACGACCGGAGGTCGAACGCCGCGCCCACGGGCGGGCAGCTCGGCGGCCAGGCGCCGGCCCTGGGAACCTGATCCCTGGGGGGAGAACACACGGAAGCCCGGCCACCGCTCGGGTGACCGGGCTCCCCGACCCTGCCTTGGGTCGCGATGGAAACGCGTCCGTGGACGCGTCCGCGGGTGCCTGCGCCTAGTACATCCCGCCCATGCCGCCGCCACCGGGCATGCCGCCGCCCGCGGGCTCATCCTCATGCTTCTCGACCACGACCGCCTCGGTCGTGAGCAGCAGGCCGGCGATCGACGCGGCGTTCTGGAGCGCCGTCCGCACGACCTTGGTCGGGTCGATCACGCCGGCCTCGATCAGGTCCTCGTACTCGTTGGTCAGGGCGTTGTAGCCGAAGCCGCCCTTTCCGTCGCGGACCGTCGCGACCACGATCGAGCCCTCGACGCCCGCGTTCTCCGCGATCTGGCGGATCGGGGACTCGAGCGCCCTGCGCAGAATGGCCACGCCAATCTGCTCGTCCTCGCGGCTGAGCTTGACCTTGTCGAGCGCGGACTGGCACCGCAGCAGCGCCACACCACCACCGGGCACGATGCCCTCCTCGACCGCGGCGCGCGTGGCGTGGAGCGCATCCTCGACGAGCGCCTTCTTTTCCTTCATCTCGGTCTCGGTCGCGGCGCCCACGTTGATGACCGCCACGCCCCCGGCCAGCTTGGCCAGCCGCTCCTGGAGCTTCTCGCGATCGTAGTCGGACGTGGACTTGTCGATGGCGACCTTGATCTCCTCGATGCGGCCCTGGATCTTGTCGCGCTCACCGGCGCCGTCGATGACGGTCGTGTTGTCCTTGTCGATCACGACCCGCTTGGCGCTGCCGAGATCGCTGGTGACGGCGTTCTCGAGCTTGAAGCCCACTTCCTCGGAAATCACCTGGCCGCCGGTCAAGACCGCGATGTCCTGGAGCATGGCCTTCCGACGATCGCCGAACCCGGGCGCCTTCACCGCACAGACCTTGAGGGTCCCGCGGAGCTTGTTCACCACCAGCGTGGCCAGGGCCTCGCCCTCCACGTCCTCGGCGATGATCAGGAGCGGCTTGCCCATCTGCGCGACCTTCTCGAGGATCGGCAGCAGATCCTTCATCGACGAGATCTTCTTGTCGTGGATGAGGATCATTGGGTCCTCGAGCACGGCCTCCATGCGCTCGGGGTCGGTCACGAAGTACGGCGAGAGGTACCCGCGATCGAACTGCATCCCCTCGACCGTGTCCAGCTCGGTTTCGAGGCCACGAGCCTCCTCTACGGTGATCACGCCATCCTTCCCGACCTTCTCCATGGCGGCGGCGATGAGCTCACCGATCTCCATGTCGTTGTTGGCGGAGATGGCGCCGACCTGGGCGATCTCCTTCTTGCCCTTGGTCTCCGTGGAGAGCGCGTGCAGCGCGGCCACGACCGCGTCCACGCCCTTGTCGATCCCACGGCGCACGCCGGTCGGGTTGGCGCCGGCCGTCACGTTCTTGAGGCCCTGCACGAAGATCGCCTGGGCCAGGACCGTGGCGGTGGTGGTGCCGTCACCCGCCACGTCGGACGTCTTGGTGGCGACCTCCTTGACCATCTGGGCGCCCATGTTCTCGACCGGATCCTCGAGCTCGATCTCCTTCGCGACGGTCACGCCGTCCTTGGTCACGGTGGGCGACCCGAACTTCCGGTCCAGAACCACGTTCCGGCCCTTGGGCCCGAGCGTCACCTTGACGGCCTGCGCGAGCTTGTCGATGCCCGCCTTCAGCCGCGTACGGGCTTCGACGTCGAAGCCCAGCTCTTTTGCTGCCATGTCTCCTTACTCCCGTTCCGTATGGAATCCTGCGTTGATGTCGTTTTTCAGGGTGGCCGCGTGAGTGCCGGATCCAGTTATCAGCGCAACGTCAACCACCCTCGGGTCGTTCAGCGGAATGCCAGGCCAGGCGGGCGAGGAGCCGACGCGAGGAGTAGCAGCGCTACTTCGCAGCGAGGCCCCGGAGCCAACGACGCCTGGCGTCCGATCAACGACCCGCCTACTTGATGATGGCGAGGATGTCGGACTCCCTCAGGATGAGATACTCCTCTCCATCGACGGTCACTTCGGTCCCGGAGTACTTACCGTACAGGATCTTGTCGCCTGCGGAGACGTCCGGCTCGAGCCGCTCTCCCTGCTCGGACAGCTTACCCGGACCGACCGCCACGACCTTGCCCTGCTGGGGCTTCTCCTTGGCCGTGTCGGGGATGTAGAGTCCGCCCCGCATCTCCTCGGTCTCCTCCAGGGGCTTCACGACTACACGATCCGCGAGTGGCGCGATTTTCGTCGCCGACTTGGTCGCCATGGATTCAGGCTCCTTCTGATGAGTGTTTCGAGTTGGCTCGGCCTGGGCGGGTCGACACCGGGCGGTGCCCCTGGCGACCCGAGTGGCCGCAAAAGCCTAGACCTGAGTTAGCACTCACTCGGCGTGAGTGCTAACAGAAGATATGCCGCAACCGGGCTTTGTCCAAGGGGGGCGATCGGGCTCTCGATGATTGCCCCGATCAACCGTCGGCGAGCGCCCTCATGCGGGTGACCCCGTCGAGGCCGACGATGGCGTGCACGAGCTCGTTGCTGAGCCGTGGCGGGAACCAGAAGCCGAGCGCGTGCAGCGAGTCGAGGGACTGACGTGCCTCCTTCCGGCCCCGTTCGAGAACGGCCCGCGCCGGCTCGAGGAAGACGCCTTCCACGGCGCCGTCCGGCACCTGCCCCGCCTCCCTGCACTCGGCGAGCGCCGCCCGCATTTCCGGGGACCCGTGATGATGGATCTCCGACACCAGGAGGTTGTGGGAGCCGCGCGCGAGATCGAACTCGAAGTCGGTCAGATCGTCGACGATCTGAAACGCGGTACCGAGCCGGGAGATGGCCGCCTCCGCCCGGTCGAGGACATCGACCGGCGGCGCGCCCAGGACGCGGCGGGGCGCGATGAACGCCAGCTCGAACAGGGCGCCCCCACGGATGCGGTGGACCGCCTCGACCATCGCGGTTGGGCGCGGAATCTCTTCGACGCCTCCCTCTTCGCTGCCTTCCAGCTCACCGATCGCGGCCATGCTCGAGAGGAGCTCGAACTCGACCTCCGCCGCTCGATCGGTGCTGAGCACTTCTGCGTCGCTGGCCCGGTCGAGGGCGCGCCGCAGCAGTCGCTCGAAGGTCAGGAGCTGGAGGATCGAGCCGAAGCGGGCCCCTCCCCCGGTCTCGAGTGGCAGCAGCGACTTGTTCTGGTCGTCGAAGAGGTTGTCGGCGGCGGTGATGGTTCCCTTGATACAGAAGTTGATCTCCGAACATGCGCGCAGGGCGGGCCGAGGCAGGCCCACGTGCTCGAGGACGGAGCGGAACAGAATCAGGAAGAAGAACTCCTGCATGAACTCGAGCGGTAGCGCCGTGAGGATGCGCCCATCCGAAGCGCTCGACGTCCGGAAGAACCGAGAGGCGATTACTTCGTCGAGGTCCGCGCGAACCGTCTCCACGGCGGCGAACTGGCCCCGGGCGGCGTCATCGAGCCCACCCCAAATGCCCTCGCTCCGGAGCACCTCGACGGCTTCGGCCGATCTGAACACCGGCGATAGGGTCATCTGTTGACGTGTCTCCTGGGTCGGTCTCGCTGGGCGCGTCCCAACTTACGCCATCGGAGCGCGAAGTGGCAGGCGTCCGCCGTACGACTGCCGCACCCGAGATCCGGCATGACTAGGCGGGCTCATCCAGACAGTCGCCTGCCATCTCGAGACCGATGAGGGTGAGGAACGGCTCGACCGTGTCGATGGTCCGGGAGTGCGGGCCGATGACCGTGGCGTATCCGCCGGTGGCCACCACGAGGGCGTCCGTGCCCCATTCCTGCTTGATGCGGTCGACCACTCCATCCACCCCGTCGACCGCCATGTAGAACACTCCGCTCTGAATGCACGTCTCCGTCCGTCTCCCGATGACGCCGTCCGGCGGCCTGAGCCCCACGCGTGGCAGCTTGGCCGTGCGGAGGGCCAGCCAGTCGAGCCCCACCTGGATCCCGGGGGCGATCACGCCACCGATGAACACGCCCTTCCCGGTGATGCAGTCGAACGTGGTCGCGGTGCCCAGGTCGACCGCCACGGTGTCGCGCCCGTAGAGGCGCGAGGCCGCCAACGTGTTCACGATGCGGTCGGCGCCGACCGTAAGCGGCTCGTCCACGTCCAGCTCGATGGGAAGGTTGGAACCGCCACCGATCCGGTGGACGTGGCCATCGGTCAGCCGCGCCATGGCTTCCGCCAACGGTTCGCTCACGGAGGGCACCACGGAGCCCAGAACAGCGCGGTCGAGGTCGTCCACGGCCCACCCGGCGTCCTCCACCAGCGCCCTCAACAGGATGCCGAACTCGTCCGCCGTGCGCGGAACCGTGGTGCTGACCCGCCAGTGGTCCGCGGGTATGGCCGATCCGGGTTCGAAAAGACCCAGGACGGTCTCGGTATTACCGACGTCTGCGACCAGGTGCATTTCAGCGTCCTCCAGCAAGTTCGATCTCGCCCGTCCTCACCCGCTCGATCGAGCCGTCGGGGAGGCCGAGCAGCAGCGCGCCATCCGGGTCGAAGCCCGCTCCGACTCCGGCCCGGTGTCCGCTCCGGAGCACGGCCCGACCTCGGAGCGCGTCTCGAGAATGGAGCTCGTGGAGGTCCGCGCTGGTCAATGGTCCCAGCGTGCTCCGGGAACGGAGCCCTATCAGAACGGCGGCGGCCAGCTCCCACGGCTGCACCTCCACGCCCAGCGCGGTTCTGACCGACGCGGCCCGCCCACGGAGCTCGTGCCCGAAATCGCCCTCGTGATGGAGCAGGTTGACCCCGATCCCCACCACCACGCGATCGGGGGCCGCCACCTCGCAGAGGACGCCGCCCAGCTTCCTGCGCTCCACAAAGAGGTCGTTGGGCCATTTGACCGACACGAGCGGAGCGTCGGATGCGGCCGGGGAGACGCTTTTCCGTCCACCGGGCGCCCGCTCGGCGCAGACCTCGATCGCCCGAGCCACCTCCAGGCCCGCCACGAGGGGCAGCGCATTCGAGGCCTCGGAGCCGGTGGGGACGATCACCGACATCCAGAGACCGAGCCGGGCACGCGACTCCCAGGCGCGGCCGCGTCGGCCCCGGCCGGCGGTCTGCTCCGCGGCCACGATCGCCGACCACGCGTCTCCACCCGATCGCGCCAACGCGAGAGCGCGCTCGTTGGTCGAGGGCACGGTGGCGTGCACCTCGACAGGACCGTCCCACCTCCTGCTCAGCTCCGCGTGCGTGCGGTCGGTCCAGTCTGCATCCACCAGCGCGCGGACCGGGCGCGATCCGCTCATCGATCGATCCGAAGCGAGAAGTCGGCCACCGGAGCGGAATGGGTGAGGGCGCCGACGCTGATGAAGTCCACGCCCGCCTCCGCGATCGCACGCACGGTCCCCAGCGTGACGTTGCCTGACGCCTCGGTGAGCGGCCGGCGCTCGCCGAGCGCGAGCACCCGTCGTACCGCCTCCTGCAGAGTCCGGAGCGACATGTTGTCCAGCATGACGCGGTCGACCCCCAGGGGCAGGAGGCGGGTCAGCTCGCGAATCGTCGTCACCTCGACCTCCACTTCGAGACCTCGGTCGTTGTGATGTCGGACGCGGGCGACCGCCGCCTCGATACCACCGGCGGCGGCGATGTGATTGTCCTTGACCATCACCATGTCGTAGAGGCCGTGCCGATGGTTGACGCCGCCGCCGTGGACGACCGCCTCCTTTTCGAGCGCTCGCCAGCCGGGCGTGGTCTTGCGGGTGTCCATGATACGGGCCTCGGTGCCGGCGACGGCGTCCACGAACCGGCGAGTGTAGGTCGCCACACCGGAGAGTCGGCCCAGGAAGTTCAGCGCGGTCCGTTCGGCAATCAGAACGGCTCGGGTGCTGCCGCGGAGCCTCAGCACCACGTCGCCGACCTCGGCCGCTCCCCCGTCACCCGTGTCGACCATGAGCTCCAGCGCCGGGTCGACCCGCGCAAAGACGGCCCGGGCGACGTCGATCCCCGACACCACCAAGTGCTGCTTGGCCACGATGGCCGCGGTCGATTCGGAGCCCTCCGGCACGGTCCAGGTGGTGGTCACGTCGCCACTCCCCAGGTCTTCCCGGAGCGCCTCCTCGACCAGGTCACGAATGCGGGCCTCTCGTTCGGTCACGGTCAGAGTCATCCCGCGGCCAGGTATGAGAGGAAGCCCGCGCCGAGCAGCCACACATAGACCGCGAACCAGTGGAACGAGCGATTTCGGAGCATCACCACGAACACCCGGATCGCCAGGATCCCGGTCAGGGCAGCCGCCAAGGACCCCGCCAGAAGGGGCCCCGCGCCCACGCCACCCTCTCCCCCCACGAGGTCGGGAATCGCCAGCAGCAGGGCGCCGGACATGGCGGGGAGAAGCATGAGAAAAGAGAACGCCGCCGCCTCCTCTGCGTCGACCCCTCTCCAGAGTCCGGTGATGGTGGTCATGCCCGACCGTGAGATCCCGGGCAAGAGCGCGAACGCCTGGGACATGCCCATCCAGACGGCCGCCCCCACACCGGGCCGATCGCGCGGGTCTCTCGCGAGGGCCGCGCGGGCCGTCCAGAGCACGACGCCGGTCACGAGAAAGCAGACGCCCGCGACCATCGGCCGCTCGAACAAGCCCTCGATACGGGTCTTGAAGCCGAGCCCCACCACTGCCGCCGGGACCGTGGCCAACACCAGCAATCCCAGGTAGCGCCACGCGTCCGCGTCGCCTCGGGAAGCGTCTCGAGCGAGGCCAAGCAAACGCGGGCGGTACACCCAGACCACGGAGACCAGCGTCGCCACGTGGAGCGCGATCTCGAAGGAAACCCCGGCCGGATCGACACCCATGAGCGTCTGGCCCACGACCAGGTGGCCGGAGCTCGAGACCGGGAAGAACTCGGTGAGGCCCTGGATCACGCCCAGCACGACGGCGTCCCAGATGGTCACGTGCGCAGGCTCATTGTGGGGAGCGCCGACATCCGCACCAACCTAACCCGCGGCCCGGCGTTCGGACGGCGTGGCCAGAACGCGCTCATAGTACTGCTCGTACAGTGGCACGATCCGGTCGGCCGAGTAGCGCTCGACGGACAGTTGCCGCGCTTTCTCGGACATCTGTCGGTGCCGCTCGTCGTCGAGCAGCAGGGACAACACGGCATCGGACATCCCCTCCACGTCCCCGACGGGCAGCAGGAACCCGCTGACGCCGTGGTCGATCACCTCGGGAAGCCCGCCGATGCGCGTCGCGACCACCGGGGCGCCGCTGGCAAGTGCCTCGAGCGCCGCCAGCCCGAACGATTCGGACTCGCTCGGCAGCAGGAACACGTCCGCACAGGGGAGGAGCTCATCGACCGATGCGTGCTTTCCGAGGAACACCACGTCGTCGGCTACCCCCAGCTCCGCGGCCCTCTCTTCGGCGCGCACCCGCTCGGGGCCGTCTCCGACGAGCACGAGCCGCGTGGGGAGGCGCCTGCGTACGCGTGCGAGGATGTCCACGGTGTCCATGACGCGCTTCACCGTCCGGAAGTTGGACACGTGCATCAGGATCTTCTCACCACCGGGCGCCAACGCGCTCCGGTGGCACGGCTGCTTGTCCGGGTGGTAGACGTCCGGATCCACGAAGTTGGGGATCTTCTCGATGCGGGCCCGATCCACGTCGAAATCGCGGACCGTCTCCTCGCGGAGAAACTCGGACACCGTGGTGATCCCGTCCGACTTCTGGATGGAGAACTGGGTGATGGGCTGGTACGCCGGATGGAGGCCCACCAGGGTGATGTCCGTGCCGTGCAGCGTGGTGATCACCTTGATCCGGTCCTCGGCCAGCATCTGGTTGGCGATCCAGGCCGAGGTGGCGTGCGGGATGGCGTAGTGGACGTGGATGAGGTCCAGCTTGTGGTCCACCGTGACGCGGTGGAGCGCGACGGCCAGGGCCAGCGAGTAGGGCGGATGCTCGAGGAGCGGATACTCCGCCATCTCCACCTCGTGGAAGAAGATGCGCTCCTTGAACGAGGGCAGCCGGAACGGTTGGGCGTACGAGACGAAGTGGACCTCGTGCCCGCGGTCGGACAGCTTGATGCCGAGCTCGGTCGCCATCGCGCCGGAGCCGCCGTACGTGGGGTACAGGCTGATCCCGACCTTCACGTGCGTTCCGCCTCCTGAGCCGAGCGGCTCCAGGCGGTCACGACGGCGTCGGTCTGCTCCGCGAGCGACGCCGTCCCATCGATGCGGGTGACTCCCGCAGGGAGCTGGTTCCGAAACCAGGTGAGCTGTCTCCGTGCGTATTGTCGCGTCTGCACCTTCATGGCCTCCAGGGCGTCGTCCAACGTCATCTCTCCGGATAGGTGCGCCGCGACCTCTCGATATCCGGTGCCGGTCATCCCGGGACTGCCCGCACCGTACCCCGCCGCGAGCAGGCGGCCCACCTCGTCCACCAACCCCGCGCTCCTCATTCGCTCCACTCTCGCTTCGATCCTCCGGTCGAGACACTCCCGCGGAAGCTCGAGGAGGGTGATCACGAACGTCCCGGAAGCCGTGCGTCCGTTGGCCCCCTCCTGATCCCGATGCCAGGCCGAGAGCGGTCGCCCCGTCAGCAGCGCCACCTCGAGCGTCCGGAGCATCCTCTGGGGGCCTCCTTCCTCCGCGAGCGCGGCGCGATCGGGATCCAGTACTCTGAGCGCC
>JAHEKN010000042.1:0-10660 GCA_024638305.1 Gemmatimonadota bacterium | reverse complement strand
AGTTTCGACTTGTCCCATTGCGCGAGCCGGAGACGCAGCGCCTCGCGGCGCGCGGGATCGAGCTCGGGCTCGTCGAAGAGCGGCGACACAAGGGCGTTCAGGAAGAACCCGGTCCCGCCGACCAGGACCGCGACGCGCCCGCGTCCCTGGATGTCGTCGATCCAACCTGCCGCCTCACGGGCGAAGCGGCCTGCGCTGTATCGTTCTCCGGGGTCGACCCGATCGAGTCCGTGATGGCGCACGCGGGCCCGGTCCCCGAGCGAGACCTTGTCCGTCCCGATGTCCATCCCGCGGTACACCTGTCGAGAGTCCATCGAAATGATCTCGCCGCCAAGTCGTTGGGCCACGGCCAGCGACAGCGCCGTCTTTCCCGAAGTGGTCGGCCCGGTGATCACCAGCGCCGACGGCGGCAGGGCGGTCACCGCTCGAACCGGCGCGCCAGCTCGGAGGCGGAGAGCCGAATCACGGTGGGACGCCCGTGCACGTCGTGGTGGGGGAGCGCCGTGGCGAACAACTGATCCACGAGCGCCTCCATCTCCCGGGCGGAGAGACGCTGGCCCGCCTTGATGGCCCCTTTGCAGGCGAACGTCTTCGCGATCCGCTCGTGCTGGTTCCGGGCCGAGCGTACGAGCTCGGAGCCCTCGGTCAACTCGGCAATCATCTCGCGAAAGCAGCGCTCGGCGTCGAACCAGGGGTGCGGGTCCGGGACGGAGTGCACGATGACAGTGTCACCGCCGAACTCCTCGACCTCGAAGCCGGTGCGATCGAGCACGCCGGCCAGCTCCGCGACCACGGCGCATTCCGCCTTGGTGAGCTTGACCGTGAGGGGGAACAGGAGCCGCTGGCCCACGCGCCCACCGCTCTCGTAGGCCTGCATGAGCTCGTGAAAGAGAACGCGCTCGTGCGCGGAGTGCTGATCGATGATGAGGAGCCCGTCCCGGGTCTCCGCCATGATGTAGGTATCCAGAGCCTGGAAGAGGCGGGCCCCGGTCGCCGGGGTAGGCGGCGGGAGCTCGCCCTCGTCGACTGTTCCCTCGGCCGTGGCCGTATCTCCGGAGACGAAGAGCGCCATCTGGGGCTCCCCGGCGGATGAAGGACTCTGCAACGGGCCACCCGACCGCTCCCGAACCGCGCTCGCAGGCACCGCCGCGGGGTCGGCGCCGGGGTACGACGACGGCACGGCCCCTCCGGCCCCGTGGCCGGCGCTCCGATCGAGAGGCGCCGCGCTGGGCTCGGTGGCCAGGGCGGCTGCCACCGCCCGCTCCACCGCCTGGTGCACGGCCGGGCCGTCCCGGAAACGCACCTCGTGCTTTGCCGGATGGACGTTCACGTCCACGTCCCCGTCGGGGACCTGGAGGTAGAGGAACACCCAGGGTCGGGTGCGCTCCGGAACCGTGGTCCGGTAGCCTTGGTCCGCCGCCCGCAGCAGCGCCCGATCGCGAAACGGTCGGCCGTTCACGAACAGGTGGGCGCGCCGGGCACCCGAGCGCACGAGGTCGGGGCGCTGAACCAGCCCGACCAATCGGACAGAGGCGTCTTCCCCCCGGAGCGGAAGGAGCGTGCCGGCCCGCTCGAACCCCCAGATCTGACCGACCCGCACGGCCAGGTCCGCAGTAGCCTCGAGCTCGAGCAACGAACGCCCGTCCGACAGGAGCCGGAAACCCACGCCGGGGTTGGCGAGCGCCAAGGACACCACCGCATCGGAAGCCGCCCGCGTCTCCGCCGAGACCGCCTTGAGGAATTTCGCCCGGGCGGGAGCGTTGTAGAACAGGTTCTCCACGTCCACGGTGGTGCCCACGCGGCGCGCCACGTCCTCGACCACCGTAATCGTTCCCGCGCTCACGCGGATCCGGGTGCCGACCTCGTCCTCCGCGTGACGGGTCTCGAGCGTAAGGCGGGACACGGCTGCAATGGACGGCAACGCCTCGCCGCGGAATCCGAACGTTCGCACGGAGCGGAGATCGTGGGCGCTCTCGATCTTGCTGGTCGCGTGTCGGTCGAACGCCAGGAGGGCGTCTTCACGCACCATCCCGATCCCGTCGTCGACCACCCGGATGCGGCGTTTTCCCCCGCGCGCCAGCTCGATGCGCACCTCGCCGGCCCCGGCGTCGACGGCATTCTCGACCAGCTCCTTCACCACCGACGCCGGCCGCTCGACCACTTCGCCGGCCGCGATCTGATTGGCCACGGCGTCCGGGAGCACCCGGACGCGCCGGGCGCTCGCCCGTCCGGTCCCGCCGACCCTGGTGCTCTCGCTCACGGCGACCCGGGCACCGGCGGGAGGCCGAACAGGACGGCCGCGTTCTCGGATGTCCGCCGGCCCAGATCCGGGGCCGCCTCTCCACGGAGCTCCGCGATCCTCTCCACGCTGTGCGGCAAAAAGGCGGGCTCGTTCCGCCGACCCCGCACGGGAACCGGAGACAGGTAGGGCGCGTCGGTCTCAACCACGAGACGATCGTCGGGCACCTCGCCGAGGAGGTCCGCCGCATCGAAATTCTTGAACGTCACGATTCCCCCGTAACCGATGTACCACCCGGCATCCAGCGCAGTTCGCAACAGGTCTCGACCGCCGGTGAAGCAGTGTAGCACACCTCGAACGGAGCCTGTGTAGCGCTCGATCATGCGGATCAGGTCCTCGTCCGCGCTGCGCGAGTGCACGACCACCGGCAGGCCGAGCCCGGCGGCCATCGCCAAATGCCGCTCGAACCACCAACGTTGCAGGTCCCGGGGCGCGTTGTCGTAATAGTAATCGAGCCCGGTCTCTCCGACTGCCACCACCCGATCGTCATCGAGGAGTTCCTCGAGGCGGTCCACGTCCGCCGGATCGGCGGCCTCCACCTCGTGCGGATGGATCCCGGCGGTGGCCCATACCCCGGCTTCGGCCCGGGCTAGCTCGAGGGCTCGACCGGCGTCGTCGACGTCCGAAGCAACGGTCACGATCCGCGTAACACCCGCCTCCTGGGCCCGCCGGATCACATCCGGCCGGTCTTGGTCGAAACGGGCGTGGGTCAGGTGGCAGTGGCTATCGGTCACCACCACGGGCGCGCTCCGCCGAAGCCTGAAGGGCGGGCGACCCTAGGCCGCCTGGGTGGCGGCCTTGCGCTGCTTGTCGCGTGCCCGTCGCCGCTTGTCGGCATCGGACCCGTCGCCCCAGCGGTGTTGGATCTCGATCAGCGCGGGCGACGCGACGAACACCGAAGAGTAGGTCCCGATTACGACCCCGAGAATGAGGACCAGGGTGAAGTCCCGAATCACCGCGCCACCGAGGATCAAGAGCGCCATGAGGACGGCCAACGTGGTCCCCGACGTCATGATGGTGCGTGGGAGCGTTTCGTTGATCGAACGGTTCACCAGGGCAACCGGATCTTCCTTGCGCCCGCCCTTGGCCTGGAGATTCTCTCGGATCCGATCGAACACCACGATGGTGTCGTTCAGCGAATACCCGATGATCGTCAGCAGCGCGGCCACCGTGGGAAGCGCGATCTCCACCTTGAACAGCGCGATGACCCCGAGCGTGACGAGCACGTCATGGAAGGTTGCGATGACGGCTGCCACGCCGAACCGCCACTCGAACCGGAACGCGATGTAGATCATCGTGAGCAGGAACGAGAAGAGGATGGCGAAGGCCGCCTTCTGCTGGAGCTCCTCACCGATCTTCGGGCCTACCGACTCGGTACGCACGATCTCGAAGCTGCCCGGTCCGAAGTGAGCCTCCAGGGCCCCCGAGATCTCGCTCCCCACCTCCTCGATATCGCCGTCCTCGGCGAGCGGGGGCCGAATGGTGAACTCGTTGGCCGCACCGAACTCGGTGATGGGAGGAGCATCGACTCCGCCGAGCGCCTGCCGGACGTCAGCCGCCGTGACAGGATCGTTGAAGGCGACCTGCACCAGCGAGCCGCCCTGGAAGTCGACCCCGTAATTCTGCCACGATCCGATCGAGACCACGTTGAAGATCATGGCGCCGATGCCGATCACGATGACCAGCCCCGACACCACGTACGCCTTCCGGCGCATCTCGATGAACTTGAACGCGGCTTTCGAGAAGAATCTCATCGCTTTTCGGCCTCTAGATCGACACCGCTTCCAAATCGCGGCGCCGGCCCAGGTATAGCAGGAACAGGGTGCGAGTGACGAACAGCGCCGAGAAGAACGACGCCACGATTCCGATCGACAGCGTGATCGCGAATCCCTGGACGGGACCCGTCCCGAACTGGAACAGAATCAGGGCCGTGATCAGAGTCGTGATGTTGGCGTCGACGATGGCGGAGAGCGCGTGCTCGAACCCGTCGTCCACGGAAGTGCGAGCAGTCCTGCCCCGGTCGAGCTCCTCGCGGATCCGCTCGAAGATCAGGACGTTGGCGTCCACGGCCATCCCCACGGAGAGGATGAGCCCGGCGATCCCGGGCAGCGTCAGCGTGGCGTTGATCGCCGCCAGACCACCGAGCACCAGCACCACGTAAACCGCCAGCGCCCCCACGGCCAGGAGACCGGCCAATCGGTAGTAGCCGATCATGATGATCACGACCATGACGAGCCCGACGAGGCCGGCGAAGCGGCCCTTCTCGATGGAGTCATGACCGAGCGAAGGCCCGACGGTGCGCTCCTCCATGATTCGGAGGGGCGCGGGCAGCGCGCCGGCCCGGAGCACCAGAGCGAGGTCGCGCGCCTCCTCGAGCGGCGAGTTCCCCAGCTCGATCTGGCCGCTGGCCCCGATCCGGTCGCGGACCACGGGAGCGCTCACGACCTCGTTGTCCAGCACGATGGCGATCCGCTCGTCGATGTGCTCGCTCGTGATACGCGAGAAGATCCTGCCGCCTCGCCGATTGAGATCGAACTGCACCAACGCCTGGTTGAACTGTGGATCGCGGTTGGCCACCGCGTTCTCGAGCATGTCTCCCGTGAGGAATGCGTCCTCCTGGAGCACGTAGAGCTCACGGTAGAGCCGGGCTCCCTGGGCAACGTCCTGCCAGCCCCAGTGCAGCTCGATTCCGCGCGGCAACGCCCGCTGCACTTGGGGAAGCGCCAGGAATTCCTCGACCCGCTCCACGTCCTCGGCAGCCACGAGGAAGGTCTCGGGATCTCCTCGGAGGAGCAGCGCCGACAGCGGGCGGAGCTCGGCTTCCGGTTCTTGCGCCTCGACCGTGGCTCGGGCCGTGTCCTGGGTGGTCGCGGGCTCGGCCCCGGCGGTGTCGGCCGCTCCGGCCGCCTGCGCCGTGTCCCTATTCTGGAAGAGGAGCTGCTCGATTCCGCTCGGTCCCTCGTCGACCGGGGTGCCCATCTCGCGCAGTCGCTCCTCGCCAAGAGCCGCGACGATCTGGCGATCGATGCGGGCGAGCGCGCCCTCGAGCTCGGCGCCTGGCAGCACGAGCTTCCATTCCAGGTAAGCGGACTGCTGGATGATGTTCTTGGCGCTGCTCTCGTCCGAGAGGCCGGCCAACTCCACGATCAGCCGCTCCGACCCGACCTTCTGGATGAGCGGCTCCTCGACGCCGAACGCGTCGATGCGCGTACGAACGATCCGCTCCGCGCGGTCGATCGCGTCCGCCCGGGCCTCGGGGGTCATGGCCCCCTCGGGGTCGTCGACTTCGAGGACCAGGTGCATTCCGCCCTGGAGGTCGAGTCCCAGCTTGAGCCCGTTCGAGTAGAGGAACCCCAACGAGCCCGCCACCAGCACGAGGATGAGAACGAAGCGTCCCTGTAACGACTTGAGCATCGGCCTTTGCGTTCGAGCGTGGCGACCCGCTGGATGGGGCCGCGGTTCCCGGTGCCCCGGTGCAAGCCATCAAAGCTCGCCCGGGCCTACAGTGGTGTCAATCGAACGGGAGAGCCGGTCCGGGGGCGCCGATCGAGTAGCCTCGCCTGCGTCCGCGTGCCGACGGAGTCCCCCGTCGAATGTGGGACACCGGGCCGTTCGACGTGGTTCCGCAGGGCTCGGGGGGACCCGCGGGGATCCTAGAAGTAGAGGTAGGTCATCACCTTGAAGGACCACTCGGCGTCGCCCGTCGACGGATTGAACACGTCGAGGTTCACTCCCACGCGATTTCGGCCGCTGAAATACGCGTGCACCCCGGGTGTGAAGAGGATGCCACCGTTCTCGGCGACTCTCCCGTTGGGATCGGCCGCGCTCAGTCGCAACACCGGCTCCACTCCTTCGATCAGATCCGTGGTCGGGGTCGTGAAGTAATAGGACCCGACGATCTGAGCCGTGGTGAACGTGGCGGGATCTCCGGCCGTGTTCAGGGCCTGCCAGTTGTCTCCCCGGACCAGGGACGCAACGAGCATGGGGCCGCCGTAATAGGACCCCACCGTCACATCGGCCCCGAGGGCACCGCCATAATCCGAGTCCGATCCGTCATCGGTCGGGTAGTCATGCAGGCCGAAGTTCGCACCCACGGTCACGTTGCCCGTCGCCTCCACCTCGACACGCGCCGAGAACGACTTGGTGTCGTTCACGTCACGGGTGTTGATGCCTTCCCCGTTGGTCAGCGTCACCTGGTAGGAGGCGCGCTCGCCCAGCGACCCGTCGATTCGGACGCCCACATCCCTCTCCGAGTACGCGAGCTCCTGCACGAGTCGGCTGTAGGAGCAGGTGCCGCCCACTCCCGAGCAGGCGTTGACTCCGGGGACCCGCCCGTCGCGCTCCACCAGCGGGAGTTGCGTTGAGCTCGCCAGCTCGAAGGGGTCGAACGCCCGCTTCATCTGGCCCGCCGCCACCCGGAAGCCCGGCGTGAAGCGGAACTCGAGGTAGGCGTCCTGCACCGCCGCGGAGCCCCCGGAAACCTCCACCATCAGCCGCCCTGAAACCCGGTCGTTCACGACCGCTTCGGCGGTCAGGCGGGCACGACGCAGAAAGAGGCTGTTGGGCTCGGCTCCCTCGGCCGAGCTGGTCATGTATTGCGTGTGTACGCGTCCTCCCAAGGTGATGTCCGCGGCGCGCGCGGAGATCTGCTGGGATTCCGCTGTCACGGCGGAAACGGACGACAGACCGAGGATGGTCAGCGAGACGGCCAGTGTGCGAGTCAAGCTCGAGCCTCCAGGGAGACGATGGACCGAAGTCGGAATGGTGTGTCCGGTGATGTGGGGACGCTATAGAGGCGCCGGCCGGCCGTCACGCGCCGGATACCGTTTCGTTACCAAACGGCCGGGGGACTGTGACCGCTTGCCGAGACGCGACACAGGGCGGGACCCCGAACGCCCTGGGGAATCAGCTCCGCGAGAGCCGCTCGCGCTACAGCGCGCTGCGGCGTAGAACCGCGCGCACCCGTGCCAGGGTGCGCACCGCGTCGGCGTCCTTGCGCACGTAGTCGTCGGCCCCCGCGTCGAGGAGGGACGCCTCGTCCGACTCGCCACCTGTGCCGGTGCGGATGAGGACGGGAAGGGCTCGTGTGCGCGCCGAATCGCGGAGGCGCCCGAGCACCTCGGCACCCGACATACGAGGCATCGAGAGATCGAGAATGACGAGCGAGTAGTCGATGGAGCCGGTCAGCCGGTCGAGCGCGGCTTGACCGTCCACCGCCTCCTCCACGACGTGCCCCTCGTCCTCGAGCATGGTGCGAAGCATCAGCCGAGCCTCCTCGTCGTCGTCGACCACGAGGATTCGAGCCGACTCTTCGACCGGCTCATCTTCCAGCGGGCCGAACGCCTGGCCCAGCACGCGCTGCACTTCGTCGAGTGTGGTGCGACCGGCCCGGACCCAATCATAGGCCACGTCGTGCATGGTCCGCATTCCGCCCTGACGCGCCAGAAGTGTGAGCGTCGCAGGGCCTTTTCGCAGCTCGATGGCCTCCTGCATCCGCGCGTCCACGCTCAGGACCTCCATGACGGGCAGGCGGCCTCTGTATCCGGAATGCCCGCAGGACGTGCAACCCGCGGCCCGAATCTTGGGCTCCACGCCGAACCGGTCAGCGAGGTCGCGTTCCTCGGAGTTCAGGTCGCCGACGATCTCGGTGCTGCAATCGGGGCAGACCCGGCGAACCAGGCGCTGGGCGAGACAGCCACGCAGCGCCGCGGCAATGGTCCCGAAATCCAGCCCGAGATCGGCCAGTCGCGCCACCGCGCCCGCCGCGTCGTTCGCGTGGACGGTCGCGAGGACGAGGTGCCCCGTCAGCGCGGCCTGCGCCGCGACCTCGGCCGTCTCCTGATCGCGGATCTCCCCGACCAGTATGATGTCGGGGTCCTGCCGGAGGATGGCCCGGAGGGACGAGGCGAACGTCACCCCTTGCTTCACTTCCACCTGCGTCTGGGTGATCCCGTCGAGCTCGTACTCGATCGGATCCTCGACCGTCATGATGTTGACCTGGCCCGTGGCAAGCTCGCGGAGCGCCCCATAGAGCGTCGTCGTCTTCCCGGAGCCGGTCGGTCCGGTGACGACGACGACCCCCTCTCTGAGCGCCAGCAGTTCCCGGAGTTTCAGCAGCTCGTGCTCGGGGACCAGCAGGTCCTCGAGGCCGAACAGGCGGTTCGAGTCCAGGATGCGGATGACGCACTTCTCGGCGCCGGCCGCCGGGATCGTGGAGATTCGCAGGTCGTAGACGTTTTCCTGGATCTGGACGCGTGCGCGCCCGTCCTGGGGCCGCAGGCGATCGGCGATATCCAGTCGGGACAGGATCTTGACGCGGGAGATCACCCGGTTCATCGCGGCCATGGGCAAGTCCATGTGCTTGCGCATCACGCCGTCCACCCGGTAGCGCACGACTCCGAGCTTCCGGCCCGGCTCGATGTGGATATCGCTCGCCCTCGAGGTGATTCCATCCCGCAAGATCAGGTTCGTCAGCTTGACGACGGGGGTCGCGGTCGCGTCCTCCTTGCTGATCATCTCCGGCCCCATCCGCTCCACGACCAGGACTGGGTCCTCGGAAGCGCCTCCCTCCATGCCGCCCAGGATGCCCTCCAGGGCTTGGTTGCTGGAGTAGCGGGCATCGATGGCGTCCCGGATCGACGACGGTGGGGCGATCCGGAACACGGGCGTCCTTCCAGAGCGGAATCCAAGGACGCGCTCGGCCTCGATGTCCGTAGGGTCGGCGGTCGCGACGTACAGGTACCGATCGGTCTCCGACACGGGGAACACGAGGTGGCGTCGGACGATGGCCTCGGGGACGAGAGTGATCGCGTGCGGTTCCGCGTGAGAGAGTTCCGCCGTGTCGAGCCGGAAATAGCCGGCGACCAGCCTAGCCAGCTCGTCGTCCGTGAGGCCGAGCTGCCGTGTGACGACCGACCAGGCGTCGCTCGCCGGAACCACGGGGGCGATCTCCAGACGGCTGGTGCCGTCCAGACCCTCGCGCTTCACAACGCTCAGGAGCCAGTGATCCCGGGTCCGGGTCATTACTTTCGTGTTGATGGCTCGCCCCTCTAGTCTAGCCCCACTGCCGCGGCGTGACTTTCGGAGCCTACCCGTCACGCCGCCCACCCGGCAAAAAGTGAACGCCTCGCCTGGTTCCGTGGACCGCGCCGCCATCCGATTCGGTCGAAAACGGGGGTTCAAGGGGGACGAGCGCGGTTCCGTCCCCCCATCCGCACGACTCGGGCCAAAACGTCGGTCCGGGCTCGAAGGGCCTGTCCTCCAGTCGCGGCGACGTTCCGCCGGCCCGGCCGGGTCGCGGATCCCCGAACACCGGCCGGAGTACTTCTGCCCCGTGAGAACGTGGCCATGAAGAGGGCGGGTACCCTGGCGCGAGCGGGCCTCATCGCCGGCGTTGTGTTGCCGCTCCTGGCATGCGGTAACGATGCCGGCGGCGAGCTGACGATTCGGGTCGGCCTCTCCCCCACGCCGCCCCTGGTCGGAGACGCGCGCGTGATCGTACATGTAGTGGACGGCGACGGCGTCCCCGTGGAAGGGGCCACGGTCGAGATCTCCGCTACGCCCGCTAGCACCACCGACCGACCGACCCCGACCGTGGCCTCGGAGCAGGGCGGCGGCCGGTATATCGTGCCGGCGTTTCCGTTCGCCCGGGCCGGAGAGTGGACGCTCCGCAGCACGGTACTCACCGCAGACGGTCGGGCGGTGGAGCGCGAAGAGGCGATCAGAGTGTCGGGTCCGCCGCGGTGACGGCTGAGGGCCGCTGCCTGTCGGGACCCGGCCAGCGGGGGTCATTCGCCGCGCTGCTCGGGCTCTTCGTGGTTATCGGTTGCTCCCAGAGCGGCGCTCCCCCCTACGAAGCTCTGGCGCGCGTTGCCCAAGCCGAAGATCGTCGCGCCGCCGAAATCGAGGCCGCTCTGCTCGAGGCGCTCGAGGACGCGGACGCCGCCGTCCGCACCGCCGGCTACCGTGCCCTGGGCCGGCACGAGCGGCCCGAGTGGATCCCGGTGATCTCCCGTGGCCTCCAGGATCCCGATCCCACCGTCCGAGGCACCGCCTCGATCGCGATTGGCCAGGCGGCGTTTGCTTCCGGGACTCCGGAAGCGCGCGCCACGCTCATGGCCGCCGCCCGAAGCGAGCGACACCCGCTGGTCCGTGGGATCCTCGCCGAGACGGTCGGCCGCCTGGCCCGGAATGACGACCCCGCGGGCGCGGCGGAAGTCGAGGGCGTGCTGGTTGAGATCGGCACCGACCCCGGGGACCCCTCCCCACTCGGAGATAACCCGGCCATGATCGCGAGGCCGGTCGAGCTCCTGGTCCGGGGCTTCGATCATCTGGCCCGCAACACTGCAAGTGCGTATCCGC
>JAHEKN010000204.1 GCA_024638305.1 Gemmatimonadota bacterium | reverse complement strand
ACTCGTGAGAAGGCCTACATCTCGGCCATGAAGTCCGACCTGCGGAACCTGTCGAACCAGCAGGAGCTGTACTACGCGGACAACTACACGTACTCCACCAGCCTGACCGATGTCGAGCTCTTCGAGAGCGATCGCGTGTCGGTGAGCGTGGGCGTGGGCGCCACGACCGGTTGGTCGGCCACCGCTTCGCACACGAGCACCAGCGTCACGTGCGCCATCTACTATGGTGACGCGTCGGCGGTCTCGCCGGCCACCGAAAAGGGTGTGGTCGCCTGCGGCGCAGGCGGCGGCGGTACCTGATCCGCACGCGCCAAGCGAGCGAGCACAGAGGGCCCGGATGCAGATCCGGGCCCTCTTTCTTTATCTTCCCTTTCGTGATCCAGCTTCAGCAGGGAACCGTGCAGACTCCATGAGGTCTCCGACTCCACTCCGGCGAGATCTGCTCCTCTCGTTCGGCATCGTCTTCGCGGGCGCGATCCTCTTGGCGACCGTGGGCGTGTTCCTCGTGCTGCCGCTGCTGGAGACGCCGGCCGAAACGACGATGTTCATCGGGTTCCTGATCCTCGGGAACCTCGTCATCCTATTCGTCTTCGGACGCGGACTCGTCAAGCGAACCCTTCTCGATCCCATCGACCGGCTCGTGGGAGACGCTCTCCAGATGGCAGCCGGTGATTACCAGCACAGGATCGCGGACATGAACAGCCGCGAGTTCCAGGCCGTGAGCGAGAGCGTGAACGCGCTGGCGGATCGTCTCATCGAGGACCGAGCGCTACTGGCCGAGAACGTAGAATCCCTCGAAGAGACCAACGAGGAGCTGGTTCGGGTCCGCAACCAAATGGTCCAGGCCGCCCGCCTCGCGTCGGTGGGCACCCTGGCCGCCGGAATCGCTCACGAGGTGGGCAACCCGCTCGGTGCGGTCCTGGCCTACGCGGACGTAGCCCTGTCCCGGGCGCGACAGAACGGAGACGACACGGAGGTGTTGGAGGCCGTGCGATCCGAAGCGCTGCGCATCGACCGGATCATCCGCGGCCTGTTGGACTACGCCCGACCGCAGGCCGGCATCGCCCGGTCCGTCTCCCCGGGCTCCGTCCTCGACCGGGTGCGGGAGATCCTGGCGTCGCAGGGCCGTCTCGACCGGATCGACCACCATTGGCACGTAGACCCGGACGTTCCCGCGGTGGTCATCGATCCCGCCCGACTGGAACAGGTGCTCGTGAACCTCATCCTCAACGCGCTCGACGCGCTGCAAGGTAGTGCCGATCCGGCCATCTGGATCGGAGTAGGCATAGAGTCGGTGCAACACCGGCCACGGTGGGAGCGGCGTGAAGGGGACCCTCCCGGCGTCAACTACGCGCATCGGCGACGGGTGGCGGTGGGGCGGCGCTCGTTCGATCCCCTTGCCGACGCGCCCGCAGTGGTCATCATCTCCGTGTCCGACAACGGGCCGGGACTGCCTGCCGGAGACGAAGAGAGGGTGTTCGATCCGTTCTTCACGACCAAGGCCCCCGGTGAAGGCACCGGCCTGGGACTGTCGATATGCGCCCAACTGGTCGAGAGTATGGGAGGTCGCATACAGGCCGCGAATCGGCCCGAAGGGGGCGCGCGCTTCACCGTGAGGCTGACCGGCGCGACCCGCGCAGAACGAGAACCCGAGATCGAAGAGGCTCGCCAGGTTGAGCGCTGACACGAAGATCCTCGTCGTCGACGACGACGCGGGGCTGCGGAAGTCCCTGTCCCTGATCCTCACCGACGGCGGCTACGAGGTTCTGGCCGCCTCGGACGGCCTCGAGGGGCTCGCCGTAGCAGAACGCGAAGGACCCGACCTGATCCTCTGCGATGTGCGCATGCCGGGGATGAGCGGACTGGAGTTCCTGGACGGGTACAGGGAGACCGGTGGCGAGGCCCCCGTTCTGGTCATGACCGCCTACGGCAGCGTCGAGCTCGCGGTGGACGCGGTGAGCCGGGGAGCGGCCGACTACCTGTCAAAGCCCTTCTCGGCAGACGAAGTGCTGCTCAGGGTGCGCAAGACCGAGGCACAGCGGGAGCTGGTCCAGGAGGTCGGACGGCTCCGCGCCGAGGTCCGGGCCGACCGGAGATTCGGCGAGATCGTAGCCCGATCGCCCGCGATGATCCGGGCGCTCGAAGTCGCGGGCAAGGTGGCGCAGCATCCGTCGCCCGTGCTCATCACGGGCCCGAGTGGGACCGGGAAGGAGCTGGTGGCGAGGCTCATCCACCGGGAGAGCTCGCGCTCGGGGGCCGGATTCGTTCCGGTGAACTGCGGCGCCATCCCGGAGAACCTGCTGGAGTCCGAGTTCTTCGGCTACGTGAAGGGCGCGTTTTCCGGTGCCGAGCGAACCAAACCGGGCCTCTTCGAGATGGCGGACGCCGGCACGTTGTTCCTCGACGAGGTGGGCGAGCTGCCGGCTCAACTCCAGGTCAAGCTCTTGCGTGCCCTCCAGGAGGGCGAGATCCGCCGTCTCGGCGACACCGAGACTCGAGACGTCGACGTGCGGATCGTCGCGGCCACCAACCGGAACATCCTGGAGGCCGTCGAGGAAGGGGATTTCCGGGAGGACCTGTACTATCGGCTCGCGGTCGTACCCATCCACCTTCCGCCGTTGAGGCAGCGAGCCGAGGAGATCCCGGATCTAGTGGCGTTCTTCATCGAGCGGCACCGTCAACGGTTGGGCATCGAGGTGAGCGGGGTCTCCCCGGCGGCCATGGAGGTGTTGCTCGCGTACCCCTGGCCCGGCAACATCAGAGAGTTGGAGAACCTCCTCGAGCAGGCCATGGTCCTCTCCGAAGGGCCGGTGATCGACCTGGACGACCTGCCCGATCGCATCCGAAGGCCGGGGGCCCACCCCGGGCTCTCCTCCCTGTCCGATGACGATCTGTCGGTCAAGCGTCGGACCGCGGAGTTGGAGGCCGGCCTGATCCAGCGCGCGCTCGAGCGTACGGGTGGCAACCGGACCCAAGCGGCTGAGTTGCTGGAGCTCAGCCCCCGGGCCCTGCGCTACAAGATCCAGGACTACGGATTGGACTGAGGCGGCGGCGCACGACCCACGTCGCTGCTCCTCGTGCCGATCCATCCAGTGAGTCGCTAGCGAGGCGATTCCCGCCGCTGCGTCCCTTGTCGCCATCCCCGGGCCCGCGGCCCGGCCGCATCGTCTTTTCATGCGGTTCGGCTTCACGCTTCTCGAGTTGATTCTGGTCCTGGTCGTGTCGGCCGTGGGCCTATCACTCCTCGTCCCCACGGCCCGGGTCAGGGCCGATCGCCTGGCTGTCGTAGGCGCCCGCGAGGCCCTGGTCGGGCTGGTCGCTTCGGCGCGCTCGCGGGCTCTGGCCCAGGGGGGCTCCGCCTTGATCCTGGACGAGGCCACGGGGAGCGCATGGCTGGAGGCGGCCGGATCGGTCACGGATTCGGTGGCGCTAGGCGGTGATTTCGACGTGGAGGTCTCGCTGCTCGGCTCGAGGACGCGGGCGACGCTTCGCTTCGATGCCCTGGGGATCGGCAGGGTCGCCAGCCAATCGGTCCTTTTCCGACGAGGTCGGTCGGATGCGAGTGTCGTGATTTCGTCATACGGCGGCGTGACGCGCCGATGAGGGTGGGGAGGCGGGGATTCACCCTGGCGGAGATCCTGGTCGCCCTCGTGGTTCTCGCGGTCGGGCTGCTCGGCGTGTCCGGCACCTTCCTTTACGCCGCGCAGACGATGGCCCGGGCGCGAGACCTCGAGTGGGCGGTCCAGGAAGTCCGGGCCATCGCCGATTCGCTGGCTCGATTCGGCGCAGCCGGAGACGGGGGGCTCGAGGCCCCGTTCGGCCCCGTGCGCTGGACCGTCGAGGGCCGCCCGGTAGCGCTGGCGCGGATCACCGCCAAGAGCCGATCCGGAGGGCTCCTGATCGACGTGAGCGTGCTCGTGCCTGCTTCCACTCCGGCCGGGCCGTGAAGTCGTCGCGGCACCGGCAAACGGGCCCACGGCCGAGCTGGGCCGGGTCGAGGTGGCCCTTCCCGGGGGCGGCGACCGCCCGGAAGGACGGATACACCTTGGCGGAGGCCCTGATCACCCTGATCCTGCTCACCATCCTTCTCCAGGCGGCTTGGTCCGTGACCGCTCGCCATACGCGGGGGGCCGCTGAGCTGGTGCGGAGATCGGAGATGCTGGACGCAGTCCGCATCTCGGGCTGGGCGCTGCGCGAGGAGCTCGGGGCTTCCCGCCCCGAGACCGACTGGCTCGCTCACGAAGACTCCATCGCCTTGCGGGCGTTTCGCGGGTTGGCGGTGCCGTGCCCCGGCGCGTCCGGTCCAGGCATCCTGGTGGCTGACTGGGACGGAATTCGGGAGCCCGACGCCACCAAGGACTCACTGCTTCTCCTCGAGCCGAGCGGTCAGTGGCGAGCCCACGGGCTCGAGCGCGTGGCGCGGGTTCCTCCGTGCCCGGGCGGAGGCCCCACCCTTCGTCTCGAGCTGGATGACCCGAAGGCCGGGGGATATCTGGCCCGTGTCTTCGAGCGGGGCACGTACCACGTGGCCGACGGGGCCCTGCGGTACCGCCGCGGCCTGGGCGGTCGTCAGCCCCTCACGCCGCGAACGCTGGCCGACGCCAGTGGGCTCGATGGGGCGGGGGATGGCGCCGTGGTGGTCCACCTCCGCCCGAGCGGGCAGGCAGGGGAGACGAACGCGTGGGCTGCCTCTCTCCGGTTGTGGGGCCAGAGGCCCCGATGAGGGCGGCAGGCTCTCCGCTGGAGGGGGGGATTCGGGTCGCGAGCGGCTCCCGGGGCGCGGCGCTGGCCCTGCTTCTGCTGTTGATCGCGGCCCTGTCCGGCCTCGGCACCGGTGTGCTCACGCTGGCCCGGCGACAGGCCCTCGCCGCCCGTACCACCGCCTGGGTGCTCCAGGCGCGGCTCGCGGCTGAGAGCGGGTCGCGCGGGCTGCTTGGGGCGTGGCCGACGGACGCAGACTGGCTGGCCGTCGGGGAACGGGTCCGGGGTCCGTCCCGTACGCTGGGGGAGTCAGGGGTGACCTCGACTACGATCCGCCGCCTGTCGGCAGAGCTGTTCCTGGTCTACGCGGTAGGTCGTCGGACGCCAGGCCCGGCGACCAGCCGGGTCGCCTCGGCGGTCTGGGCGCTCGCTCCTGCGAGTCGAGTCGCCGCGCGCCGCGTGGTCGTGGCGAGCGGAGGGGGTCTCACGGTCGAGGACGGCGGCCGCGTGGATGGTACCGACACGCACAGCGTTCCGACCGGGTGGGATCCCGGCCGGTGCGCCCCCCTCTGGCAGGAGGTGGACTCGCTGTTCCCCACCGGCGAGATGGCCGCCTACGAGGCCTTCCCCTCGGACCCGTCTCCCTCGCCGTGGCGGCCTGACGGCACGCTCCGGCCGTTCGAGGCGCGCACCCTCGGACAGACGCCGGGGCTGGGCAGGATCCCGTTGGACACGCTCGTGAACGTGGCGGCCCCCATCGGGCCTACCATGGAGCCCGATGCGGCCGCCTGCGACGCGCCCATCGACGCCTCCGGCCTGGCGTGCGGCCGCGCCCCGGGCATCTGGGGAGGCTCCGGGCGGCTCGAGGTCTCCGGGGGAGCCGCCTCCGGCGTGTTGGCCGTGGACGGGGATCTCCTCTTTGGGGGGGACGCACATTTCAGCGGCTGGATCCTGGCTTCAGGAGACGTCGACCTCCGAGGCGACGCGCGGGTGGAAGGGGTCGTCCGAGCCGGTGGGTCGGTCCGGATCGAGGGCCGGGCGGTCGCGGCCGCCTCTCCCTGCGCGGCGCTGGCCGTCCTGCAGTCGGCCTGGCTCCGAAGCCCTCGCAAAATGCCCGAATTCTCGCACCTCGGACCACTTTCCGAATCCTAGCCACATCTTTTTGCCACCGACCGGCAAATATGTTCACGCGAACCGCAGAAGAGCCCGGGATTACTTGGCGATCCCCGACCCCTCCCGATGGCACGGAACTGGTACTGATCAGGGCCGAGAGCATGCGTTCGACCCTCAGAAATC
>JAHEKN010000203.1:5290-6007 GCA_024638305.1 Gemmatimonadota bacterium | reverse complement strand
CCTCGAGAAGCGTCGTACGCCATTGGAGGGCGGACCCGCCCACGAGGAAGGCCGGTCACGATGGCTCTGGATCGACATCCAATTGAAACGTCGACTGAATGTAGAGCCGGCGTCGTCCGGTGGTTGTCGCGACCGATACGAACCCCTCCTCGCGAGACGGAAGCGCGACGATTATCGCGCAGTTCGACCCTCCGATTCCACCCGTGCAAGCGATGTCGGGGCGCGAGGCATCCCGAAGAGAAAGGACCAGCAGCTTGCCCGTGGTCGGCCCCAGGTCGGCCGGAATCGCGCCCCCGCTGCTGAACGGCTGCACCTGGAAGTTGGTGTCGGTCGCGGGGACCCGGAACGTGTCGGCCGCGAGCACCCGCCCCGTGACGACGGCTGGTGGGTCGCTCAGGACGAGCTCGGGCTCCATCGGCATGCCGCCGTCACCCCCGCAGCCCGACACCTGTGACCCGATCAGGAGGGTGGCCAGCACCCCACCGGAGACCCGCAGGATCCTCGCGGGCCGCGCTCTCCTCGCCCGCCTCGCCCGCCGCCGCGCTTGCCGCCGCGCTTGCCGGTGCGCTTGCCGGTGCGCTTGCCGGTTGGCTTGGCTCGCGGCACGGGCTGCGGTCACAGCCAGTCTCGCCGACGGAAGAACCAGAGCATGCCGCCCCCGATGGTCGCCATGAACGCCAGGAGCGCCGGGTACGCCCACCGGACTCCGAGCTCCGG
>JAHEKN010000203.1:0-5280 GCA_024638305.1 Gemmatimonadota bacterium | reverse complement strand
TGGGTCGCTCAGGACGAGCTCGGGCTCCATCGGCATGCCGCCGTCACCCCCGCAGCCCGACACCTGTGACCCGATCAGGAGGGTGGCCAGCACCCCACCGGAGACCCGCAGGATTCTCGCGGGCCGCGCTCTCCACGCACCCCGCCGCGCCCACCGCGCCCGCCGCTCTCGCGGCGCACGAGGCAGCGAACGACGGGCTGCGGTCACAGCCAGTCTCGCCGACGGAAGAACCAGAGCATGCCGCCCCCGATGGTCGCCATGAACGCCAGGAGCGCCGGGTACGCCCACCGGACTCCGAGCTCCGGCATGTACTCGAAGTTCATCCCGTAGAGTCCCGCGAAAAAAGAGAGCGGGATGAAGATCGTGGCGATGATCGTGAGCACCTTCATCACCTCGTTCATCCGGTTGCTGACGCTCGACAGGTAAAGGTCCATCGCGCCCGACAGCACCTCGCGCAGGGTCTCGACGGTGTCGATCACCTGTACCGCGTGGTCGTACGCGTCGCGCACGAACAGCTGGGACTCCTGGCTCATCAGGGGCACCTCCCCTCGGTAGAGCGACCCGAGCACCTCGCGGAGCGGCCACACGGCACGCCGGAGGACGAGCATCTCGCGCTTCAGATGATGGATGCGGTGCATGACCGGGAGCGTCGGGTCGGTCAACACCAGTTCCTCGAGCTCTTCGATGTGGTCGCCGATCCTCTCGAGAATCTGGAAGTAGCTGTCCACGACCGCGTCGATCAGGGCATACGCCAGATAGTCGGTCCCCCGCGTCCGCAGCCGTCCCTTCCCCTCGCGCAGCCGCTCGCGCACCGGCTCGAACACGTCGCCGAAACGCTCCTGGAACGAGAACACCCACCGCTCGCCTATGACGAAGCTGACCTGCTCGGCGGTGATGCTCTCCGTCTCGTCGTCGAAAAACAGCATCTTCACGATCACGAAGAAGTGGTCCTCGTACTCCTCGATCTTGGGGCGCTGCCCGGTACTGACGATGTCCTCGAGGAGAAGGCGGTGGAGGCCGAACCGCTCGCCGATCTCCTCGATGATCTCGGTGTCGTGCAGGCCGTCGACGTTCACCCACGTGACGGTCGGCTTCTCCGCGAACGGGAAACACTGCTCGATCCGTTCGAACGTCTGCTCCCGCAGCTGGGCCTCCGTGTAGTCCAGGAACCGCAGCCGTGTTTGGTCAACTTTCCGGGGGCCGGTGTGAATCAGCGTGCCTGGGGCCGCGCCCGCCGGCTTGGTGGCCCGCCGGACGATCTGCCCGATGATGCGCGGGGCTCGGAGGACGGTCTTCGCTGTCTTGGCTGCGGTCTTGGCGACCTTCTTGGGCGTGCTCGTCATGCTCCCTCAGTGTGGCTGGGGCGACGGTCGTGGACCGGAAACGTGTCCAGCCACCCGCGGCGGTCATTCGGCGGTCGCCGCCGAATGTGCGGCGACGGTCCAGCCGCCGCGAGCCCACTACCGTCCGCCCAGGTGCTGCGCGAGATTAGGCCCACCCCCGAACCCGCAGTCTCTTGCTCACGCTCCCCGCCGTGTGGAGCCGTGTGCGCATCGATCCGCAACAGGGAGGGCGCTCACCGATGGTCCGAGCCTTCGGACAGGTGGCCGCGCAAGCCGATTCGGCCGCGCAGAGCGGAGCAGCCGGCATCGTCGACTCCGTGCGGTCAGGGCTCCTGGACGCGCTGAGCGTCCCGCTGTTCTCGATCGGGGACCACGCGGTCAGTGCCTGGTCCATCATCATGGCACTGCTGGTCGTGCTCCTGGGGTGGGTGGTCTCGAAGATCGTCCAGCGGGGCCTCATCGGCCTGTTCCGTAGGCAGAAGGTCACCGACGAGGGGGTCATCGGCACGGCCCGCCGCCTGATGCACTACGCCATCATGGTGGCGGCCATCTTCGTGGCGCTGGCCCTGGTCGGAATCGACATCTCCGGGCTGTTCGCGGCCGGCGCCCTGGCGGCGGTCGCCGTTGGGTTTGCCCTCCAGCAGGTGCTCCAGAACTTCGTGTCGGGGGTGTTGCTCCTGACCGAGCGAAGCATCACGCCTAGCGACATCCTCGAGGTGGACGGGCGCATGGTTCAGGTGGTCGACATGCGCATCCGCTCCACGGTTGCGCGGACGCGGGACGAGGAGGAGCTGATCATCCCGAACTCCACGTTGGTCCAATCCAGCGTGAAGAACTTCACGCTCAGGGACTCGCTGCTCCGTCTGCGGACGCAGGTGGGGGTCGCGTACGAGTCGGACGTGGATCGGGTGTTCGAGGTGCTGCGAGAGGCGGCGTCTCTGATCGACGAGCGTGAGCACGAGATCGAGCCGGCGGTGCTGTTCGTCGAGTTCGGCAACTCGGCACTCATCTTCGACGTCTCGATCTGGGTCTCGGATCCCTGGGGCACGCAGACCACCCGGTCGCGTCTCAACCACCGGATCTGGCGGGCACTCAAGGACGCCGGCATCACTGTGGCGTTCCCGCAAATGGACGTCCACCTGGACGGGGCCCTCAGAGTGGTCGATCCGGGCGGAGCCAGCCGGTCCTCCGGTGGCGGCCCCAGTCAAGCGTGAAGGACCTCAGTGCATCCTCGAACGGGTCCGTCGCGGGTTGGCGGGAATGGGTTTCGTTCCCCGACCTCGGGATCGCCGGGATCAAGGCCAAGCTCGACACGGGTGCGCGGACGTCGGCACTGCACGCGTACGAGGTCGAGGGATTCCGGCGCGGGGGCGTGAGCATGGTCCGCTTCAAGGTCCATCCGCTCCAGCGTAGCGAGGAGGCGGTGGTCGTGGCCGAGGCGCCACGGGTCGAACGCCGCACGGTGCGGAGCTCGAGCGGTCACGAGGACCGTCGGGTGGTGATCCGGACCGATATCGAGATGCTGGGGCGCCGCTGGCCCATCGAGGTGACGTTGGCGCGCCGGGATCGGATGGGCTTTAGGCTGCTCTTGGGCCGGACGGCCCTCGCCGGACAGTTCCTGGTGGACAGCGGGCGATCATTCGTCGGGGGCAACCCCGGTGCAACGACCAAAGGAGGGAAGGACCTTTGAAGATCGGGATTCTGTCGCGGAAGCGGTCGCTGTACTCGACTCGGCGTCTGGTGGAGGCGGCCAAGGAACGCGGCCACGAGGTGTCGGTCGTGGACTACCTGCGCTGCTACATGGACATCACCGCCAAGAAGCCGTCGGTGGTGTTTCGCGGGAATCGTCTCCGCTTCGACGCCGTGGTTCCGCGCATCGCCGCATCCTACACGTTCTATGGCACCGCGGTCGTGCGTCAGTTCGAGATGATGGGCGTCTTTTCCATCGCGGAGTCGCAGGGGATCGCGCGCTCGCGCGACAAGCTCCGGTCCTTGCAGCTCCTCGCCCGCGAGGGCGTGGGCCTGCCGGTGACCGGGTTCGCCCACAGCACGAGGGATACTGATGGTCTCCTCCGGCTCGTGGGCGGGGCGCCCCTGATAATCAAGCTTCTGGAGGGTACCCAGGGGGTCGGGGTGGTCCTGGCCGAGACGACCAAGGCCTCCGAGTCCGTCATCGCCGCGTTTCGTCAGCTCGACGCCAACATTCTCGTCCAGCAGTTCATCAAAGAGGCGGGAGGCTCCGACATCCGAGCGTTCGTTGTCGGAGGGGAGGTGGTGGCCGCCATGATTCGGCACGCGGCACCGGGGGAGTTCCGGTCCAATCTGCACCGTGGTGGGCGTGCCGAGAAAGTCGACCTGTCGCCCGACGAGCACGATACCGCGCTGCGCGCGGCCCAGACGATGGGTCTGGACGTGGCCGGGGTCGACATGCTGCGCTCCAATTCCGGTCCCCTCGTGATGGAGGTCAACTCGTCGCCGGGGCTCGAGGGTATCGAAGGCAGCACGGGGGTCGACGTGGCCGGCTCGATCATCGAGTACATCGAGGAGAACGCCGACACCAGTGACTCGGCGCAGCGTACCCACACCTAGCCCATCGTGTCCGAATCACCCGTCCCCCTCACAATTGCCGGCGAGACCATCGAGCCCGGTCAGAAGCGCACCATCACACTTCCGGTCGCGCGGCTCGCCACGGGTGCGGAAGTGCATCTCACGCTCGAGGTCCTGCGCGGCCGGAAGCCCGGTCCCGCTCTCTGGCTCAGTGGAGCGGTGCACGGCGACGAGCCGATCGGCGTGGAGGTCATCCGCCAGGTGCTCGAGCACCTCGATCCCGCGGAGATGGCGGGGACGGTGGTGGCCATCCCCGTCGTGAACGTGATCGGGTTCATGTCCGAGTCTCGGTATCTTCCGGACCGCCGCGACCTCAACCGTGCCTTCCCGGGGTCCAAGAAGGGGTCGCTCGCCGCCCAGATGGCCAAGCTCTTCATGACCGAGGTCGTGCAGCACTGCGCCTACGGGATCGATTTCCACTGCGGCTCGAACGACCGGAGCAACTACCCGAACTTGCGCGCGGAGCTCTCAGATCCCGAAACGCGCGAGCTCGCCGTCGCCTTCGGTGCTCCGCTGATGGTGGGATCGAAGCCGCCGCAGGGGTCGCTCAGAGCGGCCGGTGTCGCCGCTGGTGCCCGGGTGCTGCTCTTCGAGGGGGGCGAGGCCAAGCGGTTCGACGAGTTCGCCGTGCGTGCCGGGGTCGAAGGGTCCTTGAGGGTTCTGGTGGCGCTCGGGATCCTCAGCGGGCCCGCGCCGGTAATCGCCGGACCCGTGTACGAGGCCGCGCGGACCCACTGGGTGCGCGCGGTGCGCGGCGGGATCTTCCGTCCGCTGGTAAGGCTCGGGGAAAAGGTGGACGACAAGCAGCCCCTCGGGGTGATCACCGATCTGAGCGGCGAGTCTCGAGTCGAGCTCAAGGCTCGCTACGACGGCATGGTGTTCGGACTGCGTCTGAGCCCGCTCGTGTATCGGGGGGACGCCATCGCGCACATCGCGGAGCTGGCGTAGTGAAACCGGGGCGGTGGGAGGACTCGCCGGGTCCCGAGCGCCAAACGCAGGAGGTACGATGAACGGTTCGAGCGGTCGCGCGCTCATGGCGCTAACGGTTGCGGCATTGGTCCTCTCGTCGTGTGCCTACTACGGCGGCGTCGAGGAGCGTCCCAACTGGCAGTTCACTACGCACCGGCACTTCGGTCTTTCCGTGGAAGTCCGGCGCTCCGTGCTGATGGCGGATCTGGACGCGGCGCGCGCCGCAGCCCGCAACGTGGAGGGTCACCCGACCCCGGGCGAGGCGCCGCCGAGTCTGATACCGCACCTCGAGCGCACTCGCCGGGCCGCCGGCCGCGTGGCTGCGGCCACGACCGTGCCGGAAGCCGCGCTGGCGGCGGCG
>JAHEKN010000202.1:4458-6026 GCA_024638305.1 Gemmatimonadota bacterium | reverse complement strand
CACCCCCTTCCGCTGGAGGCGACGTGATCTCCTGGGAGCGCGCCACCATCTCGTCCAGCGACTTGGGGTATGCCGGGCCGAGGGTAGCCAGGTAGTCTGGGATTTGCGCTCGGAACTCGCGCCAGCGGATGGTCGTGTACCAGTCGCCCTTCACCTCCAGGAGCCACGACGGGAAGCGCACGTCCACCACGGTGGCCCCGGCCTCCCGCATGGCCGCGAGGGACGCTTCCACGATCCAGTCGACCTCGGTGTCCTGGCCCATGAAGTCGCGGGCCACGCCGATCCGTGCGCCTCGCAGGCCTGCCGGATCGAGAAACCGTGTGTAGTCGGTCTCGAAGCGCCCCCGGCTGACGGCGGTGGCCGGATCGGCCGGGTCGACGCCCGTCATGACCCCCAGCATGGCCGCCACGTCGTACAGGTGCCGGCCCATGGGACCCGCCATGTCGAACGAGAGCGCCAGGGGGACGATCCCGTCCCTGCTGAGCAGGCCGTGCGTGGGCTTGAGCCCGGCGATGCCGTTGGCCGTGGTGGGCCCGCGCACCGACCCGCCGGTATCCGTGCCGATGCCGAGCTGGGCGTAGGCTGCCGCGACCGCTACGCCCGTGCCTCCCGACGAGCCCGACGGCGAGCGTGACGGGTCGTGCGGGTTACGCATGAATCCGCCCACAGAGCTCATGGTCACCCCCGAGGCCAGCTCGCTCATGTTGACCTTCGCCAGGATGATGGCGCCGGCCGCGCGCAGCTTCCGCACGATGAATGCGTCGTCCGGCGGAATGGACCCGAGCAGGAGGATCGAGCCGGCCGTGGTCGGCATGTCGGCGGTGTCCACGTTGTCCTTGAGCACGACCGGGATGCCGTGGAGCGGAGATCGCGGCCCCGAGGAGCGACGCTCGGCGTCCAGCGCTCGCGCGGTCTCCAGGGCACGATCGTTCAGCCAGAGCACTGCGTTCAGGGCCGGACCCGACCCATCATAGGCGTCGATGCGAGCGAAATAGAGCTCGACCAGGCGCTCCGAGGTGAGGGTGCCGGCGTCGAAGGCGTCATTCAGATCCGCGATGGCGGCGGCGGCGAGGGCCTGGGACTGGGGTGCTGCCCACACTGGGGTCGGGGCCAGTCCGGCCAGCGCAAGCAGGCCGACCGCCGCGTACACAGCCGCCCGCTGGGTCTTCAGACGCCGATCGCTCATCACCACCTCCTCGTGCCGCGGGTGCTCCTGCTCCGCCGTCTCGCCGATCCACGAACGGGGCGACAGGGCTCCCTCGCGTGGGACCAACATGGCGGGCGGCCCCACGGCGGTACACCACCGTTGCTGGCGCTCCCGCCGCGGGCCAACTTCCGGACATGCGAGAGTTGCTGAGAGCGTTGAAGCGCGGGCTCGCGTTCCTGGGGCGCAAGCTGCGGGCGTTCGGTGAGATTTACGAGGGCATGTTCTTCGTGCCCTACCGCTCGCAGATCTACCGCTCCTTCCGGGACGAGCGCGACGCCTTTCTGCTGTTGGGGTTCGCGGATTTGTTGGGCGCACCCAACCCGGTGGCGTTCTACGCGCTCGAGCTCTATCCCGACCTCAT
>JAHEKN010000202.1:0-4358 GCA_024638305.1 Gemmatimonadota bacterium | reverse complement strand
TGGCCCTCCCCGAGCTCATGACCGCCTGGATCTCCGGGCTCATCTCGCGCCGCGAGAAGGTGAACGTGCTCGGGCGCATGTGGCGGAACGTGGCGGGGGCGGCCGCGGGCTCTGTGTCGGAGCGCGAGGACCCCGTGCTGAGCGCGCTCAGGGAACGGCAGCAGCGGTTCGAGCGCGCGCGCGCGCTGATCACCGACAGGGACCGAGCGGGGTTCGTGTTCGTGGTCACGCCGGAGCACCTGCCGGTCGCGGAGACCGAGCGCTCCGTTGCCACGCTCGAGAAGTACCGTGTGCCGGTGGCGGGCATCCTGCTCAACCAGGTGGTTCCGGAGTCCTCCATCGGAGAGGTGCCGACCTCCCGCCGGGAGCAGCAGTCCGAGTACGTGAAGCGAGTCCACACCCTGTTCGCACGTTACCCCGTCCACGAGGTCCCGCTACTCGACGGAAAGCTCCATGGCCTCGAGGCGCTCGATCGCTTGATCGAAACGTTGCCACCGGTCGAACGGGAGGCGTAGTGTGGTGCCTCGATGTCCCATGAGCACTCGGCGGAAGTCGACGCCCGCCCTCGGCGGCGGGAGCCGGTGACCCCCCAACCCCCTTCGCAAGGACGGCTGCGGTGAGCTCGATTGCGCTGTTGATCGTTGGACTGTCGGCGTTCGTCACGGGCTACATGTTCTACTCCCGCTATATCGCGGAGAAGATCTACCGGCTCGATCCGGACTTCGTGACCCCCGCCCACGAGTTCGAGGACGGGGTCGACTACCTGCCGACCAACCGCAACGTGCTGTTCGGGCACCACTTCACGTCGGTAGCGGGCGCCGCGCCAATCGTGGGACCGGCGATCGCGGTCATCTGGGGCTGGCTGCCGGCCTTCCTGTGGGTCGTGCTGGGCACCGTGTTCGCGGGCGCCGTGCACGACTTCGGCACGCTCTGGATCTCGACCCGGCACAAGGCCAACTCGATCGGCACGCTGGCGGGACAGATCGTCGGCGACCGCGGACGGGTGCTGTTCCTGCTCGTGATCTTCTTCTTGCTGCTGCTCGTCAACGCGGTGTTCGCAGTCGTCATCTCCAATCTCTTCCTGGCCAATCCGGGGGCGGTGTTCCCGGTGTGGGGGAGCCTGGCGGTAGCGGTCGTGGTCGGGCTGTTGATCTACCGGTTCAAGGTGGGCCTGCTCTGGCCGTCCCTGGGGGCGCTGGCCGTCCTCTACATCATGATCTGGATGGGCCAGTTCATCCCGCTCGAGTTGCCCGATTTCTTCGGGTTCGCGCCCACCGCGGCGCAGCTCGACGCCGCCGGCGGGGACGCCGTAGCCGCCCAGGCCGCGGCGGCCGTGGATGGCGTGCGGGCCGGATGGGTCATCATCCTGTTCGTGTACGCGTTCTTTGCGAGCGTGCTACCTGTCTGGCTCCTCCTCCAACCCCGCGACTACGTCAACAGCCACCAACTCTTCGTGGCACTCGGCATCATCGGTCTCGGGGTCATCTTCACCAACGCCCCGGTGGTGGCGCCCGCCATCAATACGGAGCTGCCGGCCGACGCTCCCAATTGGTTTCCCCTGCTGTTCGTGACCATTGCCTGCGGGGCCATCAGCGGGTTCCACGGACTCGTGGCCTCGGGCACGTCCTCGAAGCAGCTCGACAAGGAGACGGACGCTCGATATGTGGGCTACGGCGGCGCCGTCGGGGAGGGCAGCCTTGCCCTGATGTCCATCCTGGCCACGACGGCAGGCTTTGCCGTGGTGGTCGGCGCGGACGGTTGGCACGAGCACTACGGAAGCTGGGCGAGTGCCTCGGCCGGCGGTACCAATGCGTTCGTGCAGGGAGTGGGCTACCTGGCCCAGGGCATCGGCATCCCGGCCGAACTGGCCATCATCTTCGCGGCTGTGGTGGTCATCAGCTTCGCGGCGACGACCATGGACACCGGGGTCCGATTGATGCGCTACATCATTTCCGAGCTGGGCGTCGAGTACAAGATCAACCTCGCCCAGAACCGGTGGGTCTCCACGTTCCTGGCGGTGGCGTGCTGCGGGATGCTCGCCCTCGGAGTTGACCGCGGGGCGGGCGGCATGCGGCTCTGGCCGCTGTTCGGGACGACCAACCAGCTCACCGGCGCCATGAGCCTGCTGGTGATCACCCTCTTCCTGATGAGCCTCAAGCGGAACATCTGGGTCACTCTGGTACCTCTGACGTTCCTGCTGGTGATGACCACGTGGGCCATGGTCATCAACCTGATCGAATACGCCACCGACCAGACCTGGATGCTGCTGGGCGTGGGCGGGGCGATCTTCGTGCTGGTGCTCTGGCTCTCGTTCGAAGCGCTGGCGGCGCTGCGCGTTGCGCTGGGTTCGGAGAAGGCGGGCAGCGCCTAGAGGCGCCTAGCCGCGCCTAACCGCGCCGTCTCCCGAACACGTTCTCGGCGTAGGCGAACTCCGCCGTAGCGAACCAGTCGAACGAGTCGGTCCGGAACTGCAGCCAGTGGTCGTAGACTTCGCGGTAGGCCGGATCGGCGTTGGCGTTGTCCTCCATCAAGGCCTCTGACGCGGCCGCTGAAGCGCTCATGATATCCTCGGAGAACCGCCTGAGCTGCGTCCCACCGGCGATGAGGCGCTTGAGCGCCGCCGGATTGCGTCCGTCGTACGACGTCAACATCGTGTCGTGCGCGGCCCGTGTGGCCACGCGGACCGCGGCCTGATAGTCCGAGGAGAGGCGGTTCCACGCGTCCACGTTCACGAGCACGCTCGAGCTCGGTCCCGGCTCCCACCACCCCGGGTAGTAGTAGAAGTCGGCCGCCTGGTGAAGCCCCAGCTTCTCGTCGTCGTAGGGTCCCACCCACTCGGTCGCGTCGATCGCACCCCGTTCCAGGGCCGGGTAGATCTCGCCTGCGGAGATGTTCTGCACGGCCACGCCGAGCCGGTCCATCACCTGACCGCCGAGACCGGGAATCCGCATTTTGAGCCCACGCAAGTCGGCCGCGGTGTTCACCTCACGCCGGAACCATCCCCCCATCTGGGCTCCGGTATTCCCGCACGGAAAGTTGATGATGTTGAAGTCGGCGTAGACCCGACGGATTAGCTCCAACCCCCCGGCCTCGAACAACCAGGCGCCCTGCTGGCGAGGCATCAGTCCGAACGGGACGGCGGTGTCGAACGCCAACACTTGGGTCTTGCCGACGTAGTAGTAGCTCGGCGTATGCCCGCACTGGACGACGCCCTGCTGCACCGAGTCCATCACCTGGAGCGGTGGCACCAGCTCGCCCGCGGGATACACGCGGATCTGGAAGCGACCGTTGGTCATCGCCGACACCTCTTCGGCGAACAGCTCGGACGCTCCGAAAATGGTATCGAGACTGCGCGGATAGCTCGACGCCATCCTCCAGAGCACCCGTTGACCGGTCTGGACGGCGGGGGCCCCCACCCCCCCCTCTTCCGTCGCCGGGCCACACGCCGCCACTGCGCCCGCGCTGGCGACCCCCGCCACCGCCTTGGCCACGAAGGTCCGACGGCTGACACCTTCGTCGAGGGACCTCTCGCCCGCCGCGTCGTCTGAGACCGTGCCTACGGGAGGGGGCTCTGGGCCGTCCGTGGAGGCCATGAAGCCTTCTCCGGTAGGGGTCTCGGGGTTAGGCGGGTTGCTCATGTGGCGTGGCCTCGGACGAGGGGCGCGAGTGACGAAGGCCCAAGTGTGCGGATCTCCTCGATGGAGCGAAAGCCCGCGAGCGCCATGTCGCTGTCCAGCTCGCGCCGGTAAATCTCCAGGACGGCACGCACGCCGTCCTCCCCGCCGACGGCCAGGCCCCAGAGGATCGGTCGGCCCACGAGCACCGCGCTGGCCCCGAGCGCGAGCGCCTTGATCACGTCCGTCCCCCTCCGGACTCCACCGTCCATGAGGACCTCCGCTTGACCCTGGACCGCCGCCACGACGTCCGGGAGCGACTCGATGGTCGGGATGGCTGTATCGAGCTGCCGGCCGCCGTGGTTCGAGACGATGACGCCCGCCGCCCCCGCTTCCACGGCAGCCTCGGCGTCGTCCGGGTGGGCCACGCCTTTCACGATCACGGGGAGGTCGGAAAGCCCACGCAACCAGCGCACGTCCGCCCAGGTGAGTCCCGGCTCGAAGGGATCGTGGGCGTCATGGTCGAGCGAATGGGCGAGGCCGCGCACCGGCATCTCCGCCGCGTCGTGCGTCCGGAAGTTGGCGTAGTCCAGACCCGTCGGCATGCCGAATCCCCGACGCAGATCGCGCTCGCGGGCACCGACGATCGGCGTGTCCGCGGTCAGCACCAGCGCCTCGTATCCCGCGGCCACGGCTCGACGCACCATATCCTCCGTGATCCGGCGATCGCGATGCACGTAGACC
>JAHEKN010000041.1 GCA_024638305.1 Gemmatimonadota bacterium | reverse complement strand
CCCGTGCGATCCTAGTGAGTGCTTCGACTTCGCCGTGCGGGCGTTCGACCTGGCAGAGCGGTTCCAGACCCCGGTGTTCGTGCTCTCGGACCTCGACATCGGCATGAACGACTGGATGGTGCCCAAGCTCGAGTGGGACGACGACTACCGGCCCGACCGCGGCAAAGTGCTCGGGGCTGAGGAGTTGGCCAAGATCGAGAAGTTCTATAGTTACCTGGACGTGGACGGAGACGGCATCCCGTATCGCACACTTCCGGGTGAGGACCCCAAGGGAGCGTACTTCACGCGCGGGTCGGGGCACGACAAGCACGGTCGCTACACCGAGGATTCCGACGCCTATACCGAGGTGGTGGATCGGCTGCTACGGAAGCACACGAACGCGGCTGAGCACGTGCCGGAGGCCGCGGTGATCCTCGCGGAAGGAGCCGAGCTCGGCATCGTCTCCCTCGGAGGATGCGACGGCGCGGTGCTGGAGGCTGTCGAGCAGCTCCAGCGCGAAGGGTTGCCGCTCGACTATCTGCGCGTGCGAGCCTTCCCCTTCGGCCAGGAAGTCCGGGACTTCCTCGCGTCGCATCCTCGGTGCTTCGTGGTGGAACAGAACCGGGACGCTCAGCTTCGAAACCTGCTCGCCATGGAGACGGAGACCGACTTCGCCCGGCTGCTCCCCGTTCGCTACTACGGGGGCATGCCGATGAGTTGTCACCACGTGGTCGAAGGGATCCGCAGCCACCTGGAAGGAGGGCCGGCATGACCCACATCGCCAAGCCCCTGGTCGCCCACCCCGGACTGCCGCGAAACGCCCTCGGCCTCACGCGCCGTGACTACGAGGGATCGATGTCCACGCTGTGCGCGGGGTGCGGACACGACTCGGTTACGGCCGCCGTGGTGCAGGCGTTCTTCGAGCTCGACATCCCGCCCCATCGCGTGGCCAAGCTGTCCGGCATCGGGTGCTCTGCCAAGACGCCGACCTACTTCCTCAAGGAGGCCCACGGCTTCAACACGGTGCACGGGCGCATGCCCTCGGTAGTGACGGGAGCAAACGCCGCCAACGGCGACCTCATCTACATCGGGATCTCGGGAGACGGGGACTCGTTGTCCATCGGACTGGGGCAGTTCTGTCACGGCATCCGGCGGAACGTGAACATGCTGTACGTCCTGGAGAACAACGGGGTGTACGGACTCACCAAGGGGCAGTTCTCGGCGTCTGCCGACGTGGGGTCCAAGGCCAAGCGAGGGCAGGTCAACCAGCAGACGCCCATCGATTCCGTGGAGCTGGCTCTGCACCTGGGGGCCACGTTCGTCGCGCGGAGCTTCTCGGGGGACAAGGAGCAGCTCGTCGAGCTGATGAAGGCCGGACTGGCTCACCGGGGGTTTGCGTTCATCGACGTCATCTCGCCGTGTGTCACCTTCAACGACCACGACGGCTCCACCAAGAGCTACCTCTACACGAGGCAGCACATCACCGAGCTCGCCCCCGTCGACTTCGTGCAGATCCGGACCGAGATAACGGCGGACTATGACGCCGGCGCGGCTCGAGAAGTCCGCATGCACGACGGGAGCAGGGTACGGTTCCGTAAAGTCGACGTCGACTATGATCCGACTGACCTTCTTACAGTCATGGACTATCTGGACAGGCACCAAGCGGTCGGAGAGGTGCCCACCGGCCTCCTGTATATCGCCGAGGACGGGCGCGATATGCACTCTGAGAACAACACCGTATCCCGGCCGCTGTACGACTATCCCTACGAGGAGCTCTGCCCCGGGAACGACGCGCTCCAGGAGCTCATGAAGCGCTATCGGTAGACGTGTCTCGGTCGAGATAGGAGGGTGCTGATGGCGGGCATCCGGCTCGTGACGGTCACGGCAGTCCTGGTCGGCCTGGGCCTGGCGATGCCGTCCCCGGCGCGCGCTCAAGCCGTCGAGCGCCCGCTCCCGGCGGACGCGCCCCAAGTGGTCTCCCTCCCTCCCGAGCTCGATCGCGTGCTTAGGGACTATGAGAACGGTTGGAGCCGACGCGACGCCCGGGCTCTAGCGGACCTCTTCACCGAGGACGGGTTCGTGCTCCGGCCGGGCCGGCCTCCTGCGCGCGGTCGGACGGCCATCCTGGCCGCCTACGAAGGCTCTGGCGGGCCCCTCACACTGCGGCCCTATGCGTACGCGATCGCGGACTCGGTCGGGTACGTCATCGGTGGATTCGCGTCGCGTGCTGACGCTCCGGACGCCGGGAAGTTCGTGCTCGCACTTCGTAAACACGCGTCCGGGCGCTGGCTGATCGCCGCGGACATCGACAACGGCAACTCCTGATGACGGGGAGGCCCGGCGCACCTCTGAGGCTCTGCGTCGCCGGCGCGACTGGATGGACCGGTTCAGCCGTAGCCCGGGCGGTCCTCCTCTCCAGCGAGTTCGAGTTGGCTGGTGCGGTCGCGCGCAGCGCCGCCGGGCAGGATGTGGGGGAAGCGCTCGGTGAGGACCCCTGTGGGGTGATCATGTCCGCGACCGTCGCCGAAGCGCTGTCCGCCGGGCCCGACGTCCTGGTCGACTACACCCACCCGGATGCCGTGCTCGGGCATGTCCGGTCTGCGGTCGCCGGAGGCGTCTCGGTCGTGGTCGGCACGTCCGGCCTGACCGCGGACGAGTACGGGCAGATCGATCGGCTGGCTCGGGAGCGCGGCGTCGGCGTGATTGCGGCGGGCAACTTCTCGCTCACCGCCGCGCTCCTCAAGCACTTCGCGGGGATCGCGGCTCGCCACGCTCCCCACTGGGAGATCGTCGACTACGCACACGCGGGGAAGCCGGATTCCCCGAGCGGTACGGCGCGGGAGCTCGCGGAGTACTTGGGTACTGTGTCCAGCAACGAGCTCGAGCGCTCGCTGGAGGAGACGCGGGGTGAGGTCGCGGCCAGGGGTGCGACGATCGGGGGCGCCCAGGTGCATTCACTGCGGCTGCCGAGCTTCGTGATCTCGGTCGAGGCGATCTTCGGGCTACCGAATGAGCGACTCACGATACGGCACGACGCCGGATCGGGTGCCGAGCCATACGTGAACGGCACCTTGCTCGCAGCCCGCCACGCTCCGCGGAGGACCGGGCTCCTGCGCGGCCTCGACAGCCTCCTTTTCGCGGCCGACTAGGCGCTGGCCGCCCCACGCGGAGGCTGATTCGTTCGTGGCTTCTCTGGACCACTTACTCCGCGAGATCCGGGCCTGCCGCATCTGCGAGGAGCATCTCCCCTCGGGCCCACGGCCCGTGCTTCAAGTCTCGGCGCAGGCACCCATCCTCATCGTGGGCCAGGCACCGGGCCGCCGGGTGCACGAGTCGGGGGTCCCCTTCCAGGATCCGAGCGGCGTGCGCTTGCGATCGTGGATGGGAATATCGGAGACGGTGTTCTACGACCCCCGCCGCGTGGCGATTCTGCCGATGGGATTCTGCTATCCGGGGTCGGGGCGCTCGGGAGACCATCCGCCGCGGCCGGAGTGCGCCCCGGCTTGGCGGGAAAAGGTGCTCCGGCACATCGAAGGGGTGCGGCTGACCCTGGTCCTGGGGAAGTACGCCCAGGCATATCACCTGGAAGCGGCAGGCCGGAGCGTCACCGAGCTCGTGTCGCGCTGGAGAGACCGTTGGCCCGCGGCCCTCCCCCTGCCGCACCCGAGTCCCAGAAACCAGATCTGGTTCAAGAGGAACCCCTGGTTCGAGGCCGAGGTGTTGCCGGCCCTGAGGGAGCGCGTAGCGGAACTGTTGGCTCTCGACTAGCTGCGGCTCAGCAGCACCGCGAAGGCTCGAGTGTGCGTAGTGCCGTCCGGATGTACTTGCTGTTCCCCGAGGCTCGTCAGTGGCCGAGTCGGCGCGCGCTCCAGGAGAATCCGGGTCCGGTGCCGCCGCGGTCCACGAACCCCGAGATCGAGCCGCCGTCGGTCCTGCCCTCCAGGACCAGCAGCGCGTCGTCGATCGAAAGCGTGACCACCTGGCCGGTAACGCTACCCTGCAAGGTGCCAATCCGCTTGCGCCACTCGTCTTCGGGCCAGTGTGGATCGTTGCAGCTCACGAGCGCCTCGTAGGTGCCCGTCACCTGCTCCCGATCGTGGCTCACATAGGCGACCACATTCCGGAAGCGACATACCTCGAAGGACGTCTCGATCACGACGGGTTCCCGGACCTTCCATGTGCCCGAAAGATCCGCGCCCGCCGAAAAGAAAAGCAGGAGCCAGAGCATAGCTTCCTCCACAACGCTCGGAAGTCAGCTACTTCTCTTTCGGCAGCCGGGCGGTCGCCAGGCTTTGCGGCCACAGAAGGGAGGGAGGACGCCTTTGTCAGGAGAAGTGTTGTCGCGGGGCTTGAGAGCACGCCGCATGCCGAGACGTCTACCCGAGGTCGAATTCCCCGGGAGCCCAACGGACACGGGCATCGGCAGGGTGCGAGCGAGGGCGTGACCGCTCTCTCGACTGACTCTCGCCCGCCACGTCCTGTCGCGCGTCCGCATCGCCGCCGAGCGCCGGGCCCTCAGCCGATCGAGTCGTGCGCGAGCGCCCGTGCCTGAGACCGCTCGACCGCGTTCAAGGCTCTTCCCACGCCACGGGATCCTCGAATCGGGAGCTTGGAGATGATGGTGTCCTTCTGGCCGCGCGTGAGCTCCGCCGTGTCACCGGCCGCGGACGGGCCGCACCCGGCCAAGGCGCCGGTCAGTATGAGCAAGAACGCGATCGCCAGGGCTCGTGGGAGCTTCATCTGGACCTCGTGACGGAGGAAACTCGACGTGCTCGAGGTCCTTCAAGACCCGCGCCACGGTGTGGCGCCTTGGACGGGACGGGCTCACGGTGGGTAGCTTGCCGGAGCGGGGGTCCCGAACGCGAGGAGCGAAGCCATGTCACGCGACGGCGGACGAGATCGATCGCGGCCGGTGCCGGGCCGCATTCCCCCGTTCGTGGTGGTGATCCTGGGGGCCGCCGTGGGTTTCGTGTTTGCGAACTGGCTGGGCGCGGTGCTGGGCGGAATCCTGGGGGGGATCATCTGGTGGGGACGGACGAGGGAGTAGCTCTGGATGGCGACGTGAGCCCGGCTCGGGCGTGATCCCTCCAAAGCTACCGAGACCCATCGAAACCCCCCTGGACGACGGTCTCGTCATGCGAGGCTGGGAGTTTGGCCGTGGAGACCCCGTACTCCTGGTGCACGGGTTCACCGGCTCCGTCGAAGCGTGGGGCCCGAGCCTGCTGCGGGCCATGGCGCGGGAGAACCGCGTCGTCGCGGTGGATCTGCTCGGGCATGGCTCGAGCGACGCACCCGCTCAGCCCGAACGCTATGCGCTGTCCAATGTATTGGCCGACCTCGGCCGCATGCTCGACGGGCTCGGGCTCGAGCACGCCACCTGGATCGGGTACAGCATGGGCGGCCGTGTTGCGCTGGCGGCCGCAATCCTCACGCCGAATCGCGTGGATCGCATGGTGCTGGAGAGCGCTTCCCCGGGCATCGAGTCGGAGCCGGCCAGGGAGGCCCGCCGCCAGGCTGACCACGCCCTTGCCAGAGAACTGGAAGCCGGCGGAATGGAGGCGTTCGTGGATGCCTGGATGTCTCAGCCTCTGTTTGCGACCCAGCGGTCTCGGACACCGGCCGAGCTCGAACGGGCGCGAACGCGAAGGCTCGAGGGGGACGCAGCCGCCTGGGCGGCTTGTCTCCGGGGTCTCGGGACGGGCACACAGCCCTCGTTCTGGTCGCGGCTGGCGGGCGTCCAGTGTCCGACCCTCGTCCTGACGGGAGCCGCCGACGCCAAGTTCACGACGATCGGGGACCGGATGGCAGCGATCCTCCCGAACGCGCGCCGGGCGGTCGTCCCCAACGCAGGGCATCAGGTCCATTTCGAGGCCGAAGGCGAGTGGCTCCGGGCAGTCGGCGGCTTCCTCAATGAGGAAGAGGGACGGCACGGCGATGGCTGAGTTCACCGGCGTTACCCCGATGCTCAAGACCGACGACCTGTCGTCTACCGTCGAGTTCTATAGAGACGTGCTGGGATTCGCGGTGCACGCGCTCTGGCCAGACTCCGAGCCCACGCTCTGCATCCTCGATCGGGACTCGGTCCACCTGATCTTCCTTCTCGACGCCGACTGGGACGCCCCCGGCTCCATGCCGACGATGACCGGGCAGCTCTCCTTCGACGTCACGGACGTGGACGCACTGTTTGCCGCGATCCAGGGTCGGGTCGAGGTGCTGTGGGGTCCGGAGACCTATGACTACGGGAGGAGGGAGTTCTCCATCCGCGACCGCAACGGTTACCGGCTGGTCTTCAGCCAACGGATCTGACGCGGCCCTAAATACCGGCCACCGACGGCTGACACTCCAGGAAGGGCACCACATTCGATTCCGGGAGGGGCCAGGGGTGGCTGGCCGAGCGGGGCCTGCTGCGCGAGGACGACCCTTCGGTAGAGCCCGGCGCGGATCCGGCCGGAGCCTCGACCGAGCCGGCCACGCAGGGCGAGACCGAGAGCGCGGCCTCGCCCCCCACCTAAGAGAATCGGGCCGCCCCGCGAGCGGGACGACCCGATTGGACCCGGCGGGTCGTTGGTCGTTAGTCGAGGGCGACCACGTTCTCCGCGGCCGGTCCCTTCTGACCGTCGACCACAGCGAACTCCACCCGTTGCCCTTCGTTAAGCGACTTGAAACCCTCGCCCTGAATGGCCGAGTGGTGCACGAAGCAGTCGCCCGCTCCGTCGTCACGACTGATGAAGCCGTAACCCTTCTCGCTGTTGAACCATTTCACGGTTCCGGTGATGCGACTCATCCTGACTCCTCTGCGTGGTGTCGGAGTTGGGAAAGCCGCTCCGATCAACCATGAACTACGCGCCGGTCTAGAGTGCGGCGCGACCACCGGCCCCAATCGGCCTACTGATAGCCCGTAAAGGATGCGCCCGGCAGGGGCGTAAGGTCAAGGTTGGCCTGCCTTCGGAAGCCTACCCCACGAGGGCATGCTCCCTGCGCTTTCTCCCTCGGCATGTCACACGGAGAAATCGAGCTGCGGCGGCTGCCGGGTATTCTGGCATGGCTGATTCTCGGCATCGCGCTTGGATTCGGGCAGAAATGGATGTGGCCGAGCGTCTGGTCGCTGACGCTCCTGGTGTGGTGGGCTTACCTCATTCTCACCGTCGTCCTGTTGCTCCGGCTCCTCACTTTGCCCCCGTCTCGCTCCCCCCGGGCTGCCGTCCGCAGCCTGGTCTGGACCCTGGTCGCGCTGGCCGCGGTCCTCTGGTGGTCGCACCCCCTCCTGGTGCGGGTGGGCGAGGACGTGCTTCGTCTGCTCCGACCCGCGACGGTCGTGCAGCCACCTTCCAACGCGCTCGCGCTCGGGCCCGCACTCGCGCCTGGGGCTGGGGCGACGTCACCAGCTTGGCTCGCCGAGGGGCGCGCTGAAGACGGAGCGGCTGCCCCAGCCTGACCGGGACCGGTCCGCTGTCGAGGCGGGTAGCAAGACGCGTGAACGACGCCACCGGAACGCGCCTCGGCCACCTACGCCGACTGCTCGCACACCTCGAGTGGGCCAACGCCAGGGTGGTAGGGGTCCTCGAGAGCCAGCCGGCAAGCGCCGTCAGCACCGATGCCGTGCGTCTGTTCGCGCACGTACTGGGTGCAGAGCGCGGGTGGATTTCCCGCGTGCGCGGTGAGGAGGGGCCGGTGCAGCCCTGGCCCTCGCTGTCGCTGGCGGATCTCCGCCCCGAGATGGAGCGGAACGCTGCCGACCTCGAAGCGCTCTTCCGGGACCTCGACGAGGAGGCTTTGTCACGGCTGGTGGAGTACGAGACCACGGCCGGCGTGGCTCATCGAACGCCGCTGGCCGACATTCTCACCCACGTCGCGATGCACGGCGCGTATCACCGTGGACAGGTCGCCTGGGCGCTCAGACACGGAGGAGCCGAACCCGTGGGAACGGACTTCATCACGATGGCGCGGGAAGGAAGGGAATGAGCCGGGCCGTGGCGTTTGCAGCTGCGGTTGCCATCACGGGATGCGCGGGCGGACTCCCGGACCCGGGAGCTCCGGTGCCGGTGGGCGAGTGCCACGTCGAGGTGGCCAACCAGCTCGCCGTGCCTATCTCCGTCACGGCGAGCGGCCGGAGCACGCGTGCATTGGGATTACTCCCGCCCGGCGCCACCGTTCGATACCGGGAGGACTGTGACGCGGGCACGGTCCGCGTGGTGGCCCAGATCCGGGAGTCGCCCCCGGGCATCGGGCCCGACGGCCGCCCGACCGTGCAAGGCGCATCCGAATTCGGTGAGCGGACGGAAGTGCAAATGGTCCAGCCCCGGCCCGGCGAGCTGGTACGCGTGGCGTTTCAGGGCCGGAGGGTTCGGCGCTTCTGAGCGAGCGCGACGACCCCGATGCGGCGCTCTCGCGTGTGCGAGGCGTCTGGGAGCGGGCCGCGTCCGAGGATCCGTACTTCGCCGTCTTGTCCGATCCCGACAAGCGTGGCGGCGGCTGGGACCCTGAGGCGTTCTTCCGGAGCGGCGCCCAGGAGGTGGCGACGGTCCTGGCGTATGTGGAAGGCCTCGGCGTGCCGATCCTGCACGACTCCGCCGCACTGGACTTCGGGTGCGGCCTCGGTCGCCTCACGGTTCCGTTGGCTCGGCGCTTCAGCCGAGCCGTGGGAGTCGACGTCTCGACGTCGATGGTCGCCAGGGCCACCGAGCTGCACGGCCCCTCGGCCCGCGTCGAGTTCCGGCAGAACGTCCGGGAGGACCTGCGGATCTTCGAGGACGGGGAATTCGGATTCGTCTATTCCAACATCGTCCTTCAGCACCTTCCTCCCCGGCTCGCCCGGCGCTACGTGGAGGAGTTCGTGCGCGTGACCCGGACCGGCGGGATGGTCGTGTTCCAGCTCCCGGACTCGTACCGGGAGGGAGTGGCCGCGCGGTTGCGCACGATGCTTCGCGTCCGGACGCGACTGCGCTCCTTGCTGGGCCGGCCAGCGAGGACCTCCAGCGACCACGTGGAGTGGGAGATGCACGGTACGCCGGAGCCAGAGGTGAGGCAGTGGCTGGCTGGCGTCAACGTCAGCGTTCGCGACGTCACCCTGACCAACGCCACCGACCCGGCCTTCAACGGCGAGCTCCGCTACCTGGCGAATCCTCCATTCCAGGGATGGGTAAGCAAGCAATACTGTATCGTCGTGGACTGACACTGGACGCGCGCACCCTAAGAGCCCCGACATGGCATTCAAAGGACGAGCGCTTCCCATCGCCTTCGGCCTGACGCTCCTGCTCGGCGGGCTGGTCGCGGTCGATTACCAAGCGCGGTCGCTCCGCGCCTCCGGCCCGCCCCAGGTCGTGCCCGGTCAGGAAGCGGTCGTGTTCGAGCTGATGGGCCAGCTCCCGAATGCGCTCCGGGAGACCTCCGGCGTCGCGACCAGCCGTACCCACCGCGGTGTGCTCTGGACCCACAACGATTCCGGGGACGGCGCCGACCTCTTCGCCATCGACACATCCGGCCGCATCCTGGTGCAATACCGCGTCGAGGACGCCGGATCGCGCGACTGGGAGGACATTGCGCTCGGGCCCTGCCCCCAGTCGGTCGGCTCTGTGGGGGAGTGCCTCTACATCGGCGACACGGGCAACAACGACCGCGACCGTCGGCGCATGGCCGTGTACGTGGTCACCGAGCCGGACCCGAGCGGCGCCACACCCGAGAACCCTCTGCAGGCCCGCGTGAGTGGCGTGCGGTTCCGGTTCGAGTATCCCGACAGCAGGCGGGACGCCGAGGCCATCGCCGTCACGCCGGGCGGCGATCTGCTCATCGTCAACCGGGGTCGCCACCGGTCCATCACGGTGTATCGGATTGCCGCGTCGGCACTGGACGCAGCGGTCCGCGGAGACGCCGTGGTGGAGGCGGAATCTCTCGGGCCGGTTCCCTTCACCCGTGACCGCCGCAGCGGGCGGGTGGTGACGGGGGCCACGTACTCACGGACGGGGGACCGGCTGATCGTACGAACCTACACAGGCATCTGGGCGCTTCGGCACACGCCCGGTGGGTGGGCGGAAATCGGCAACTGCCAGTTCGGTTGGATGGAGCCCGCCGGCGAGGCCATCGACTTCCTGGACGAGCAGGCGTTCGTGGTGACCAGCGAAGCCGCGGCCGGCCTGCCCGCGACACTACACCGGGTGGTCTGCGACCTCGGCGGCTGACATGCACTCGGTGCGCCGTCACGGCTCGGCCACGGATTTCCTCGTCATGGCCGAACCCCTGCTGCTTCGGAAAGAGGCCGAGTACAACTTGCTCCTGGGAATCATGAACGCGCTCGCGGAGCAGGAACGGAGCGGAAAGCGTCCGATCATGGCTCGGCCCATCGATTCGGTAGCGCACCTGATGACCGTGGAACGCGCGGGAGAGGTCGTCGGGTGTGCTCTCCGCACGCCGCCCTACCGCCTGGTGATCTCCGAGGCCTCCGACGGAGCGCTGGACGCGCTGGCGGATCACCTGGCCGAGGTCGACCCGACTCTTCCCGGTGTTCACGGACCCACGGCCGGGTCCATCGGTTTCGCCGACCGGTGGACGGACCGGACCGGGGATCGGGCTGTGCCCCTTCGTTCGATGGAGATCCTGCAACTCGATCGCGTGGCCTGGCCGGCCACGCCCCCGGGACGGTTCCGGGAAGCGGGCCCGGGGGACGTACCGACCCTCGGGGAGTGGATTCATGCGTTCGGGGCGGAGATCGGCGAACCGCAGGACGGGGCGGCCCAGGCCCGGGCCCGCGTGCAGGACGGCTCGCTGTTCCTGTGGGACGACGACGGTCCACGCTCGATCGCGGCCATGGCCCGACGTTCACGCAGCGGCTGCAGCGTGAATCTCGTCTACACGCCTCCCGAGCATCGGGGTCGAGGGTACGCCTCCGCTTGCGTTGCGGCCCTGAGCGACCGGATTCTGAGATCGGGCTTCAAGCACTGCTCCCTGTACACCGACGCGGCCAACCCGACCTCGAATCACATCTATCGCGCGATTGGCTATCGGCAGGTGGGGAGCGCTCAGGAAATCCTCTTCGAGCGCTGAGGCGAATCGGGAATGCAAGGGCGAGGTCACGCAGGCCGACAGACGGGATGACCGCGACCCGCGCACGTCCGCAGTCGAGACGGCCTGCCCTCACATGGCTTCCGAGCAGTGGGGCGCTCGTACTGGTTCTGACCGGGTGCTTGTCCGAGCCACCGGGTCCTCGGCCGGACGAGGTGAGCAAGACAGACCGCCAGCGTGGCGTGTCCTGGGTGGCAAGTAGAGACACGGTGCTGCCGGCGGATCTGGATGAGCTCGCGAGCCGGGGGGTCAACTGGATCGTGCAGACTCCCTTCGGCTGGCAGCGGGAGGTGGACCAGCCGGAGCTTCGCATGATCCGCGGCGACCAGGGGTGGTGGGGGGAGCGGGACGAGGGGATCGCGCGAACCACCGAGTACGCCCGCCGCGCCGGGCTCAAAACCCTGCTCAAGCCGCACGTCTGGCTGTTCGACAGGGACGGCGAGGTGTGGCGGGGCGACATCGCCATGACGTCCGAGGCGGACTGGTCAGCGTGGTTCGGTGGGTATGGCGACTTCATGCTGCACTATGCCCAACTCGCCCAACAGCTCGGGATCGAGGCCCTGAGCGTCGGTACCGAGCTCCATGGGACGGTGCACCGTGAGGCCGAGTGGCGGGCGCTCATCGAACGGGTCCGAGGTGTCTACGGCGGAAAGCTCACCTACTCTGCCAACTGGTATCGGGAGTACGCGGAGGTGGGGTTCTGGGACGCACTCGACTGGATCGGCTTGCAGGGGTACTTCCCGCTTTCCGACGCGGAGTTTCCCAGCGTGGATCAGCTGGTGGACGGATGGGCGGAGCCCGTGGAGGAGCTGGCAGCGCTGGCGCGCGCGACCGGGAGACCCATCGTATTCACGGAGATCGGCTACAAGAGCGTCCCGTTCATGGCCCACGAGCCGTGGGTCTGGCCCGAGCGCCGGATGCGCGTTAGCGACCCCCGCGCGTTCCAGGCACAGGCCAGCGCATACGAGGCGTTCTTCCGTGCCGTGTGGCCGCAGGACTGGGTCGCCGGGGCGTATTTCTGGAAGTGGTATCCGTCGACCGCCATGCCCCGGAGCGGGGGCAGCGCCGACTTTACGCCGCAGGGCAAGCCCGCCGAGGACGTCATGGCCCGCTGGTACCGCTCTCACGCCGGGGGAGGGTAGGCCCGGAATGGCCAACCTGCGCCTCCCTCCGGCCTGGCGTATCGCCGACCGCGAGGCCACGCCGCCGGATCTCTTCTGGAATCGGCGCGAGTTCCTGAAGACGGCGGGTCTCGGAGCGGCGGGGCTGTCCGTGGCGGGCTGCGGCTCGAGCGTCGAAATCCTCGCGATACCGGAGGGAGATCCCACTGACTGCGATTCGAACCCGCCCGCGCATCCGTTGCAGACCATCTGTCCATCTCCCTCCGTGGACCTCTATCCGGCCCCGCGGAGAAACAACGCCTACCGGCGGACGGACGACGTGACCGACCGGCTGCTCGCCGCCACGCACAACAACTACTACGAGTTCATCGGCCGGCCGGGCAGCGTGAATCACGTTTGGGATCTGATGGGTCCGTTTCGCGTGTGGCCCTGGGCGGTCCAGGTGGCAGGGGAAGTCGAGAACCCCGGTGTCTTCGCGGTTGAGGATCTGGAGCGCGAGTTCGGCTTGGAGGAGCGGGTATACCGACTGCGCTGCGTGGAGCGTTGGTCCGCGGTGATCCCCTGGACGGGCTACCCGCTGCGCCACCTGATCGCGAAGGCACGCCCGCTCTCGAGCGCCAACTGGGTGCGGTTCGTGAGCTTCGACCGTCCAAGCCAGGCGATCGGGCAAGCCACCCAGGGCTTCTATCCCTGGCCCTTCTACGAGGCGCTCCGGATGGATGAGGCGATGCACGACCTGGCGTTCGTGGCCACCGGCGCCTACGGCGAGCCCCTGCCCAAGCAGCACGGCGCGCCGCTCCGGGTAGCGCTCCCCTGGAAGTACGGCTTCAAGAGTATCAAGGCGTTCCAGCGCATCGAGTTCCTGGAGGCGCGGCCGTCCCACTTCTGGATGGACTTCGCGCCGAGCGAGTACGGGTTCTACTCGAACGTGAATCCCGACGTCCCTCATCCCCGCTGGTCCCAGGTGGAAGAGGTGCGCTTGGGCTCGATCGACCCGCGGCCCACCGAGCTGTTCAATGGCTACGGGACGTGGGTCGCCGGCCTGTACGATCCCGATCTGCTGACGTATCTGAGCTGACCGGCTCGCGAGCCGGGCCCCCCGGGAGAGTCCGGTCGCGAACGGACGCTACCAGCGCACGAAGTATCCGACCGTGAGGTCGGTGCCGGCCGCGAGGTTGCGGCCGGACAGGGGAATCCTCGTGCCGAGCTCCACCTCGCCCGGGCCCGCGGCCACCGTGACCGACGGCGAGACCCGGATCAGGCGGCGGGCCTGGGCACGGGCGGCGAGTCCCCCCCGATCGACCTCCTGGCCGAACCACCCCTCGCCCAGCAGCCGGACCCCGAGCCTGCCGCTGCGTGCGCCACCCCCGACCAGGAAGAACCGCTCGTCTCCGAAGTCGAATCCGGAGTCGGAGCGCGCCCGCCGCCAGCGATATCCGAGCCAGCCCATCGCGTAGGCGTCCACCGGCCAGAACGACCAACCGACCTCCCCGACCAGCTCCACGTCCGTCTGGCCGTCGCCGAGCGGGATGAGCCCATCGGCTCCCTCGAAGTCTCCGATGGGGATCTTGACCCCGCCGCGGACGGCGAACGGGAGGCTCCACCCGAACGTATGGCTCGGGCTCCAGCGCCCGTAGACGCGCAGGTCACCGGGCCCGGTTGAACGCCGGATGGCCGTGCGGTCCCTGAGCATGAGGCGATGGAAGGAAAGCTGGACCCATGCGTCGAGTCCTCGCCCGAAGCCCACGTCGACGGTTGTGAAGGTCGAGAGCGCCGTGGTGCGGCCCCCCAGCGGAAACGGCGCCCGCGAGCCGTCGGCGGTGAACACCTCGTCGGTGGTGAGCCGATACACGGACATGCTGGCCCAACCTCGTCCGGCGGGCTCGACCCACTGGGCGGCGAGCGGGGTAGCCAGCCAGGGGATGACACCAACCACAATCGTGAGCACTCGCCCGAATCGATTCACGGCACGATGATCGATGCCGGTGGGGGCTCACGGCAAATCGGGAGCAGTCAGGCCTTCTCCCTGAGGACGGATAGCGGGTGACGCACTACGGAGTGGGAATCGTGTTGGGGCTCGCGGCCTGGACGGCGGCGGCGGACTGCGCCCCGGCGCCGACCCATGTCGTCACGTACGAGGTGGCCACCAGGGGCCGGGTCACGTCCGACCTGGACGGATTCCGGAGCCACGTGCGACGAACGCTCCGCCACCCCCAGGGTTGGTCCCAGGGCGGCGACGTGCTGTTCATGGAGGTGGCCCGCGACGGTGATTTCGTGCTCTGGCTGGCCGAGGACACCGAGCTCCCGGGGTACTCGTCCGGCTGCACGGTGGACTGGAGCTGCCGGGTAGGGCGGGACGTCGTGATCAACGAGACCCGGTGGCTGAACGGGGCGCCAGGCTGGTACGGGGATCTCGACAGCTACCGTCACTACGTCGTAAACCACGAGGTCGGTCACTGGCTGGGGCTCGGGCATCGGGCATGCAGCGCGGCCGGCGAGGCGGCTCCGGTGATGATGCAGCAGTCGAAATCTCCCGAGCCCTGCAGTAACCGGATTTGGCCGTCCGACGAGGAGCTGAACGACGCCCGCAGGGCGTTCGAGGCCCCGTAGGCAGGCCGGCCCGCGGGGAACAGTCTCCACGCCGGCACGCTATCACGGGGGTTGGCCCCATGTCCGCTCGAGTGATCGCGATGCGCCGGAAGTCATCACACATCGCCCTGTTGTCGTGTGCCCTCGCGCTGGGCGCATGCGGCGATGAGCCTGGCAGCCTCACCGAGCCCGGGCTGGACGAAGCGCTCGACCGCCTCCTGACGGACGAAGAGTTGGCGACGGCCGAGGATCCGGCCGCCCCGAGCGAGGACCCGCTTTGGACCGCCTGGGTCGAGGCCAACAACGAGCCCATTCGCTCGCTCACGCATTCCGACTACGCGGACCTCGAGTTCCTTCGTCCTCTGCTGGAGGACCGACGGGTGGTCCAACTGGGTGAGAGCGGCCACGGGGTTCGAGAGTTCAGCCAGGTCAAGGTCCGCCTGATCAAGTACCTGCACGAGCGACTCGGATTCGACGTGATCGCATTCGAGAGCTCCATATTCGAGTGCTTCCTCGCGGACGGGAGCGTCGGCGTGGAGCGGGCCATAGATGTGCTCGACTCCTGCGCCTTCCCAGTCTGGCGAACGCAGGAGGTGCTGGAGCTCTTCGAATACCTGGAGCGCACGCGGAGCTCAGCACGACCGCTGCGATTGGCGGGCTTCGACACGCAGATCAGCTCGCGCAGCATGAGCGTGCGCCGGCCGGAGTTCCTGGGAGAGATGGTGGGCCGGGTCGACCCCGAGTACGGCGTCCGCGTGCAGGCGATGGACATCGAGTTCCTGGCCAACTACCAGCGGGCGCTTGCGGGCCGCAACATCTACGTGATCACTAATCGCGACCGCTTGATGGCCCAGTACGACTCGCTGGCGGCGTTTCTCGAGCTGCACCGACCCGAGCTTTCCGCTGCGAGCCCCGACGAAGATCGCGCGGTGGGTGTCGCCATTCGGACGGCCCGATCGATGGTGTCGTTCGTGGATCAGCTCTCCGGCGAGGGTCTGCCCGCCATCGAGGCGCGCGACGACGGGATGGCCGCCAATCTCCGGTTCCTACTCGACGAGCTCTTTCCGGAAGAGCGAGTCATGGTGTGGGCGCACAATTTCCACGTCCGTCACGCGAACGATCGGGTGGAGCCGACGCCCCAGCCACGCACGATGGGCGCGGAGATGGAAGCCTTGCTCGGTGACGAGCTCTACTCGATCGGCCTGTACATGTATACGGGCGTGGCCGCGACCAACGAGGGTCTCCCCTACGACGTGGCTCCCGCGATCACCGGCAGCCTGGCCTCGATCCTCTATCGTGCGCGCCGACGGTGGTCCTTCGTCGACCTGAGCGAGCCAGAGCTCTCCCCGGGATCGGACTGGATGCAGGTGCCCGTCATTGCCAAGACCTGGGGGATCAATCCCCTCGGCATGGTCGTGCGGGACCAGTACGACGGCCTGCTGTTCGTCCACACGGTGAGCACGCCGGCCTATCTCGGCGGGTGATCGTGGGCGGGTGACCGCGGGCGCTCCTCCCTCGGTGCGGGTCCGACTCCGTTCTCGTACCTTGGCACCATGAACCGCAATGTCTTGGCATCCGGCTTCGTCCTGGCCGCCGTGGTCGGTGGGGCCGCTTCTGCCAGCGCTCAGAACGTCGACCTCGAGGCCCTTGGCGAGGAGGCCCTAGAGCACCTGCAGCAGTACCTCCGGGTCAACACCATCAACCCACCGGGCAACGAGTCCCGCGGAGTGGAGTTCCTCGCCCGGATCTTCGACGCGGAGGGCATTCCCTACGAGTCCGTCGAATCGGCCCCCGGACGGGGCAACATCTGGGCACGGCTCGACGGTGGAAACCTGCCGGCGCTGGTCCTGCTCCATCACATCGACGTGGTGCCGGCCGACGAGCGCTACTGGGACGACGATCCGCTGTCCGGAAAGGTGGAGGAAGGGTACGTGTACGGCCGGGGGGCGCTCGACACCAAGACGGGCGGCATCCTGCACCTGCAGACGTTTCTTGCCCTCCACCGTGCCGGGATCTCGCTCAACCGCGACGTCATCTTCATGGCGACCGCGGACGAGGAGGCCGGCGGGTTCTTCGGCGCGGGCTGGCTGGTCGAGAATCGCCCGGAGCTGTTCGAGGGAGTCGGGTTCCTCCTGAACGAAGGAGGAGGTGGGAGCCTGATCGAGGGGCAGCCGTCGTTCGGCGTCGAGGTCACGCAGAAGGTGCCGTGGTGGTTCAGGCTCACGGCCACGGGCGAGCCGGGACACGGCTCTCGTCCGCTGCCGTCCTATTCGGTGACGTCCCTGATTGCGGCGCTGGAGAGGATCCGTCTCCATCCCTTCAGCCCCCGCATCGTTCCGGCCGTCGACACCTACTTCAAGGGGATCGCGGCCAACGCGCGGCCACCGTGGAACACGGCGTTCTCGACCATGGGCAGGACGGTCCAGGACCCCGAGCTGATGGCCAGGCTCCACGGCGAGCTGCCGGCCCTGCACGCGCTCACCCGCAACACGTGCTCGATCACGATCCTACAGGGGTCGGACAAGATCAACGTGGTGCCTCCCCAGGCCTCGGCCGAGCTGGACTGCCGACTCCTCCCCGATCAGGACCCGGACGAGTTCGTGCGGGAGCTCCGCTCCGTGATCGACGACCCGTCGATCCAGATCGAGCGCCTCATGGGGTTCACGCCTGCCGTCTCGACGACGAACACCAACCTGTACCGGTCCATCATCCACGTCCTCGCCAACGGATTTCCCGGCGCTCCCGTGGTGCCCTCCGTGGTCGGCGGATTCACTGACAGCCACTTCTTTCGCGATCTCGGGATCGTGAGCTACGGCTTCTTTCCCATGGTGACCCCGCAGGAGGATTCCGGCGGTGTCCATGGCAACAACGAGCGTGTGACCGTGGAAAACGTCCGGCGCGGCACGCGGCTCATGTTCGAGATCGTGCGTCGGTTCGTGGATGCGCGAACCGCATCCTAGACCGCGGATCCGTGGCATTCCGTTCCAGGGTCGGGCCGGCCTAGCGTGAAACATCGGACCCTGCTCTTGCTCCGCATCAGCCTCGGCCTGCTCATGCTGATCTGGGGAGTCGACAAGCTCCTGGACGTGGAGCACTCGTTGGCGGTGGCCGAGCGGTTCTACCTGGGGATCGGAGCGCAGGCCACCGTGCTCGCGGTCTTGGGCGTGCTGGAGATGCTGCTCGGCATCCTGGTGATTCTGGGCTTGCTACGAAGGCTCGCCTATACCGTGCTCGTGCTGGTCGCGGGAGCCACTGCCCTCGGCGTGTGGCGATCCATACTCGACCCTTGGGGATGGTGGCTGGAAGGGACCAACGTCCTGTTCTATCCGTCGTTGATCATCCTCGCATCGGCTCTGGTGCTCTGGGCGTTCGCGGATCAGGACCGGCTTTCGCTCGACGCTCGCCGGGCGGCGGCCACGGTCGACTAGCTCGAGCCCGGCCCGCTGAGGGGCCACTTCGACCACAGCCCCCCCGTGACCCATCTCCCAGCTCTCGAAACCCGCGCCTGGCGCACCCCGTAGTAAATATCCATGATGGATATATTGGTCGGTCCCCAGATTCACGCCGAGGCCGGAGCTCTTCGATGGCGGGTCGCAGCAATCGTTCCCAGGCGCCTCTGAAGTCGCCGGTCCTCCATATCCTCCTCGCCCTCTCGAGCGGCGACCGGCACGGCCTCGGAATCGCCGACGACGTGGCGGCGGCGACGGAGGGGGCCGTCGAGCTCGGTCCCGGGACGCTCTACCGCTCACTGGACCAGATGCGTGACTCCGGGCTGGTCGAGCGAGTGGACCATCCCGAACCGTCCGCCGATCCGCGTCGCAAGTACTACCGGATCACGCCGACGGGCACGCGGCTACTGCGCGCCGAGATGATGCGCCTCGAGCGATTGGTCGAGCGGGCGCGCGCGCGGCGAGTCCTCCCGGAGTCGCCGTGAGTGAATCGCCGGAGCGCCCGTCCCGGTCCCGGCTCGTCCGGATCCTCCTACTGCTGTACCCGGGCCGGCTGCGGCGGGACTACGGCGCCGAGATGGGCGAGTTGATCGAAGCCCGGGCCGCCCGCGCCCGTGCGGACGGGACTCCGCTCGCCATCGGTCGCTTCTGTTGGCGTGCCATCCGCGACATCGTGACGACCCACACCTTCGAATGGACCGGAAGGCGCGCTCGCCGCCGGCACAGGGAGAGTCGAATGGGCTTGCTGCTTCTCGATCTCAAGTACGCCGTACGCCGGTTGGTCAGGACACCCGTATTCACCCTCGGGGCGTTGGTGATCATGGCAGTCGCCATCGGCGCCAACACCGCCGTGTTCGGAATCGTGAATCAGCTCCTGCTCAAGCCGCCGCCGTATGATCAGCCCGAACGGGTGGTCAACATCTACCAGGACTCGGACGACGGGGAGCCGAGCTCGACGTCCTTCCCGGCGTACCGGGACATGTCGAATCTGGAGGGTGTGTTCGAGGCCGTTTCCGCGACCTCGCCGGACGACGCCATCCTCGACCTGGGCGACGTGACCCGGACGGTCGCCGTCGAGTTCACCACCGCCAGCCACCTGCGCACGCTCGGTATGCGGCCCAGCCGAGGACGCTGGTTCGACCCGTCCATGGACCTCGTGGGCGAAGGCAACTATGCCGTCGTGAATCACCGAACCTGGCAACGCGTCTTCGGATCCGATCCGGGAATCGTGGGTCAGACGGTGCGGCTCGGGGGACAGCCGGTCACGGTGGTCGGCGTGGGCCCCGAGAGCTTGAATGGCGTCGGGAACTTCGTGGTCACCGATTTCTGGCTGTCGATCTCGACCACGGAGATCGCGGGTCCGTTTCGGGTCAGCAACCTGGACCGCCGGGAAGACCACTGGTACGACGTCAGGGCGCGCTTGGCCGATGGAGTGACGCTCGCGCAGGCCCAAACAGCCATGGACGCGCTCGCCCAGCAGCTCGCGGCCGACTTCCCGGATCTGAACGAGGGCAGAGGCATCACCGTGTTTCGGGCCACCGACGTCCGGCTCCACCCTGAGATGGACGGCAACATCGCCTCCGTGTCCGCGGTGCTGATGTTCCTCGTGGTTCTGATCCTGGTCCTCGCCTCCACCAACCTGGGCTCCCTCCTCCTGGTGCGGGGGGTGGCGCGTGGACCGGAAGTAGCGGTTCGACAGGCTCTGGGTGCCCTGCCCGGCCGCGTGGCTCGCCTTTTCCTGGGAGAGGCCCTGCTGCTCTCCGTGGCCGGCGGGCTGTTGGGGCTCGTTCTGGCCTCTTGGATCTTGAGCCTCCTCTCCACTGCGCCGCTTCCGGTGCCCGGGGGGGGCGAGCTCGACTTGGGATTCGATTGGCGAGTGCTGGGATTCAGCGCCGCGCTCATGCTGGGAACTGGCGTGTTCTTCGGCCTCGCTCCCGCGCTGCAGTCGGCGCGTACCGACGTGGCCGGCACCCTTCGCGAGGATCCGCGATCTCCCGGCGGCCGGAGGCGGCTCTCGCTGGTGAGGAATCTCATGGTAGCCGCCCAGGTGGCCGCGTCCCTGATCCTGGTGGTCGGCGCGGGAGTGATGGTGCGGAGCCTGGTGAGCTATCAGCAGGTGGATCCCGGCGTCGACGTCGAGCGGCTCGCATTTCTGCAGACCGACTTCTCCCAGGTCGGAATCGGCGATGATGCCCGCGCACCCGTTCTTCGCGATCTGACGGAGCGTTTCCGATCGCTGCCGGGCGTCACCCACGTGGCGCTCGCGAGTAGGCTTCCGGTTCAGGGCGGTGGGACCACGACGACCGTGGTCGAGGACTACGAGCCGCCCTCGGGCACGGGCTCCGTCGAGATCAACTGGGCCGTGGTCTCACCGGAGTATTTCGAGACGGTCGGTATCGACATCCTGGACGGGCGGCCGTACACACCGGAGGACGTGTTCGGCGACGAGCGCATCGTCGTCGTGAATCAGGCGGCCGCCGATCAGTTCTGGGGAGGCCAGAGCTCCGTCGGACGGCGGATCCGTCCGCAGAGCGTGCCCGACGGTTGGCGGCGCGTGGTGGGGGTCGTGTCGAGCGCCAAGATCCGAAGTCTGGGCGAGCCCCCTACGCCGGTGATCTACTACCTCGCGGGAGAGACCGGGCTCAACGCCCCCACCTTCATGGTACGCGCGGCGAACGACCCGGCCGCGGCGCTCCCGCTCCTTCGGGCGGAGCTCACGGCGGTGAACCCACAGTTGCCGCTCCGCATGGGGACGATGGAGTCGCACCTGGGCGACGCCCTCGTCGCGACCAGGGTCTCGGCAGGACTCCTCGGGCTGTTCTCGATGCTCGCGCTCTGCCTGGCCAGTGTGGGCGTGTACACGATCGTCTCCTTCTCGGTTGCGGGCCGGATGCGCGAGGTCGGGATTCGTGTGGCTCTGGGCGCCGCCCGCGGAAGGGTGATCCGCATGGTCGTGGGTGAAGTCGCGGGCACGGTGGCCCTCGGGCTGATCGCCGGTGGCGCGGTGGTCGCGCTGGTATCCCCGCGCGTGCAGGGTCTCTTGTTCGGGTCGGAGATCCTGTCTCTCGGTACCCTGGGCGCTGCCGTGCTCATCCTGGCGGGCGCTGTGGGCCTGGCTTCATTGCTTCCCGCGTGGCGCGCCGCCCGGGTCGATCCGGCCATCGCGCTCCGGGGGTCCTGACGGCCGCGCCGGAGCCGGGGGGGCGTCGCGTGGCGGTGGAAGAGGTTCGGGCCGGCGCGCCCTACCTCCCCTGCACCACCCTGTTCCTGAGTACGCCGATGCCTTCGATCTCGACCTCGTAGGTGTCGCCGGGCTCCATGCGGCGCGTCGAGCCCATGGTGCCCGTCCAGATCAGGTCTCCTGGATAGAGCGTGAAGTACTGGGAGATGTAGTGCAGCATGTAGTCGAGGCTGAAGATCAGGTCGGCCGTGTTCTCCCCTTGGACCCGCTCACCGTTGTGCCGTCCTTCTATCTCGAGGTTGCCGTAGTCGAGCCCGGTGACCAGGTAGGGACCCACCACGTTGAATGTCCGACTCCCCTTGGCCCGGCTCCACTGGATGTCGTTCGCCTGCCAGGAGCGTTCGCTCACGTCGTTGCCGGCGGAGACGCCGAACACGTGGCCGGGCGCGTCCTCGAGCGACACGTTGGCGGCTTCCCGCCCCACCACGAGCACCATCTCGGCCTCGTAGTGCAGGTTCTCCGATTCGGCAGGGCGGACGATGTCTTCAGCCGGTCCGATGATGGATGAGGGGGGGACAAGGAACAGCCCCGGGTACTCGGCCGGCTCGCCCCGAATGTGGCTTCGGAAGTTGAACGCGGTCATGAAGATCTGCTTGGGATCGACCGGGGCACGCAGCTGGGCGGCAGCCAGGCCCACCGTCTGCCCGGTGCGAGAGCCTCCGAGGTAGGGTGCGTCCGAGAGCTGGTGGATCGTCTGGTCCACGAGCTCGCCCCAGGACACTCCGGACGGCGTTACATACCGCACGAAGCGCTGCGTTTGCTGGGCCTGGGCCGACGCCGCCATACCGAACGCCAACAGGCTGGCCAAAGCGAGTGTGGTGATGCGCTGCACGAGGCACCTCCTCGAGTGTCGATTCCCGTTTTGTGCGCGGCGTGAGACGGGAGATAGTGACCGGCGTGGACGTGATCTTCAAGCGGACCAACGACTACGCGTTGGGAAACCGGGTGCGGCGATCCCCCCCACTCCAGCCGTCGGACTGGTCGGGAAAACTGCCGTCCGGCCCCCCCGTCACATCCGCATCAGGTAGGTCACCTTCGCCACGAGCCCACGGTCCTGGAGGTTCCAGACGCGGTGGCCGTCTCCCCGATTCTCGGTGAAGACGATGAACAGATCGCTTCCCGGTCGGTGGATGAAGTTGAACCTCACATTGGACGAGAACTCTCGGTCCAGACGGTTGTACTGGATCACCAGGTTGGTGGAGAGCCGGGTCGACAGGGAGTACGATGTCCGCAACGACGCGATGTCTGCCGAGAACGCGCCCCAGGGGACGTCGACCCGGTTGAACGTGTACCCCAGCGCGAGCGACACCTGGCTGGACGGGACCGTGGTGACCGTGGTGCCCACGGAGACCAGCGATCCCCCGAAGAACTCGCTGACCATCCCGTTCACGTCCACGTAGATCGGGCGGCTGGGGCTCGTGCCGCCGAACCAGCCGACGTGATTGGCCCGGTAGCGGCCGACTGGGACAGCGACCGAGTCGGAGAGCTCGAAGGTCTCGTCCACCACGGACTCGCCGGCGTTCAGGAACACCGAGATCTCGTCGCCGCTACGCCAAAACGGGCTCACAGCGATCCCGGCCTGCCAGTCCTGGAGGGCGCCGTCCGTCACGGAGGAGACGTAGCGCCCTCCGCCCCACATGCCGAAGTCGCGCAGGCCCAGCAGATCCCCGGGCCGCCACGTGCGGCTCACGAATATGTCGGTCCACCGGACGTCCGTCCTGAGAACGAACCCCGCCTCCGCTTCGGCGTTGGGGCTGACGGCGTAGTGATCGAAGAACGAGCCCCAGGTGTCCCCGGAGTAGTTGTACGCGACTCGGTAGGAGTATCCGTCTCCGCCCGCACCGCGCGTGTAGGACTGGGATCCGTGCCAGTCCCACACCCAGGCGTCTCCGATGGTGAACTGGCCGTCGATGCCGAGTGACGTGTTGGCTCCCGCGGTGCTCCGCCGGTCCACGACCATCCCGCCGACATAGGCGGCGTCTCCGACGTCCCGCTTCACCCGCGCGACCGTGAAGTTCTCGCGGGGCGTGTCGAACGCCGCTTCGGTGAGCACGTTGAGGAAGCCCACGGTCTGACCGCCGACCCGTCCGGTCAGGCGTGCGCCGCCAATGATGGGTACCTCACCGTCCTCGTGGATGCCGATCTGGCGGCTGAAGAACATCTGGTAGCCCGGCGGCTCGAAGGCGTTTCCCGGTTTGCCGAACTCGAAGATCCCCGAGTTCTCGAGGAAGAAGTCACGCTTCTCCGGGAAGAAGAGGCTGAAGCGCGTGAGGTTAACCTGCGCGTCGTCGACTTCCACCTGCGCGAAGTCGGTGTTGACGGTCAGATCGAGCAACAGTCCCGGCCGAAGCTCCGTCTTGATGTCCACACCGAGCTCGTTCGCCGTCGAGCGGTCGATCCGGCCCCCGTCGTCCGCCTCCTGCCGCAGACCGGAGAGAACGAA
>JAHEKN010000201.1 GCA_024638305.1 Gemmatimonadota bacterium | reverse complement strand
GCTTGATCGCCGTCAGCCTGGACCAGTCCGACACCGACCGGGTGATGGGGTTCGTCAACGAGATGGGCACCACCTTCCCGATTGTGCACGACCCGGACGGCCGGATCGAGGACGCCTACTTTACGGTCGGGCTACCGAACACGTACCTGATCGACCGGCAGGGCATTCTGCTCAAGTCGTGGCTGGGTCCGCTACCACCGGGTTCCCTCGAAGAGATTGAGACGCTGCTCGACCTCTGAGCCGCGTCGGGCTCCTCCTACTCGCTCCCCAGTTCCCGAAGCCAGGCGTCGATCGCGCGCTCGTGGTAGCGCGGATTGAACAGCGTCCACTCGCCGAAGCTCGCCGGGAACGCGTACTCGGCCGCAGCCGCGGCCGCGTCGATTCCACGCTCGTGGGCACGCCGCGCCGCCGCTTCGATGTCGTCGAGCACCCGGATGTAGAGGTCGAGATCCGCTCGGTCGGCCATCGGGCCGTGTCCCGGCACGTAGCGGGTCGTGCGTTCGCGGGCCAGGGTCCGCACCGAGTGTGACAACGCGGACGGCCTGGCATCCATGTAGTTCGGGAACATCCCGTTCCAGACCAGGTCGCCGCACCAGACCACGCTGGGCTCGTCCAGCTCGACGGTGACGTCGCTGTCGGTGTGGCCGGTCCTAGGAACGACGGTCGCCACGCGTCCGCCCAGGTCGATCCGCGTAGGCTCGGTCTCGGTCAGGACGGTGGCGGATTCCAGCAGTCGGGCCTGATCGTCGTCCAAGCCTCCGCCTGCGACCAGGCGATCTCTCGTGGCGCGCGTCACGTACACGTTAGGCGCGAGCTCCGCGTACCCGCCCAGGCCAGCCGTGTGGTCTCCGTGATAGTGCGTGAGCACCACGTGACTCGGCGCCCTGCCCGCGAGCTCGCGCGCCCGCGCCGCGATCCAGCCGGCCCCTTCTGCCGACGCGAAGCTCTCCACCACGAGCACCTCGCGCGCGCCGCGGATGATCCCGCCATTCGAGAGCGTGGTGCGGTCCTGGAGCGGCGTCGAGATCATCGCCCAGAGCCCGTCGCCCACCTCTTCGATCCGGCCCCACGCCTCCTGTGCGCGAACGGGCCCTGCGGTTCGCCTTGTCCAGCGCAGTCGACGCGGCGCGGGAAAAGCCGCCGCCATGAACGACACGTGGGCCGAGCAGCCCGCCAGTCGTCCCAGGAATTCCCTACGGTCGATCTTGGTCACGATGGAGACTCCACAGTCGTTCTGGGGTGGGCCGCGTACGCCGCCGCCCAAGACGGAGTTGCGCGCCCGCGCGCGCACGCCCGACAATCGGCTTCCATCATCGCTCTTCCGACCCACATCGAGGCACCGATGCGCGTTCGACTGTACGGGCTCGTCTTCTTCCTGTCACTGTCCGCGGGGCTGGTCCCCGTACACCACGCGAGCGCGCAGGACTGGACCGCGGACTTCTCGGCCGCTCCCTATCGCGATGCCGCCAACCGCCTGATCGCCGCTGCCCTGGCCGACTCCGCCGCCTACGAGCGGTTGGCTGAGCTCGGCGACCGCTTCGGGCATCGTCTCAGCGGGTCGGTTGCGCTCGAGAAAGCCCTGGACTGGATGCTCGCGGAGATGCAGGCCGACGGACTCGACAACGTGCGCGCCGACCCCGTGCTGGTGCCCCACTGGGTCCGCGGGAACGAATCGCTGACCATGACCGTTCCCTGGAATCGGGACCTCCCGATGCTCGCGCTCGGAGGCAGCGTCGGCACACCCGCCGGTGGTATTCGCGCGCAGGTGATGGTGGTCTCGAGCTTCGACGAGCTGCGAGCGCGCGCGGAGGAGGCGAGTGGGCGGATCGTCCTCTACAACGTCCCCTGGGAGGGCTACAACACCATCTATCGCCGCACCGGTGCCACGGAGGCTTCACGTTTGGGTGCGGTGGCCAGCCTCATGCGCTCCCTGGGACCCTACTCGCAGCAGACGCCGCACACGGGCGGGATGGCGTACCAGGAGGGCGCGCCGCGAATCCCCCACGCCGCCATCACGCCCGAGGACGCCGACCTTCTGGAGCGCATGGTGGATCGGGGACAGCGGGTGGAGCTCCACCTCGAGATGGAGGCGCAGACCCTGCCGGACACCTGGTCGCGCAACGTCATGGCCGAGATCGTCGGCCGGGAGCGCCCGGAGGAGATCGTGGTGCTCGGCGGACACATCGACTCGTGGGACGTCGGCCAGGGTATGATGGACGACGGCGGTGGCGTGGTCGCGGCCTGGGAGGCCGTACGCCTGATGAAGGAGCTGGGCCTCCGGCCCCGCAGGACGGTGAGGGTCGTGGCCTGGACGAACGAGGAGAACGGGCTTCGTGGCGCGAACGCCTACGTCGAGCAGCACCGCGACGAAGTCGACAACCACGTGCTGGCGATGGAATCGGACGGAGGCGTGTTCAAGCCCTACGGGTTCGGGTTCTCGGGGTCCGATGCGGCCTTCTCCGTCATGGAAAAGGTGGGCGCCCTGCTCGAGTCGATCGAGGCGGCGCGCGTGACTCGGGGCGGAGGCGGCGCGGACATCGGCCCGCTGATGCAGCTCGGCGTGCCGGGCATGGGACTCAGCGTGGACGGCACCCGCTACTTCTGGTACCACCACACGGACGCGGACACGATCGACAAGCTCGATCCGGTCGAGCTGGCGCAGTGCGTGGCCACCATGGCCGTGCACGCATACGTGGCGGCAGAGATGCCGAACCGACTCCCGCGATGATCCTGGGCTCGCGACCCCAGCGCGCGTTCTGGGCGGTCGCGGCGGTAACGTTCGCCACAGTGGGGGCGGCTTGCACTGACGAGAGCCCCACCGGAGGTGACCCCGACACGGTGGTGGGTGTGGAGATCGTGCCGGGCGCCGACACCCTGGTGGCACTCGGGTCCGAGGTTCGACTCGTGGCCGTGGCCATCAACTCGCTCGGCGACGTGGTCGGCGGGAAGTCGTTCCAGTGGGCCAGCTCCAACCTCCTCGCCGCCCGCGTGGACAGGGACGGACTCGTCACGGCGGTCGGAAACGGGGTCGCCAACATCACGGCCACGGTGGACAGCGTAACCGGCGGCGCGCAGGTGACCGTCGAGCAGGAGTTCTTCCAGATGGTCTTCGATCCCGGCCCGCGGGATGCCCTTGTTGGGCAGCCGGTCGGCCCCGTGACTCTGCGGGCCCTGGATCCCGGCGGCTCCGCGCTCCGCAACGGAACGGGGACCGTTGTGCTCCGGACGACCGCTGGATCTCCCGGCCGCATCGTGGGCGGCCCCCTCGAGAGCGGCATGTTCGGCGGGGAAGCGACCTTTCACGGGGTCGCGGTCGAGGGTCAGGGCCTCTCGTATCGCCTGGAGGCGAGTTGGGAGGGCGAGTCCGGCGTGAGCCTCCCGTTCGATGTGGTCACCGCCTTCGACGCGGTGTCCTTGTCCAACATGCCGAACCCCACGGTTGACGAGATCGGCCTCCTGGTGGACGGCCTCCGAGCCGGACAGCCCCTGAACGACTTTCCGGTCACCACGCTGACCTCGGTCGCGGAAGTAGGCGTGGTCCGACCCGGAGGCGTGGGCGGCAACGACGAGGTCCTGGTCTTCTCGCCGGATCGACGCCCGGCCCTGGTGCAGGACGTTCCGTGGACCTCGGGCGTGGACACGGTGGACGTCGCGCTGGAGCCTCCGCTCGAGATGGACGTGACGGTGTGGATCGTGAAGGGCCCGTTCCCGGCCCAGGCGGACCACGCGGTCCAGGCCATCGATCGCACGCAGCGGATATGGGACAGCGAGCGCGCCGGCATCGTGTTCGACTCCGTCGCGTACATGGACGCGACGGCGGCGGACAGCGCCTCCAAGTACTTCGACCTCACGGTCTGCAACTCCAAGGCGGGACTCGAGTCCGAGATCGGGTACGTGGCCGGAACCATCAACGTCTACTGGGTGGGCACGGTCGACAGCGGCACGCGCCGTGGACGGGCCTGCCCGATCGGCGGCGACCACATCATCATGGCCGAGGACACCGGAGACGAGCTCCTATCCCACGAGATCGGCCACTCGTTGGTGCTGACGCACACCGACGCGCTCACCGAGAACTTCGATCAGACCAACGTCATGCACAGCGCCAGCAGCGTGCGGCGCTTCCTGACCGAGGGCCAGGTCTTTCGACAACAGTTCGATCCCGGCAGCGTGGTGAACGGCAGTTGGGGAATGAGGACAGCCGAGCAGCGCGCCTGTCCCCGGGACACCCACTCGTTCCGCTGTCCCGCCATCGAGGCTCGCATCTGGAGCGACGGAGGGTTCGGGCCAACGTCGTCGGCTGTCCCGCACCGGGGAGCGGCGGTCGGCGCCGACTCCGATCGCCGGCGTCCGCACGCGGGATCGAACCCGGTGGAGCGCTGGATCGACGTCCAGTGTGAGATGGAGGAGAACGAGGGCCTGAGCGCGACGGTCCTGGGGATGGGCGCCTCGGCTACAGAGGCGTTCCTGGCCGTTGCGACCGGCGTTTCGCCCACCGCAGCTGGCGGTCTTGGCGAACACGGCGAGGAGGGTCGTCGTCGTCGCTTGGCCGCCCTCGACGGACTCCGGATGATGGGCGCCGACGGGGGCCGCGCGGCACTCGAGTTGCTCGCCCGGGAAGGCCCCGTGGATTTGCGCGTGGAGGCCGCCGAGCGGCTGCGCCGCTAGCTGGCTTCGGGGTCGGGAATCTCGATACCGACGCCGGTCGGCGTCCGTACGAGGCGCGGCAGAATCGACGGCACCTGGCGGGTCTCGAAATCCGCGATGGCCTCCAGGACCGACGCGTACGGTTGGAGCTGCTCGAGCGTCTTGATGGTTGGGAAGACCATCGGGAGCAGGCCTTCGCGGTTGTCAGCCAGGCCTTGGCGCGGCGTGACCCAACGAGCGTCGGTCATCTCGCGTGGGTCGATCACCGGCTCGGATCCGTCCGGCACGTCCGCCAGGAAGAACCGCGTGTCGTAGCGGCGGGGCTCGGCCTCGGGCGTGATCCAATGCCCGATGTACGCGATGCGCCCGCCGTCCACCCGGCAGCCCGTGGCAGCGAGCGCGTCCCCGAATTCCACCCTGTCTTCGAGAACCGCCACCCGAGCCTGATCCATGCGCGGGTTGTCGGTGCTGGGCTGGGCGGGTCCGCCGTCCACGGTCGTACCGACGAGGAGCCCGGTCTCCTCGAACGCTTCCCTGGCGGCCGCTATGAAGTATGCGATGGCCGGCGGGTCGGCGTCCGCCTCCAACCCCAGCCGCGCGCACGCCCGCTCGGGAGTAAGTCCGTCCGTCCGGGTCAACACGCCCTCGGCAGCGTCGGTCGAGTCCACCCGGCCGCCCGGAAAGACCCAAGCGCCGGGAACGAACCCCGACGCACGCGAACGCCGAACCAGCAGAATCTCCAGTCCGGCCTCGCCATCACGCGCGAGCACGACCGTGGCGGCCGGGACCGCAACCGCCGGCTCGTCAGGGACCTCCCCGACCGACTCGGCGAATCCCTCGGGAAGCTCCGACTCCGGGATCTCGTGCTCCGATGCCATCCGTGGCCGTTCGTGCGCCTGGCCTCAGTGGCCGGCGGCGTGTCCGTCCTTGCGGGGATCGGAGGCGGCGGCCCAGCCCCGCGGGAGCTTCATGACGAGCTGCGCGCCGCCAAACGCCACACCCGCTGGGTCCACCAGCTCGTGGCCCCGCCTCCGCAGTTCCGCGAGCACCTCCTCGGAAACCCCGGGCTCGATCGCAACGCGACGGCCGGAGAGGTGACGGAACCGGGGTGCGTCGACCGCTTCCTGCGGATCCTGTCCGAACACCAGCATGTTGATCAGCATCTGGGCGTGTCCCTGAGGCTGCATGGCTCCCCCCATCAGCCCGAACGCCATGTAGGGCTCACCCGCCTTGGTGACGAATCCCGGGATGATGGTGTGGAACGGGCGCTTCCCGGCGGCGGCGCGGTTGGGGTGGCCCGCCTCGAGGGTAAAACCACCCCCCCGGTTCTGGAGCATCACACCGGTGCCGGGAATCACCACGCCCGCGCCGAAGTAGCCGAACACCGAGTTGATGAAGGACACCATGTTGCCGTGTTGGTCGGCCACGCTCAGG
>JAHEKN010000200.1 GCA_024638305.1 Gemmatimonadota bacterium | reverse complement strand
GAGGAAGCGCGGACGGGCGACGTGCTCCGATTCGCGGTCCGACCCGTGGGCTCGACGGAAGCGTTGTACCCGGATTGGGCGGTGAGCGGAGCCGGAGCCTCCATCGAGGCCGAGGGTCCGGAGGGCGTGTTCGTGGCCGAGGATCCCGGTACCTACCGCGTGACCGCGCTGATCGGCGAGAACACGCTGACCTCCACGGTCGTCCGGGTCGAAGCGCGCACCTCGGAGAGCCAGCTCGTGCAGGTGGGGAGGGGCGGCATCTCGGCCCATCACTCCGGAGACATGTGGGTCTTCGAGGGAGTGGACGGCAGGGACTACGTGTACATCGGGACGTTCATGCACGACTGGATGAAGGTCTGGGACGTGACCGATGCGGGAGGTCCCATTCTCACGGACTCCATCCAGATGGACGCACGGCGCATCAACGACGTGAAGATCCATCCGAACAACCGGCTCGGTATCGTGACCCGCGAGGGTGCGTCGAACCGGCGAAACGGCATCGTACTGCTGGATCTCAGCGTTCCCGCCCACCCGACGATCCTGTCCGAGTACACCGAGACCGTCACGGGCGGCGTTCACAACGTATGGATCGACGGCGAGCGCGACCTGGTGTACGCCGTGCACAACGGCACGTCGGACGTCCACATCCTGGACATCTCGGAGCCGACCGCCGTGCGCGAGGTGGGTCGGTGGGGACTCGACAAGGAGGGGAAGACCCTGCACGACGTGATCGTGCAGGACGGCTACGCCTACCTGTCCTACTGGGACGACGGCGTCATCACACTGGACGTGGGAGCGGGAACGCACGGGGGAACACCCACGGCCCCCACGCTCGTGAGCCGTTTTGCCTATCCCATCGGGAACACCCACGTGGCCTGGAGATACGGGCAGTACCTCTTCATCGGCGACGAGATCTTCCCGGACGACTGGGACCCGGACCGGCCGATCGAAGCGCGCGGTTACATCCACGTGGTGGACTACTCCGACGTGGAGAACCCCCGCGAGGTGGCTAGATACGAGGTTCCGGAGGCTGGCGCGCACAACGTCTGGGTGGAGGACGACAAGCTGTACGTGGGCTACTACCAGGCGGGCCTCCGGGTCGTGGACATCTCGGGCGAACTCCGGGGCGACCTGTACGCGCAGGGCAGGGAGCTGGCGGCGTACACCATGATCGATTCCGAGACCACGACTCCGAATTGGCCCATGACGTGGGGCGCGCAGATCTTCAAGGGGAGAATCTACTCTTCGGACCTGAACTCGGGTCTCTGGATCACCCGACTCGAGCAACGCCCGCGCGTCGTGTTCTGAGAACGACGGCCAGACCTGACCGATCCGGTCGTGGCCGGTCCTCGGGGCCGGCGTCGCCCTCGCATTTCGGTGGGCAACCATTGCGAGGTGCGGTACTCCGTAGCGAGGCCGGGGCGCAGCGCCCCCCGTTGCACGCCTCCCCCACCAGGCCTAAACACCACGTGCGGCACGTTTTAGGGTGAGGTAGGAAGGCCACGCTCCGAGGGCGTTCTTCTGGCACACCTGTCGCTGAAGAAGGGGCACATGTTGACTGCCCCTGCGACACCGAGCGTGCGCACGATGAAGCACAAGGACTCTACTCCCGCACCAGTGCGCGACACGGCGGGCTTCACGCTCCCCGAGATCGCCCTGGCCCTCGTTATTTCGCTGATCCTCCTTTCGCTGACGTTTCGGGCGGCGCAGCCCGCGCTCGAATCCACGTCGGTCCGCTCGGCGGAGCACGTGTTCCGCGCGCTTTCCGCGCGGGCGCGGGCACACGCTATCGAAAGGGGAACGATGGTACGGCTGAACATCGACCCCGTCGGGGACTCGGTGTGGATCACCCGGGGCAACGTGACCGTGGAGTCGTACGACTTCCGTGCCGAGCTGGGCATCGACCTCAACACGAACAAGGGCGCCGCCTCGGTGTGCATGACGCCGAGGGGATTCGCCGACCCCAACTGTAGCTCCCCCTCCGTGTTTCTCACGTACTTCGAGGCTCCCGGCGTCACCCGCGTGGTGAAGATGTTGCCGATGGGCCAGATCGTGGAGCCGTAGCCGACCCATGGAAGCCAAGCAGTCGTTACTCAAGGACACGCGGGGATTCTCGCTGGTCGAGCTCGTGGTGGCCGTGGTGGTCTTCGCGGTCGGCGCGCTCGCCTTTGCCGGGTCGACCGCGTTCCTGAACCGTCAAACGACGGTGGCCGACCTCGACAGCGAGCGGACGGCGGCCCTGATCAGCACGATGGAGCTCATCCGTGCGACCGATTACGACTCGCTCGTTGCCGGCTCCGACTCCGTGGGACGCTTCGGCGTCGCCTGGTCGGTGATCCGGAGCGCGGAGTCCTCTGTCGTGCGTGTGATCACGACGGGTCCCGGCCTGGGCACGAGCCCGGGGATGGGGATGCCCGTCATCCGACCTAACGTGCAAGACACCTTCACTTACCGGGTACTCGAGCCATGAGCAGCATGAATCGTCGAGGATTTACGATCATCGAAGTCATGGTGGTGGCCGTGGTCGGGGCCCTGGTGTTGGTCACCGCCTACCAAACGCTGGCGGCCAACCAGCGCGCGATGACGGTCCAGACGGCCCAGGTCGAGAGCGGCCAGATGATGCGTGCCGGTCTCGAGGTCCTGTTCAGCGAGCTCCGCGAGCTTAGCGGCCCGGGTGAAGATGTCATCGACATGGACGACGACTGGGTGCAGGTGAGGGTCATGCGCCGCTTTGGGCTCGTGTGCGGCGTGACGTACGGGGCCCCCAACTCGCTACTGGTCCGGAAGGTCGGCAGTTGGTTCGAGGACGGGGACTCGATCTTCGTCTTCGCCGACAACGACACGGGATTGTCGGGCGACGACGCCTGGATCTCGGGCACCGCCGGAACGGTGGACACGACCGCCGTATGTGGAGCCGCACCGGCACAGGTGATACCCGTCCCCGGGATGACGGCGGTCATGGCCGCCGACTCGGTGCGCTTGGGCGCCCCGATCCGCTCGTTCTATCACGTGACCTACGGGATCGGCAACTACGGGGGAGAGGCCTTCCTGGGTATGACCGAACCGGGTCAGGCCTTCGTCCCCATGGTGGGCCCGCTGCTGGACTTCAACGACGGCCTCCACTTCGAGTACTACGAGGAGGACGGGACCACCACGAACAATGAAGATGAAGTGGTCCGCATCGACGTCACGCTGCGGACTCGCACCAAGGTTTACAACAGCGTGGGCGATCTGATCGGTGACTCGGTCACCGCGACGATCTACGCGCGCAACTAAGAAGTGACTAACCGGTTCATGCAGACGCGAGTCTGTGACGTTTTGGAGGAGTATCCGATGTCGCACAAAGCCCAAGAAAAGAGCGGATTCGCACTGCCAGCCGCGCTCTTCGCCGTCACGATCCTCGCGGTCCTGACCACCGCCGGCTTCTACAACGCTCGGCAGGAGATGAAGGTCGCGCAGGCGACGGAAAGCGGGACCCTTGCGTTCTACATGGCGGAGCTCGGCCTGAACGAGGTGATGGCAAACTGGGACCCGACCACGTTCCAGGGAATTCCGCTGTGGAACACGCTGACGCTGTCCGACACGCTTGCGGACGGCATCTGGGAAGTCCAGGTGACCAAGGGAGCCAACCGGATCTTCTACCTCGACGCCACCTCGACCATCACGCGCGGCGGCCCCATGCTCGAGGGAGCCAGCCGCCGGGTCGGAGTCCTGGCCCGGGTGTCGACCGCCGACCTGGATCCGCCGGCGGCGCTCACGACGCGAAACAACCTGAGCGTGAAGGGAAACGCCGAGATCCACGGTGAGAATGCGGACCCGCCCGCCTGGGGTCCGGCCTGCACGAGCCCGGCCGTGAATAAGCCCGGCGTCCTGATCGACGACGCGACGGACCTCAACTACAGCGGTCAGGGGAAAATCACCGGAGTCCCGCCCGTCCAGGTCGACCCGACCATCGGTACCAGCACGTTCACGCAGTTCGGCGACCTGTCCTGGGCGGAGCTGACGAGCATGGCCACGAAGAAGTATGCCGGCGGGGCCATCAATCAGACGCAGCCCTACTACTTCGGGGACGGCACCTGCAACCGCGGGCACAACCTCAACTGGGGTGAGCCCCTCGACCCGACCGACGCCTGCGGATCGCATTTCCCGATCATCCACATCACAGGCAACGCCAACATCCAGTCGGGGAGCCGCGGCCAGGGCATCATGCTGGTGGACGGCGACCTCGACCTTCGTGGCGACTTCGTGTTCAGCGGGATCGTGATCGTGCAGGGCAACTTCGAGACCCAGGGGAGCGGCAACCGCATCTACGGCGCGGTCATGGCCGGAAACGCAGACTTCGACAACCAGAGCGTGGTCGGTGGATCCGAGATCCAGTACTCGGCCTGTGCCATCGAGCGCACGCTCCTGAACATCGGGTCGCTGACGCGGGCCCGACCGATCTTCCAGCGGAGCTGGGTGGACCTCTCCTCGGTGATCAGCAGCTAGCCTATTCCACAGTGCCCGGGGGGCGGTCACCGGACAGGTGGCCCTTCCGGGTGGGGCGCGTCGGGCGCCGCGGCCGTATGGCGGTCGCGGCGCCCTTCTCATAACCTCCCCGCGCAGGTGGCTCCTGCGGCCTCGTGGCAGCGGATGGGACGGCCAAAAGGGACCGAGCCACGAGGGCCACGAGGGCCTCAAGGGCCACGAGGGCGAATGACGGCGCGTGAGGGCGCATGAGGAGGTGGCACCGTTAGCGAAGGCGGACGTCCGCGACTCACGGAGGAGGAGGCCCGCGCCGCGCTGCTCCAAGGTTGGAGGCTGTCGGGCCACCTGAGCAGCCTGCCTAGCGATCGCGATCAGAACTTCCGGGTGTCCACAGAGGGACGGCCGGCGTACGTCCTCAAGATCGCCAATGCGGACGTCGAACGGTCTCTCCTCGAGGCACAGAACTCCCTGATGGGGCGAATGGCCGAGCGCGCACCGGAGGTGGATGGGCCGCGGCCGCTGCCGGACGTCACGGGCTCGCTGCTCCGGACCCTGGAAGCGGGCTCGGCCAGGCACCTGGCGCGCGTGCTGACGTGGGTGCCCGGGGTGCCTCTGGCCGAGCGGGAGCGGCCTCCCGCCACGCTCCGGAGCCTCGGCCGCCTGATGGGCCTCGCCAGCGACGCGTTTGCCGATTTCGAGCACCCGGCGCTCGTACGGGAGCTGGAGTGGGATCTCGCCCGCGGCCTCGCGACGATCGAGCGGCACGTCTCAGCGATCACCGACGACGGCCGGAGAGTGCATGTCCTGGAGGCAGCGTACGAATTCCGGGAGATGTGGTCGCCCCTGCTACCGAGCCTACCGGTACAGGTGATCCACAACGACGGCAACGATCACAACGTGCTGGTGACACCGGGCCCGGGTGGCGACGACGCGGTCACCGGCCTCATCGATTTCGGCGATTCCGTCCGCTCGTACCGCGTAGCGGAGCTGGCGATCGCCAGTGCCTACGGGATGCTCGGAACGCACAACCCGGTCGACGCGGTGAGCCACGTGGCCGCCGGATTCCACGGGGTCCGGCCCCTCACCGACCTCGAGCTCCGGCTCCTCCTTCCCCTGGTCCACCTGCGCATGCTGGTCAGCGTGGTGATGTCCGCACACCAGCGGGCGCGGGAGCCCGAGAACGCCTACCTGTCCGTGAGCGAGGACCAGGCGTGGGTGGCCCTGGGCCAACTGGACGTGGTGGACCAGGAGCGGGCGCTCGCCCGCGTGCGACGGGCCGTCGGGATGGACGCCACGGGGCCACGGCGACCGGCTCGTCGATCCGTGAGCGAGCTCAGGGACGCGCGCTCACGCCTCCTCTTGCCGTCCCTCAGCCTCTCCTACGACGAGCCCCTGCACATCGTGCGGGGTGACGGCGCGTTCCTGTACGACCGCGAGGGCCGTGCCTATCTGGACTGCGTCAACAACGTCTGCCACGTCGGACACGGCCACCCCGCCGTGGTCCGAGCGCTGGCGGTCCAGGCCCGTCTGCTCAACACCAACTCGCGCTACCTGCACGACCTTCGGGTGGAGTACGCGGCGCGGCTGGCCGGGACACTCCCGGACGGTCTCGAGGTCTGCGCGTTCGTGTCCTCGGGCAGCGAGGCC
>JAHEKN010000040.1 GCA_024638305.1 Gemmatimonadota bacterium | reverse complement strand
CTAACGGATCGGCGCTCTGCTGCGGGCGCAAACAGAACACAGGTCAGTCGTAGCGAAGCGTAGACTGACTCCTTAGAAAACGCGAGCCGCCAGCAGCAGCGCCTTGTTAGGTCGCGGATATCCGTCGCTTCTATGCCACGCTGGTTAAGTCCAGCGTGGTTCCCGACGGATGATGACGTTCGCCATCTTCATCGGAGGGTAGCTCAGGTCCAACTCAGCTCCCAAGTGATGCCAGATCAAGCGTAGCTCGCCGTCGACGCTTCCTGGCGCCTGAGTCGTCGGTGTGCCAAAACGCTTGGTCATCGGCGTAACGGCGTCGAGAACCGCCTCGGTTGGGCTGATCATCACTTGGTCGAGGTGGCCCGTCTCGTCCAGGATCATCGTGATATCGAGCTTCCTCCCGGCGATCGACACGCTCTGACACGGTATGAGGGACGGGCTGCGAGACGGGGCTAGCGTGTGCTTATGAGAGAGAGGGACGGATGAGACTACCACGTCCCGCGTGGCTCCCCACGGAATCCCCCACACGCCCTCCGCCGTGATTCCGAGAACGTCTAGCATCTCGCCAAACTCGAAGTCGTAGATCGGATGAAGGAAGGCGGCGTCCGCGATTTCTTTGCAGGAGCTGCATAGCCGGTTTAATGAGCCGTCAGGGAGTCGTAATGGAATCAGAGCAGCCCTAACGCCGCAAAGGGTGCATGAGTCGGGAAGGTTCAGCAGTCGTCTGAGAAACCCCATCTGAGTTCCCTCTGCTGCAGCGGCTTAGCCACCTTGCGCGCGGGGTCGGCGCTTCGGAAGTCGGGCGCTTCCCTGGCTTTGGGTCGCTCCGGAGAACCGGTCCGGTCGACTCCGCGACCTAACTACTCTATAAGCCGCGCGGGCCCCGCGGCCGGTCGGCGGTTATCCTGCACTCACACTCGACCCGGAATCGCCTAATCATCCGAGGCTACGTGTTATCCTGCAACTGGGGCTAGGCCTGCGCTGGATAACGCGCCGTCAACTCGCATGTGCGGATGGGAACCGCGACCCGACTGCGGCCAGCCGTGTAGACCGCAGTCTTCTGACATGTTGTACGGTTGTGAGGCCCCAGCGGGCCGGACAGCTCGAATCGGCTGCGTTGGGTTCCTCGGACGACCCCGCTCCGACGGCGGAGATTCGGGGACCCGGCTCCCTTGCCCGCCAAGCGTCACCTGGCACGCCGTTTCCCCCGCACGGCACCGCCCCTCAGCTCGCGGCCGTCCCCCGCACCATTTCCACGAGCTGGTCGAGCGCGGCGTTCCACCCGTCGTGGAATCCCATTTCCTCATGCTTCTTCTTGGCCTCCCGGTCGGCGTGCCGGGCAATCACCCGATAGCGAGTGCCGTCGCCGTCCGGCTCGATGAGGATCTCGGCCGTGAAGAAGGGGGACGGGTTGGGCCGGTACCCCGGGCCCAGCGCATCCGTAAACACGAGACGGCGGCCATCCTCGACCACGAGGTAGCACCCGACACCCCCTGACTCCTCCCCTTCCGGAGACCGCATTACGGTTCCGAAGCCACCACCCGGCCTGAGGTCGATGTCGCAGGCGGCCGTGGTCCAGGGGCGGGGCGCGAACCACCGGACGAGCTGCTCCGGGATGGTCCAAGCATCCCAGACCGCTCGTGGGGACACCGGTACGGTCCGCTCGAGGAGGAGGTCGAGATCGGGGTCGACGGCGTCGGGCTTCATCGGCTTCGTCCTTCTGCGTCAGTGTTCCGGAGCCCGCGGGCACGCGAGGGGCCGAGGCGAACCTGCGGCACCTCACACCTCGGTCACGATCCCCCACTCGGGCCACTCCTGCCAGCGTCCGCGGGTGAAGTCGGGAAACTGCTGGGGCGCGCCGCCCTCAGCCACCGATCGGCCCGACAGCTCGATCAACGACGACAGCGCGACCGCGTCGTACACGTTCATGTCGGTGGGAAGACCGTTCCTGAGGCAGTAGATCAGCCGCTGATCCTCGAGGAAGTCCATACCGCCGTGCCCGGGGCGCTCAACTCGCTGCGCAAGCTCACGCCGCCACAGCGGATGTTCGTACTCCTCTCGCCAGACGTCCATGTCGTCCCACGCGTGCCCCTCGCTCTTCCCCTCCACATACACGCGGTCCGGATATCCCTGGAACAGACCCCGCGTGCCCTGCACGGTGTGAATACGGCTGTACGGTCGGGGTAGGTTGGTATCGTGACCGACGTAGATGGTCTTGCCGAGCTCAGTTTGGATCAAGCTCACGTTCACGTCGCCGAGCCGGTACGACTCCCCCCGCTTGGCGTGGCCAGAGGGATAATTGGCTCGGGCATAGTCCTGGAGCCCGCGGGAGGGGCTGGAAAACGACACCAACGTCCGGAAGCGGTCTCCACGGTTGATATTCAGGCAATTGGCCACGGGACCGAGACCGTGGGTCGGATAGAGGTTGGCGTTGTGGGTCTTGGACCACTCGCGGCGCCAGAGCCCCTCTCCCTCGTCCGCGAACTTGATGGCACGCAGGTCGTGCAGGTATCCGCCCTCGGCGTGCAGAATGTCTCCGAACACGCCCTGGCGGACCATGTTCAGCACCATCAGCTCGCTGCGGCCATAGTTGACGTTCTCCATCATGACGCAATGCTTGCCGAGCCCCTCCGACAGCTCGACCAGGCGCCAACAGTCGTCGAGCGTCATCGCGGCAGGGACCTCGGTAGCGCCATGTTTTCCCGCCTCCATGGCCGCGACCAGGACCGGTACGTGCCAGCGCCAGGGCGTAGCCGTGTAGACCAGGTCCAGATCCTCCTTGCCGCACATGCGCTCGAAGTCGGTCTCTCCTCGCGTGTAGAGCGCCGGCCGCGGCTTTCCCTTCTCCACCGCCCAGTCCGCAGCGCGCTCGGCGTGCTCCGGCCGGATGTCGCAAACCGCCCGCAGGTCCACCCCCTCGATTTCGAGCAGGTTGCGCACGTGCACGGACCCCATGCCGCCGACACCCACAAAGCCAATTCTGACCGTGTCCATTGGCGAGGCACGAAACGGAGCGGCCGCCGGCGCGCGCAGCCCGCCCGGTGAGGGCGCTCCTCGATCCACCGCTCGCGTGGGACCACAGGCTGAGCCCACCGCCGCGGCTCCGAGCCCCATGGCTCCCAGCTTCAACAGCTCCCGGCGATCGAGATCCGTGGATCCGCTCATCTCTCCTCTCCGCACTGGCTTGTCGCCCAACCTTCGACTAGACGTATCCCGGGTCGATATAAAGTCCTCGCTCGCCCGAAGCGAGCCGCGCCGAAGGCACGGGGGCGACCTGCCGACGGAGGCTTACGGATGGACGTGATCGAGTTCGAGGGCACCATCGAATCGGCCCGCGGTGGCGGCGCCTGCATCCCGGTGCCGTTCGATCCGCGCGAGGTGTTTGGTACCGGCAGGTCCGTCCGGGTGAAGGCCACCTACGACGGATTCGAGGCCAAGAGCAGCGTGGTCAAGATGGATGGGCGAGTCGTTCTCGGCGTCCACAAGGCCACGCGGGTGGCCATCGGGAAGGACGCGGGCGACCAGGTGCGGGTCACTCTGGTCAGAGACACGGAGGAGCGAACCGTAGACCTGCCGTCCGAGCTGGCCGGGGCGCTGGCCGGGGCTCCTGAGCTCGCGGCCCGGTTCGAAGCACTCGCCTTCACGCATCGGAAGGAGTTCGCGCGCTGGATCGGAGACGCCAAGCGCCCCGATACGCGGGCGCGACGGCTGGCCAAGGCGCTCGCGATGATCGAAGAGGGGGAGAAGCTCTAGCCGCCCGGGGGGTGGCCTGCGCCCCGCCCGGCCCCTATTCGTTCGGGGTGGCGCGCGTTCCGGAATCCTGCCCAGGCCCACCCGCGCCCGCGCGCCCTGCTCGCTCCCTGGAACCGGAGGAACCCGTGTCCGTTCGCTCCCGCCCCTCGACCCCAATCGTGATCATGGCGCTGTTCGCGCTGACGTCACTCGCGGTCGCCCCCGATCTGACCGCACAGCGCCCGAACAAGCCCGTACTCCACGGCAAGCACTGGGTGGCCATCACCGGCAAGCCCCTGGGCGCGACCGCGGGCGCGATGATGTTCCAGAAGGGCGGGAACGCCGTGGACGCGGCCGCCGCCATGCTGGGCGCGACCGCAACCATGTGGGACGTGCTCTCCTGGGGCGGGGAGACCCAGGCGCTCATCTACAATCCCAACACGGGTGAGGTCGTGGGCATCAACGCGCTCGGGGTGGCCCCTACGGGCGCGACCCCCGAGTACTTCCGTGAGCGCGGGATGGCGTTCCCGCCCGAGTATGGGCCGCTGGCGGCGCCCACGCCCGGCACTCCGGGCGGTCTCATGACCATGCTGGCGGAGTTCGGGACGCTCTCACTGGCCGAAGTGCTCGCGCCCGCCATTCAGATGGCCGACGGCTATCCGATCGAGGAGCAGGCCGCCAATTCGATCGAGAACAACAAGCACCACATCAAGCAGTGGTCGTACTCGCGGGACGTGTTCCTCCCCCACCTGGGCGCGGAGTGGGAAGCCCCGGAGCCGGGCGAGGTTTTCGTGCAGAGCGATCTGGCGGCCACGCTCCGAAAGCTGGTCGAGGCCGAGCGGGCGTCGCTCGCGAACGGCGCGACCCGCGAAGAAGCCATCTACGCTGCCTACGACCGCTTCTACCGGGGCGACATCGCGGAGGAGTTCGTCCGCGGATCCCAGGAGCTGGGCGGGCTACACACCCTGGACGACCTGGCAAGCTGGCAGGTCTATCTGGAAGAGCCGGTCTCCACGACCTACAAGGACATCGAGGTCTTCAAGCTCACCACCTGGGTGCAGGGCCCGGTGCTGCTGCAGGCGCTCAACATCCTGGAGAACTTCGATCTGCCGGCCATGGGCTTCAACAGCCCGCGCTACATGCACGCGCTCTACCAGTCGATGAACCTGGCCTTCGCCGACCGCGATTTCTACTACGGTGATCCATACGTGCCGCCCGTGGAGCCCATCCAGGGGCTGCTGTCCAAGGAGTACGCGAAGGCGCGGGCGGCCCAGATCGATTGGGAGCGCAACGACCCCCGCGTCATGCCGGGCGACCCGTACCCCTACCAGGGCGAGACCAACCCGTTCACACACCTGTTGGCCCGTTGGAACGATCGTAGTGTGGCACCCAACACGGAGGACGGGTCGAGCCTCGAGCCCCAGGGCGACGCGAACAGCGGGCGCCGGCGGGGCGGCGTCGGCGCGGATCGGGAAGCGGGTCCCCGCGGCGGCGAGCACATGACGTTCGACGAGGGCTTCTACGCCGGCACCACGTCCATCCAGGCCGCCGACGCGGAGGGCTGGGTCGTGTCCATCACGCCGAGCGGGGGCTGGATCCCGGCGGCGATCGCCGGGAGGACCGGTGTCGGCATGAGCCAGCGCATGCAGAGCTTCGTGCTGGACGAGGCGGAGAACCCCTTCAACGTGCTCCAGCCGGGCCAGCGGCCCCGCGCCACGCTAACGCCCAGCCTGGCGCTCAAGGACGGTAAGCCCTTCCTCTCGTTCGCCGTCCAGGGCGGCGACGGGCAGGACCAGAATCTCCTCCAGTTCTTCCTGAACGTGGTGGAGTGGGGAATGGACGTGCAGGAGGCCACGGAGGCGCCCAACATCAACAGCTACCAGATGCGGAGCTCGTTCGGCGCCCACGACTCCGATCCGGGTCGGATGTTGATCCAGGAGGACACCTCGCCCTGGGTGCGGACCACGCTCGAGCGGATGGGTTATTCGCTACGGATGTCGGAGCGGACGTCGGGCCCCATCAACGCCATCTTCTTCGACTGGGCGCACGGGACGTTCTGGGGCGGGTCGAGCGACCACGGGGAGGACTACGGTATCGCGTGGTAGTATGGGAAGGGGCCTGGTCCGGACCGGTCGTGCCGGCCGGGCCCCTTTTGTGCTCCGCGTGCCGATGGTTTCAGCCGCCGGGTCGTGTAACGTTCCACCGAGGGGTGCAACGCCCCTTGAAACGGAGGGGCGCCACCGCAGCGGATCGCGCTAAGTCGCATCGTGCCAACCCTCTAGGTAGCCGCTCGGCTCCACTGGCTCCCTCGGACGCTCCTTGCACGTCCGGACCCTCCACCTGCCCAAGAGGCAGTCCGCCGTGAAACCCGTTCTGTTCGGAGGGAATGGACCATGAGGAACTCTCGTTTGCTGCCGTTGGCCGCGCTGCTGCTGGTCGTCGCCTGCGGCGAAACGCCTACGGAAATGCCGCTCAACGAAGCGGCGCTCGAAGCCGCGGCCGACGTGAATGCCGCGTCGACCCGCACCTACCAGGTGACGATCCACAACCTGACCAATGGCCAGCCGCTCACGCCTCCGCTGGTCGCCACCCACTCTTCGAAGGTCGATCTCTTCAAGCTCGGCCATCCGGCGAGCTTCGAGCTCAAGGAGATCGCCGAGAACGGGAACCTGGGCCCGATGCATACAGCGCTGCTGGCCAACCCGGAGGTGTCGGATGTCGTGATCGCGGTGGGCAGTCCGCCACCGGTCCTTCCGGGTGGCTCGATCAGCTTCACGATCGATGCATCCGGGGGCGCCCACTGGATCTCGTGGTTCAGCATGCTGATCTGCACCAACGACGGTCTCACCGGCCTCGACGACAAGCGCCTGCCCGCGCAGGTCGGTCAGACCAAGAACTTCCACACCCGTCCGTACGACGCGGGCACCGAGATCAACACCGAGGACTTCGCCGACATGGTGCCGCCCTGCCCACCGCTCACGGGTGTGCCGAGCACGGATCCCGGCACGGGCATGAGCGACCCCGCTCTGGCACAGAACGGCGTCATCCGTCATCACCCCGGCATCCACGGTGACGACGATCTGAGCAAGGCGATCCACGGGTTCGGCGCCAAGATCGCCGAAATATCGATCACCCGAATCTCGTAAGTAGTCCGTAACACCTGGCGCCGCCCACACGGCGCGATGTGCAGCGGTCGGCGGGCCCCCTGCGATAGCGGGGGGTCCGCTATGTCCGTTGGGGCGGGAAGTCCTTTCGCAGGGAGACCGTTGTGGCCTACGACGAGGGGCTGGCGGCGCGGATTCGCGCGGTCCTGCAGGGCACCGACCTGGGGCCGGGCGAGCTAGTCGAGAAGAAGATGTTCGGCGGGCTCGCCTTCATGGTCAGAGGACACATGACCGTCGGCATCAACGGCGAGGAGCTCATGGTCCGCCTGGGACCCGACCGCTACGAGGAAGCGCTCGCGCGGCGGCACGCGCGGGAGATGGACTTCACCGGGCGGGCGCTCAAGGGCTTCGTGTACGTGGGGCCAGCGGGGACGGAGGAAGATGCCGATCTCGGCGGTTGGGTCGGGATGGGGCTCGACTTCGTCCGGACGCTGCCGCCCAAGTAGTAGGGAGCGGGGACACCCGGGCCTTCCGGGCCTTCCGGGCCACCCGGGCCACCCGGGTCTCCCGGGCGACGGTCAGCGCTCCGGTCGCGGTCCCGGCGGCGTGAGCTCGCCCGCCATGAGCTCGCCGGCCGGATCCACGAGGCCCTCGCGTACGGCGTACAAGGCGGCCTGGGTGCGGTCCCGCACGCCGAGCTTCCCGAGGATCTTGCTCACATATCCCTTCACCGTTCCCACGGTCAGGAACAGGGCCTTGGCAATCGCCTTGTTACTCTTCCCGGAGGCGATGAGCCGCAGCACGTCGAGCTCGCGATCGGTGAGCGCCTCCAGCGCGGCTCCATTGGTGCTCCCGGGGCGGATCAGGATCTCCTGCGCTTCTGGGTGGAGCACGGTGCCACCTTCGGCCGCGGTCCGAATGGCGTTCTTGAGCTCGTCCTTGGCCACGTCCTTGAGCAGGTAGCCGGTGGCACCGGCATCGAGGGCTTGTCGGACCTTCGACTCCTCCAGGAACGTGGTCAGCACGACGACGGCACAATCGACTCCACGCTCCCTCAACCGGTGGATCGCGCCGACGCCGTCCAGCACCGGCATGACCAGGTCCATCAGGATCACGTCGGGCCGGCTCGTCTCCGCCTTGCGTACGGCCTCGTCCCCGTCGCACGCGAAACCCACGAGCTCGAAGTTGGGCTCGCCGCTCAGCAGGTGCCCGAGTCCCTCGCGCACCACCTCGTGGTCGTCCGCGACCAAGATCCGAACCGGGGCTCGCTCCACCAATCCCTCCACGCTGTCCCTAGTCGGCCGGAACCGCGGCTTCGACCTCGACGCCGCCGTCGGGGCCGGGCCGCACGGTAAGCGAGCCCCCCAACGTCTCGGCACGCTCTCGCATCGAGGCGATTCCCATCGTGCGACTGTGCCCTCCCACTTCAGCAGGTTCCACGCCGGGCAGGCCTACGCCGTCGTCGCGCACGAGGAGCGTCACCGACCCGTCCACCGCAGACAGGCAGACGTCGCACCGTGACGCGTGCGCGTGCTTGAACGCGTTGTTCATGGCCTCCTGCGCAATCCGATAGAGGGCCTCCTCGCGTGCCTGCGACTGGGCCTGGTACTCCGGCGACTCCACCGACACCGGCAGCCCACGGGCCAACATCTCTCGCGCCAACTCCTCCAGCGCGGGAACCAGTCCGTGCGCACGCACCCTCTGAAGACCGAAGACCGTTGTCCGGACCCTGTCTTCGGGAGGCTCCGAGCCACGAAGCTCGCGGAGGAGTGCCCTCATCTCGGCCAGCGCGGCGCGACTCAGCTCGAGCAGGCGGCCGGTGCGCTGGGCCCCTCGCTCGGGGTCCGACTGCCATGTCTCGCCGAGGGACTCCGCCAACATCACGGTTCCGAACAGGTGCTGCGTTACCGAGTCGTGCAGTTCGCGCGAAAGGCGCTGCCGCTCGTGCAGGGCCGCCAGCTCCTGGCCGGCGCGGTACAGCCGAGCGGCCTCGATCGCCACGGCGAGCTGATCGGCCACGATCTGAAGGCTAGCGGGATCTTCGTCGTCGAACGGCTCGTCGCTCTCGACATTGAGCACGCCCAGGATCTGATTGCCCAGCAGGATCGGCAGGCAGAGCTGGCACTTGATGCCGGTTACTTCCGGCTGGGCCATGTTCGGCGGAGTGACGTACCGTGGGTCCTGGGTCACGTCGTCGACCAGGATGGCCACGCGCTCGCGGGCGCAGGCCCCCATGACCCCTTCCGTGATGGGGAGGCGGAACGGCTTGGCAAAGCGGTACGTGCGCTCCCCACTGGTCGCTGAGATGGCTAGCACTGGCGGATCACCCGCCTCGTAGAGCCCGATGCCGATCGACGCGTAGCCGAGCAGATCGTGGATGGCGTCCGCCGCGCGTTGCAGCATCTCGACGAGCTCGACGTTGGCCGTCAGGAGGTTCCCGATCTTGGCGATCAGCTCCAGCCGCTCTCCTCGCTCCTGCTCGCGCAGGTAGCGGCGGGCGTTCTCCATGGCGATCGCCGCGTGGCGGGCAAACACTTCCAGGGTACGGGCGTCGCGCAGGTCGAAGGGAGCTACGGCTCCACCCTCGGAACCCGTGCGACAGACCTCGATGTATCCGATCAACTCACCCCGCCAGGCGATCGGAACCGCGAGTGCCGCGTTGGGCACGTCCACATGAGGGGCCAGCACCGTCTGCGCCGATTCCAGCACGCGTCCCGGCAGCTCCATTCCGGGACCATACTCCCGGCCCACCTCTGTCAGAGGCGCCCCCCAAACGGATTCCACACGGGCGACGCCGCGGCAATGGTCGACCACGCCCATGGTCCCCACATCCGCACAAACGAGGTCGCAGGCGTGCGCCAGCGTGAGATCGAGGAGCGGCCTGAACTCGAGCTCGGAGCTGATTGACTCGACGAAGGCGCGAAGATTCTCCTGCTGGCGGAGCAAGCCAGCGGACTCGGACTCCGCAGGCGCTTCCGGCTCGGACGCACCCCGCTCCTCAGCCGACGTGTCGGGGGCGCGCACGTCCGTGTCGAGCACTGTTCGTTTCATGACCCATCCGAGGCGAGTCCTGCCACTCGGAGCGGTAGCGCGTGGCCCCTGATACTAGTGCGATGCGGTCGCCTACCGCACCTGGTAGGACACCATCGCCCTCAGGTTGAACAGACCGTCCCTGCCGGAATCCGTCGACGGTGGCCGCACCACGCTCAGCGGGGTGTAGAACGCCTCGGCCGCCAACCGCACCGCCTCCGACACCGCCACGGAGACGCCGGCCGTGCCCGAAAACGTGACCCCGTTTGTCTCGAGCAACTCCCGCGACGTGGTATTGGCGAACATCGCGTCCACCTGGAAGCTCGTGTCCAGGTAGTTGATCGCCACGCCCACGTAGGGCTCCCAGTCTCCCTGCGGGAATGCAGCCGACACCTCGGCGCCCACGTAGCGCTGCGTCAGGCGGTCGTCGGAGATCGCCTGGCAGTTGAACTCGTTGCGGACGGGATCCACACCCGCTGCCACGGTCTCGGCATCGCAGGTGATGTCTCCGTCGATCCGACCGAGGTGCCCGTAGCCCCGCAGGCCTATCCGCGCGGACTCCGTCGTGGCCACCGGCCCGCCCACCGCCGCCGACACCATGAGCGGGGTCGCTCCGCCCAGCTCCACGGGCGGCACCACGCCGAGTGACACGGCCCAGTCGCCCCCGATCCCGAGCTGGGCCCGCAGGCGAGCGAAGAACCGGGACTTGTTCATGTCCTCGAGCTTGTTGCCGTTGAACCCCACGCGGCGCTGCTCATCGGATACCTGGGGGACGTGCGCCACCTCCAGACCCAGCTCGAGCGAACCGGGCTCTGTCGCCCCGGGGGCGCCGAAGCCGGTGAACATGGCGAGCGACGTGCCGAACTTCATGCCCCACGACTCGGGCCGGTCGAACGCCAACTCCGACGTCTGGGCGTGCAGGTCATCCGGGCTCACTGCCGCGGTGAGGCCGCTCAGCGCGGTGAGCGCGACAGTCGCTACGATTCCCACCACGGTTCCCGGGGCGGCGATGCTCATCGCGTTGCCTTCAAGTTGAGATAGATGAAGAACTCGTTCTTGTTCTTGACCGAGCCCAGGAACGCCGAGTACGGCTCGATGCCGAACTCCTCGAAGGTGAAGCTGCCCACGGCCTCGACAGCGAGCACGCGGCCGTCGAGGTCGAACCGGACCGGCACCTCGCGCCGGACGGTGCGCCCGTGGATCACGATCTCGACTTCCGCGGAATAGCCGAACAGAACGTTGCCGACTGTCATGGGCGCCGGCGCGACGCGCAAGAGCCGCGCGTGGATCTCGGGGAAGCGCTGGGCGTCCATCTGTCCGCTGGCGAGCATGGTCTCGCGGATCTTTCGGCGGTCCCCGGCGCCCGGTGCGCCCAATTCGCTCACCAGGCCCAGGACGACGACCCGTTCCTCCCAGCGGGAACGCTCGGACGGATCGTCCACGACGAGGTCCGCGGTCGCGGTCTCGAGCTCGAAGATCGCCTCCGTGGGCCTCGAGGGATCGAGGTCCAGGAATGCCGTGTAGTCGCGCGCGACGACCAGGTGGTTGTGCGCCAACCGCGCCGCGAATCCCTCCTTCTGGGTCACGACCGCAAAGACAGACTCCGCCCGCACGATCTCCCAGGGGACCGGCTCCGAGGCGGCCGGGAGCGGCGCCTGGCACAGTCCGATGGTGGGGAGAGCGAGCAGCAGGGGCAGGGCGTACATTCGACCTCCGGCGCGACGGACCCGGGCATGCGGTCCGATCCTGTGAAGGACACTTACTGCAAGCTTGAAGTTCCCGCGACCGCCGGGCCGGGTCCCGGGGACGTCGGCGGAGGGCGCGGCCACCGGCAGACCAGATACTGATCAGCCCGCGGCGTAAAACGCATCCGAAAGCACCAGGAGACGAGATCGTGAGAGGAGAATCCGAGGTGACACCGGAACCGGGAGCCGCCGGATCGCGACTCCGGACCGGCCCGATCATGACCGTGACCGTGATCGCCGCGACCTGGCTGATAGGCTGCCAGCCTAGACCTCCGGCGCCGGAAGCCCCGGTCGCGGAGGACGAGGACGTTCCCGGCTGGGAGTGGCCCGACGAGCGGGTGGAAGCGGTCGTGCGCGAGGTGAGGGCGGGCCGCGACCTCAATCCGGATGCCTGGCCCGGAGGAGCGCGGGTAGCGGTGCTGCTCTCCTTCGATGTGGACAACGAGACCGTCACGGGCCTCCGCTACGGGGACGCGACGGTGGGGTCCCTCTCCCAGGGCGAATACGGCGCCCGCACGGCGCTCCCCCGCGTGGTCAACGTGCTGGACCGATACGGGATTCCCGCCTCGTTCTTCATTCCCGCCGTGAGCATGCGCCTGAACCCGGGCATGTTGGACGTGATCCAGGCGTCGGGCCGCCACGAGATCGCGGTCCACGGCTGGATCCACGAGCTCAACTCGAGTCTCGAGGCCGACGTCGAAGAGCGGTTGCTGCGACGCGCCGTGGACTACTACACGGACCTACTGGGCGAGCGGCCCGTGGGATACCGGGCGCCGTCCTGGAACTTCAGCCCCAACACGCTCGACATCCTGCTCCGCATGGGGTTCCTCTACGACTCGTCCTTGATGGCCGACGACCGGCCCTACGAGATCATGGCGGCGGGGCAGCCGACGGGCCTGGTCGAGCTGCCGGTCGAGTGGATCCTCGACGATGCCCCGCTCTTCAACCCGCGCGGAAACAGCTATTCCCCGCCTCGCGACCTGATGCAGGTCTGGATGGACGAGTTCGACTGGGCCTATGAGGAAGGCACGATGTTCGTGCTGACCATGCACCCGCACGTGATCGGACATCGCTCCCGCATGGTCGCGCTCGAGGGGCTGATCGAGCACATCCGCTCGCGGCCGGACGTGTGGTGGGCCACGCACCGCGAGGCTGCCGAGTACGTGAAGGCGCAGGCGGGGATGGAGTAGGGCGCCGGCTGGGCGACCCGCCGCCCTCAGCTCCCGCCCGGCCGCCTGACCCCGTCCTTGAGGAAAATCTGCACGACGCCGCCCGCGGCTTCGTCACCGTACAACGCCGCCGCGGCCGCCCCCTTGAGCACCTCCACCCGCTCGACCCCGTCCGGGTCGATGGTCCCGACGTCCCCTTCAAAGCGGACGCCGTCGATGTAGACGAGCGGATCGATGGACTCCTCCGCGTCCGCGCGATCGGCGTTGCCGCGCACTCGAATGACCGATCCGCGGGCGCGACCTTCCGCCTCTTCGAGGACCTTGGCACGGTCGGCGGCCTCCTGCTCCATGGCATCCGCGCGCTCCTTCGCGACCTTGTCGAGCTCCCCGAAGGAGAACTCGCCCTCGAACGTCGGCTTCCCGAACTCGACGCTCACCTTCGGCGCGATTGCCGGCTGGACCTTCACGTCCGGGGACACCTTGACCTCCCACTTGGCCGGCGCGTCGTCGCCGAAGCGGATGGGCGACGGAATCCCCATCCAAACGCCGAGCGCCGTGGCCCCGGCGATGATCAGCAGAGCCGTCACGGTGGTGCGCGCCTGTCCGGAGCGGTCACCGAGCAACCGCAGTCGCCGCGCGACTCCGCTTCGGTCCTCAGCGAGGGCGGCCGCGCCCATCCACTGCGGTCCGAAGGCCCGGCGGCTGGCCATCTTGACGAGGAGTGAGCCGTACGGGCGGGGCGCCGTCCCCCGCCGGATCACGCGCAGGTCGCAGTCCTGCTCCACGCTCTGGCGGAGCCGTCCGACTTGCCAGAGGAGAGCCAGGTTCCACGGCATGGCCGCCGCGGCCACGTAGGCGCAGCGGAGGAGCAGCGGGTCCCGGGTCCGGATGTGCTCCACCTCGTGCTGGAGCATCATGCGAAGCTCCGCCTCCGAGCAGTCGGCCAGATCCTCGGGAAGGACGATCCGGGGCCGGCGCACTCCAATCACGGCCGGACCGAAGTCGCCCGAGCGCAGCACGGAGTGTCCGAGCACCTCTGCGGTCCGCCACCTGCGGGCGCTCGCGTGGAGGCGCCCGAGCGCGAATACGCCGCTGGCCAGCATGGCGATCGACACGACGCCCCACGCCAGGAGCACGAGCAAGGTCAGATCGATCCCGCCCCCGGCCGCACCTGGGATCACGCCCAGAATCTCGACACCGGGGAGCGTGCGTGACGCCGCGCCCGAGGGTGCGGAGGCCCCGGCGCCCGCGGACCAGAGGCTCGCGAACAGCGGCGAAGCGAGCGTGAGAATCCCCGTGGTGACCCACACCCAGCGCGCCTCTCGGCCCCGGTGCCGGAGCACGGTCTCGACACACCACCCGGCGGCGGCGAGCAGCAAGCCGCTCAGGAACCAGTACTGCAGTAGCTCGTTCATCCTTCGTCCCCTCCCTCGCCTTCCGTCGACAGCCCGTCCACGATCTCTCGCAGACGGTCGATCTCGCCGGGTGATAGATCACGATCCGACACGAGTTGCGCCACCAGCATGTCCACCGAGCCGTGAAACACCTTGTTGAGGATCCGGCCGAGCGCGGAGTCTCCCGCCTGCTCGGGCTCCACCAGGGCGCGGTAGCGGTACGCCCGCCCCTCGGGCTCGTGGGTGACGTGGCCCTTCTCCTCCAGGATCTGGAGGATCTTGAGCACGGTCGTGTAACCCATGCGCTGACCCAGCGCCTCGCGGACCTCGGCCACGGTGCCGGAGCCGTGCTTCCAGAGGACGCTCATCACGTCCAGTTCACGTTCCGTGAAGCTGATGTCGGTCACCGGGGGCACTCCGCGGGTTGGGGTCCGGTGGTCACTACGCAACTCTTCGTAGACCAAGGTACACGGCGTGGCCCGCGCTGTCTACCCATGTCTTCGTAATTAGTCGCCGCGGGGGGCTCGTGGCAGGCGGGGGGGGGTGGCTCGTGTGAAGTCGGGGCCCGGTCGGGGAGCGCGGTTGGGGCCGAGGTTGGGGCCGCGGTTGGGGCCGCGGTTGGGTCGGGCGTTCCGCGGCCCGTCGCCCTACTTGGTCCAGAAGACGATCGCCCCACAGAGGTCCAGGCCGATGCCGGAATACTCGATGGGGATCTCGGCGGCCCCCCGGTAGACCTCCACGGCCGCGAGCGCGTGAAGCGGTACGATGTGGTTGAGGGACGTGCCCGAGAGCGACATCCGATGCCCGTCCACGTAGACGCGGGGGCTGCAGGTCCCGTTGGGCCCCCTCATCACCACGCGGTCGCCGGTGATCCCGCCGTACACCACCCGCACCCGGCCCATGCGGTAAAACAGGTCCTGGGTCTGGAGGGCCATGGTGTTCTCGAGGTCCTCCGGCGTGATGAAATGGCCCAGGCCGCGCTGCAGCCTGCTGTAGAACCCGTTCCGGACGAGCTGGGGCTCCGTGATCTGGTCGGCGATGATCTCCAGTCCCTCGAGCTCGAAGACCTGAATGGCCAGACGGAACTCGACGGTCATCTCGGCGTTCTCACCGAGCTCGAAGATCCCGGCCGTCCGCTGGTGGTGTCCGAACGCGGCCGCGTGGAGCAGGAAGCTCCCGGGCTCGGGCGACGTCAGCGAGAACTCTCCCCGCTCGTTGGTGAGCGCGGCTCCCACGGAATCTCCGGCCTGGGTGAGCATCACGACCAAGCCGAGGTTGATGGGGGCGTCCGACCCTTCCTGGAGTAGCGTGCCCCGAATGGTCTGGCCGCTCGCGGCCGGCGCGAATACGCCGAGCGCCAATGCGACCAACAAGGCCGGACCGGCCGCCCGTGCGCGCGACCGGCTCAACATCACGGACCGCCCCCACCCATGCGCGCGCGCGCCCTCCTCCACCATTCGCCCGGAGCCATGCGATCCCCCCGGCCGCTCCGGCGGTCGAGGGCGAGCATCAGCTTCCGCAGGGGCGTGCCCGCCAGCCGCCGCCAGAGCCGGCTGCCCGCGCGCGAGTAGTCCCGGTTGTAGGGACACACGCGGACGCAGATCGAGCAGTCGGAGTTCTGGTTCGCCCAGAACTGGAAGCACTTCACGCCATCGACCGACCACTTCACCACTCCGGCCAGGTTGGAGCGGTTGTGGCGCTCCGCGGACGGCGCGCCGCCAGGGATCGCCTTGGCGGGGCACGCGTCCGTGCATGCCCGGCACACCTCGCAGAACTCCCGAACGCCGAATCGCTTGGGCCGGTCGTGTGCGAGCGGCAGATCCGTGAAGACCTTCCCCAGGCGGACGCGCGGCCCGAACTCCTCGGTGATGAGGAGGCCGTGGCGCCCGTACTCGCCCAGTCCCGCCTTGATGGCGTACGGGATGGCGAGCGCCGTGTCGTTCATGGAGGGCACCGCTCGGTAGCCCAGGTTGACGATGTACTGCGCCAGCGCGAGCAGCACCGTCGTGTCCTTGGAGTACCCGATCCCGGTCGCGGTCCCCGACAGCGCCGACGGCACGGTCTTGATCAGGTCGAAGTCCATGGACTGCGCGATCACGATCACGCTCGTGATCCCGTCCGGAAGCTCTTGCTCCTTCTCCCCGTCGGTTTGCCGGCTGTACTTGGACGCGTAGACCCAGCGCTCGTCGTAGGCGGTGATGCCCACCAGGTCTGCCCCGAACGTGCGCGCCACGGCTTTGACGTCACGGGCCATGTCGGCCGGGGAGCGGACCTCCACCTGTTCGTCGGGACCCGGCCGGAGCACCGAGAACTCGTCCAGGAATCCCTCGCGCCGGTCTGCGGCGCCCTTGAGCTCGGCAAAGATGTCGGGCACGTGCCAACTGGCGTTCCGGAGCGCGTAGTCGCGCTGGGTGAAGCCGTCCACCGTCTTCCATTTCTGGAGCGGAGTGCGGTACGTCTCGTAGAAGAGCTCCGACCGGCCGCTCCGGACCTCTTCGTCCCAGAAGGAACGGCTGAACACGTCGTCCCGCTGGTGGAACCGCTCGAAGCCGTCCAGGAGCTCGAAGCCGGCGGCGGTGTCGGAGGCCTCCGGGGTCCTGTCGGCGGGTCCCGCTTCGGATGGGTGGGATTCGACGCGTGCCATGGCCACCGAAATTAGTGGCGTTGGGGCTCGCCACAACCGAGCCGGCAGGCCGGAACGAGCCTCGCCTCCTTCCTCAGTCTCCGCTCCGGTCCCCCGCCGGCGGGGTACGGAGTCGGTAGATGTCGACGCGCGATCGCTCCCCGTCCGCCCACGCCACGGCCATCAAATCACCCGCGACGTCGAGCGCCTGACGCCAGCCGGTTCCCGGGGTCACTCCGGTTGCTTGATAGCCGTCGACGGGGAGCCGCCAGATCCCGGCCGGGTCTCCGCCGACCCACGCGGGTGCGCTCCGGTAGTCGTCGAGGATCACGCCATCCGTAGCGGGCTCGCCCCACCACCAGCCGCGCAGCGCGGCAATGGGCCGGATGTGAGCCGTGCTCGGGTCGACCGTCCAGACCTCGGTGCGGGTTGTCGCGTGCGTCACGCAGATGGCCTCCCCCGCGGTCCCCGCCCGACAGTCGAGACCCATCGCCGACGCGCCATCGAGCAGGACGGCAGCGTCCGCGCCGTCGGGGGCAACCGCCACGGCGTAGCTCATCGGCCAGGCGCCGATGGCGACCGAGGGCAGCCAGCCCCGCTCGGGCATCGACGTGCTGAAGACGAGCGCTCGCTCGGTGAGGGCGACGGACGCGAGGGCCCGCCCGGGAGGAAGCGCCACCGTTCGGGGCCGAACCTCCGTCCGATGGTCCGTGGCGGCGCGCGAGACCGGGCCTGCATAGACAGTGAGGGAAGGACCCTCGTCCCCGTGATCGGTCACCATCCAATCGCCCCCGCCCGTGCGGAGGTCCGCCTGCTGGAGCCGGCCGAGCGCGTACTCCGCCCGGTTGCCTCCGTCCGGATCCTCGACGAAGACCACGCCCTCCTCGAGAACCAGCCCCACGAGCCTGCCGCCGTCACTCCACTCGAGCTGGTCGGCGCGCACCTCCCGCCAGGTGCCGGCCCGCCCGTCGGAGTCGACCCGATACTCGACCCGATACTCCATCGCTACGCTCCCGTCCTCGGGGTATGCACCCACGAGGATGGCTCCGCCGGCCGGGTCGATGCGCACGATCGATGCGGTTTTGTCCACCGTCACGGTGCGGAGCAGCTCTCCTTCGAGTGGTGGGACGCTCTGCACGGGCGGCGCCTCCGCCAGCAAGTCGCCGGACCGGGCACGGACCAGGTTCAGCCCCGTGGCCGCGACCAGTCCCGCTGCGATCAGCGCGAGCGTGCCCGCCACACGGGCAGGACGGCGTTCCAGGAGCAGCAGCCCGGCGCCGGCACCGGTGAGCAGAGCGAGGGGCTCCGGCAGGTCGCGCGCCCATAGATGCGCGCCCATCAGCAAGGAGCCAGCGGGTACGGCGGATAGCTGGAACACCAGAAGGACGAGTGCCGTCAGGCCGAGGCCTGCCACCACCAGCACCGTGAGGTCTTCGGTGTCCGTCCGTTCCGGCCCCGCCCCTCGGCTCCGCTCGGCCAGGACGAGCAACAGCACCGCGACCGCCCCCACGAGGGGGCCGAGTAGCGGAGACGGCCCGACCGGGAGCAAGGTCGGACGCCCACCCAGCATGGTCGCGGCGGCCGCGACCGCGCCGGTCACCCCGGCCGCCCAGAGAATCGGGCGGCGCGGCATCAGAGCCGTGGCCAGAGCCGCGAGCAGGAAGCCGAAGGCCCCTGCAAGGGCCGCAACGAGCGCCGCGACCAAGGCGGACAGACGAGCGAGGCGCCAGTTGCGGTCCGCGACGCGCGCCCCGGAGCCGCCGGCCAGTTGAAGGTCGATGCCGTCCAGACGGTCCTGGAGCTGGGGCACCCGGCTGGGCTCGATCCGGAAACGCTGCGGACGGCCTCCGACAGCATCGCGCAGCACCAGAAAGCGCTTCCGTCCGCGCGCCTCGACACGGAGCTCGCGGAGCGTTCCGTACGGATAGGAGCGGCCCGAGGCCCCGCTCTGCAAGGCATCGAGCGTCTCCCCCGACTCGCTCGGGACGTTCTCGAAAGAGTGGAAGCGGTCGTCCGCCAGGACGATCACGGCGCCAAGGGGGGAGATGGCCCGCAGATGGAGCGGGGGCCGACTGGCCGGCACGGACCGATCGCCCGGTGTCAGCGCCTCCGTGGCCCCCGTCGCCTCCGCGGCCTCGGCCCCCACGGCTCGGATGTCCCGAAGGCGCCGGGCCAGGCTCGGGTGGCTGAGCCGCGCCTCGAGCTCGGAGTCCATGCGGCGCGGCATGCGGGCGCGAGCGTGGATCTTCTCGAGGCCGCGGGCGAGCGCATCCGGGTCACCCGCGAGCTCGATCGCCCGGCGGTCGCTCGCGGTCTCGCGCTTCTGCACGCGCCCGCCCAGGAAGACCAACACGAGCAACAGCGCGACCGGGAAGAGCCACGCTACCCAGGGCGAGACGACTTTCCCCAACTGAAGCGCAACGACCAGTCCGAGTCCGAGCGCCGCGGGGGCCAGCGCCCTCGGAAGCCATCGCCCTCCGTCGAAGTCCTCCAGATGCGCCAGCTCGTGGCCGAGTATGGCCCGGATCTCGTCGCGATCCAGGTCCCGGAGCAGTCCGTCCGTGAAGAGCACGGCGGGGGCTCCCGGTCTCGGGACCGCGAACGCGTTGGCCCAGCGACTGCCGTCGGCCTCCGTCACCAGGAGCTCCGGTGCCCTGCAGGACGCCGCAGCCAACACCGGCTCGCAGGCACGAAGGAGCTCCTGGTCCGCGAGCGGCCGCACCCGGAGCAGCCGGATGAGCACGGGGCCGCCGAAGATCCCCCAGAGGGCGAGCCCTCCAACGTACGCAGGGCTCGTGGGCAGAGCGGCGTCCGGCCAGGCCATGTACACCAGGGGCCCGGCCAGCAGCAGGATCCACGGTCCGAACATGCCGAGCAGGAGCCGGGCCTGGTGGGAGAGATAGGCCACCGGGCCCCAATCCTCTTCCAGGAGCGCGCGGCGGGACGGGTAGGTGCCGAGCATGACGCCGACGATCAGGAGCGGCAGGATAGCCGTGGCCCACGCGCCGCCCACGACCGCGACCACCACGACCGCCACGATCGTGACGAGCGTAACCCGGCGTCCACGGGCGAAGGCGCGCTCGTTCAGGAGCGGGTCGTCGAGATCGCGCGTGAGCCCGCGCCCGCTCCACCAGGCGTAGAGCCCCGGCAGGACGGCGGCGAAGAACAGGAGGGCCGTCTCGAACATCGGTGTCACGGCTTCGCAGATCCCGTGCCGACGGACGCGCCGTGTCTTAGGATGGAGGCGTTGAACACCCGGATCAGGAGATTCTCCATGAAGGCGTGGCGCATCCTAGTCTCGACGGCGATGGCCGGATTCGTTCTCACGGGACCGGCGCTGGCACAGCAGCGTCCGTTGGATCACGAGGACGTCCTCCGCTGGAACCAGATCGGAGGGCAATCCTTGTCACCCGACGGAGGATGGCTGGCCTACGTGCTTTCTGCCATGGAGGGGGATCCGACGCTCACCCTGCGCGCCTCCGCGGAGGGTGGCCCGGTGCTTACCGTCCGTGGCACATCACCCCAGTTCACGTCCGACTCCCGGTACCTGGTCTACTCGGTACCGGCTCCCGAGGCGCTCACCGACTCGCTCAAGCTCGAGGGAAAGCGGGGCGACGATCTGCCTCAGAGCGAGCTCGCGGTTGCCGACCTCGCTGCCGTGTTCGTGGGGCGCGGACCGCAGATGTCCGGGATCACGAATCTGGGTGAGGTCGCGGGTTTCGAGGTGGCGGAGGAAGGTGCCTGGCTCGCGTACCTGGTGAAACCGGAGGAGCCGGAGGACGAAGAGGCCGAGCCCGACGCGCCCGCCGAAGAGGAGGAGGCCGAAGAGTCCGGTGAGCCGGACCACGACAAGGACGAGGGCAAGATCCTCGTCGTGCGCGATCTCGCCTCGGGTCAGGAGACGCGTTACGAGAACGTGGTCGAGTACGTGTTCGCGACCCACGGCGCGGCGCTGGCGTTCACGACCTCCACCGAAGACGGCACGGGGGACGGAGCGCACGTCCTGACGCTTCCGGCAGGGACGCTCCACACGGTCATGGGCGCCGAAGGCCACTATCGCCAGATCGCGCTCTCCGAAGACGGCAGCCAGGTGGCGTTTCTGACCGACGCCGCCGATTGGGCCGCGGAGCAGCCGGAGTTCGCGCTCCACCGCGCCACCGCCGGCTCCTGGTCGCCGTCCGTGGTGGCCAGCTCCGCCACGTCCGGCGTTCCGGGTGGCTGGTGGGTGAGCGAGCACGGCGACCTCGAGTTCTCGGAGAGCGGCGCACGGTTGCATTTCGGGACCGCGCCCCGTCCAGCGCCCGAGCCGGACGAGAAGGTCCTCGACGAGGACCGCGTGGTGCTCGACATCTGGAACTGGAAGGACCCCTACCTCCAACCCATGCAGCTCGTCCAGGCCGATCAGGAGCGGAACCGCACGTACGCGGCGGTTGCGCACCTCCGCGACGGCCGGGTCGTCCAGCTCGGCACCGAGGCGCTCCCCAATGTCCGGTTTGCCGACGAGGGCGAGTCGCGCTACGCGCTCGGGATCACCGACGTGCCGCACCGGCAACTGGTCTCGTGGGACGGTCGCTACAACGACGTGTACGCGATCGACGTGACCACCGGCCGTGCGCGGCTGATGGCCGAGCGCCTCAAGGGGTTCGGCGGGGCGGGCCTCTCCCCAGCCGGCACCTACGCGAGTTGGTGGGACGGCGAGGCCCGGCACTGGAAGGCCGCGCCCATGGCCGGGGGCGAGACCCTCGTGCTCAGCGCCGGCGCCGAGCGCCCGGTCTGGAACGAGCTCGACGACCATCCCGACCTGCCTCCGCCCTACGGCTCGGCCGGTTGGACGGCGAGCGACCGGGCGTTCCTCTACTACGACCGAAACGACGTCTTCCGCTTCGAGCCCGGCTCGGGCACCACCACCAACCTGACGGCCGGTGCCGGCAGGGCCTCCGGCATGCGCTTCCGCTACGTGAGCACGGATCCCGAGCTCGACCACGTCCCCGAGGGCGAGATCCTGCTCGATGCCTTCCACCTGACCGGCAAGCAGTCCGGGTTCTTCGCGGGTCGGAGCGACCGCGCCAGCGCGCCCACCGAGATCGTCCTTGGCGACAAGCGCTACCGCGTGCGCGGCAAGGCGGCCGACGCGGATCGCTGGCTCGTGTCGCGGGAGGACTTCCGAGAGTTCCCCGATCTCTGGGTCACCGACGGCTCCATCACGGACATGGTGAAGGTCACCGACGCCAACCCGCAGCAGGCCCAGTACCGCTGGGGATCGGCGGAGGTCGTCCAGTGGACGTCCAGCGACCGCATCCCACTCCAGGGCATCCTCTTCACCCCGGACGGATTCGATCCGACGCAGAAGTACCCCATGATGGTCTACTTCTACGAGCGCATGTCGGACGGCGTCCACCAGTACCGCGCGCCGACGCCTGGCGGCTCCTCGGTCTCCGTACCGTTCTACGTGAGCCGCGGCTATGTGGTCTTCATTCCGGACATCCCCTACGAGATCGGGTATCCGGGCGAGAGCGCGTTGGACGCGGTAGTGCCGGGCGTGCTAAGCCTGATCGATCGGGGGTTCGTGGATCCCGACAAGATCGGCGTGCAGGGGCATTCCTGGGGCGGATACCAGATCGCGTACATGATCACCAAGACCAACCTGTTCGCCGCGGCGGAGGCCGGCGCTCCGGTCTCGAACATGACCAGCGCCTACGGCGGCATCCGCTGGCAGACGGGCATGAGCCGCATGTTCCAGTACGAGCGCACGCAGAGCCGCATCGGCGGCACGCTGTGGGAGGCCACCAACGAGTACCTGCACAACTCGCCCCTCTTCTACGCCGACAAGATCCAGACGCCGCTCCTCATGATGCACAACGACGAGGACGGGGCCGTGCCGTGGTATCAGGGAATCGAGATGTTCGTGGCCATGCGTCGGCTGCAGAAGCCGGTCTGGATGCTCAACTACAACGGCGAGGCGCATGGGCTCCGTCAGGAGCAGAACCGCAAAGACTGGGCGATTCGCATGCAGCAGTTCTTCGACCACTACCTGATGGATGCGCCCGCGCCCGTGTGGATGGAGGAGGGCGTGCCGGCCATCCTGAAGGGAAAGACGCTCGGCACGGAGCTCGTGACCCGCAGGGTGTCCGAGCAGGGCAGCCGCTAGCAGCTAGAGACGACTCGATCCGGGGCCGACACGGGTCCCGTCACGGAGGCATGCGATGATCTGGACCCGGTGGCTTCTCCCGGGGGCACTCCTGCCAGCGCTGGCGCTACAAGCGTGCGTCACCAAGGGCACGCACACCACCACGCTGGCGGAGCTCGCGACCGTGCAGGACGAGCGCGCGGCGCTGCGCGCGGACGTGGAGCGCCGGCGAGCGATCGAGGCCGACCTGCGGGCGGAGATGCAGGAGGCGTCCCGCGAGGCCGACGGCCGCGAGGGTGCCTTGCTCCGCCAGATGGAACGCCTCCAAGCCGAGGTCGAGCTCTACACGGAGGAGAGCGAGCGGCTCGAGATGCTTCGGAGCCAGGCGCGCGCGGAGGTCGACCGGCTGGAGTCGGCGCTCCGCCAGCGGGGCGGCGAGACGCGCGACCTGCAGCAGCGACTCGCGTCGTTGGCCGCGATCGAGCGGGAGATCCGGGACCGGAACCGCATCTACGAGGACGTGATCGGCCGATTCCAGTCGCTCATCGACGGGGGGCAGCTGAGCGTCGCCATCGTGCGGGGCCGGCTCGTCATCCAGCTCCCCCAGGACGTGCTCTTCGAGTCGGGGAGCGCGACGGTCGGCCGAGAGGGGCGGCAGACCCTGGCGGAGGTGGGGTCGGTCCTGGCCGACCTCGATGACCGGAGCTTCCAGGTGGAGGGCCACACCGACAACGTGCCCATTGCCACGTCGCGCTTCCCGTCCAACTGGGAGCTCTCCAGCGCGCGCGCCCTCGCGGTGGTCCAGCTCCTGGTGCAGCAGGGTGTGCCACCAACCAACCTTTCGGGAGCGGGCTACGGCGAGTTCCAGCCCATCGCTCCCAACGACGGCGCCGAGGAGCGTCGGCGGAACCGGCGGATCGAGATCGTGATGCTCCCCAATCTGAACGTGATCGCGGGCACGCAGTTGCCGGGCTGAGCGCGAGGGAAGAGCACCATGCGACCGCAAACAGCCCGTCCGCCGGCCAGTGCGGCCCCAGTCGTGGCGCTCGTGAGTGCCGCCGTGGCATACCTCGGGGCGCCCGTGGCTTCGGCCGGGCAAGCGCTCCCTCTCGATAGCGTCCTCATCGCGGGCC
>JAHEKN010000002.1 GCA_024638305.1 Gemmatimonadota bacterium | reverse complement strand
TTTACGGCCGCGGGCGGGCCGAAGAGGTCATTGGCCAGATTCTCCGTGAGCTGGACGCCCACGACGACGTATTCATCGCGACCAAAGTCCCGACGCCGGCCAACCGCGAAGAAGCGGTCGCTTCGCTCGAGGCTTGTATGACCGCGCTGAGGGTCGAGCGCGTATCGGCCATGCGCGTCCACTTTCTCGACGGCGTGGAAGTCCTGTTGCCGATCCTGCGAGAGTGGAAGGAGGCCGGGCGGATCCGATACCTCGGCGTCACCACGATGAGCGCCGAGCAGTATCCGGAACTCGAGCGGCTGATCCGGGAGGGCGACCTCGACATGATCGAGATCGACTACTCGGTGCTCGATCGAGCCGCAGCCGAGAGGATTCTTCCGCTGGCGGCAGATCACGGCGTCGCGGTGGTGGTGGCCAGGCCCTTCGCGGGCCGCCGCGGCGGCGTATTCTCGCTTGTGGGCGACCGTCCGCTCCCCGACTTCGCACGCGAGATCGGCGCCACGAGTTGGGCGCAACTCTGCCTGAAGTACGGTCTCTCGAATCCGGCGGTGACCGTCGTTATTCCGGGCACGGACAACCCTGAACACATGGTCGACAACATGGGCGCCGGTCGGGGCGACCTCCCCGACGCGGACCTGCGCCGTCGGATCGAGCAGGTTTTCGAGGGGCTCGGGGGCTAGCGGCGCTCGCGATCCTCCCCCCGGAGCCTGAGCGGCTCGAGCATGCCTTCGCACCGCATTTGCCGCGTACCCTCCGGCGACTCACCCAGGGGAAAGCAGCGCATTCCCCGACCTTCTGCCACTGCCATTGCGGGCACGTCCACTCGTTCTACACCAAGGATATAGGCCACGAACACGGGAAGCCCATATGCCTTGGCCACCACGTGCACCTCTACAGTCCCCGCCTCACCATCTACCTCGACCAGTCTTTCCGACACGTCGAAGGGCTGGGAGGTTGCGTTCAACTCGATGTATTCACGGACCCTTGCCTCCGCGAGGCCTTCCTCGTCAGGTGCGTCGAGCAACGCACTGGCACCGGCGAGGGCTGCAGCGTCAGCTACGCCTTGGGCGACTGAGCCTGCGGCCGTCCTAGTGGCTTTCTCCACCAGCGCCGCGACAGCGGCGACTGCAATGAAGAGGACGACGGCGGATAGGACCCCGAGCCTACTTCGGCGCTTGGACATGGTGGAAGTGTGGTCAACGTCGACGACCGTAGACAAGAGGTGTTCAAGTAGGGCCGTGGCAGGAGCGCTGGCGGCTGCACCTGACTAAATTACGGGCGTAGGTCGGCAGCGGATCCGTTCGGTCGACAGCAGCCATTCCAGGCCAGCAGGCCGAACGCGTTACTGCTGTCGTTATCGAGGAGGATTCTCATGGTCGGGCCAGCGTCAAAAGGGCTACGCGTCTTGCGGTCCAGCGCGCTCGCATTGTTCCTCACAGGAATAGCAGTCGCTGGGACTTCTGAAGGTGCGTCAGGGCAGCGGCTGAAGGGGACGCTCAGGGACGGACAGTACACCAGCTCAAGAAGTCTCTTCAGTGTACCCGTGCCGAAAGCGAGCAATTGGGCGGGCGTCCCGTTCAGGACTCAAGACCAATCGGAGACGCGAGAGGGCAACTTCGACATGGTTGTCTTCTACGTGGAAGACTTCGGGGAGGTGCTGCTGGCCAGTGTCAGGCATATTCCTCAAGTCGCACTTGAGAACATGGCGAGGGACGACCCCCAAAACGTCTCGAGGAATCTCGCCCGCAAGGCGCTCGGCGACTGGCGACACAACCTGGCGGAAGAACCTGACCTCGAGGAAGAGCTCTTCGTGTCCACGGCATACGGGCAGGCCGCTCTACACATCTATAGGGTCCCCAAGGGATCGCTCCTGCAACGGATAGCGGGCAGTGGATCGGAATCTTTCGACGTGCTGATAGCCGTCATCGCGGTCAAGCGAAACGACCACATGATTTCCGCGATCGCGGAGAGGGACTATGAGCCGCTGGAGAAAGAGCGCCTGCGAGCAAGGTTACAGGGGTTCTTCAGTGACCTGGCCGTGACGGAAACTCCGCGGTTCGGGAGTTAGACCTCGTCAGAACACGACGGCCGACTCTAGCTGCGCGCTCGAGCCCGCCGGTCGCATCCAGATCCGTAAGAGGGCCGAACATTCCTCCTGATACCGAATCGCCCCTCCCCCTTCCGGTGGGGACGAACCGGGACGGAGGAGGGGTGCCGCGGGAACGTCCGCGTCTATTGCTGCGCAGTCGCGCGACCCTTGAACTCGATGGCGATCAGCTCGACGGAAGTAGTGGCAGGGGCGGGGGTATGTGTCTCTGCGTCGCCGCACTCGAAATCGCCGACCTCCGGTGCTTCGTCACCTTCGGGTACCCCGAGCCAAACGATGCAGTTGGCGGGATGGCCGTGTGTTATTCCGTCCTCGCCAGCGTCGTACGCGATCCGAATTATCCGCACCGCATCGTTCTCGAATTCCACGGTGTAGTGGTCCGGATCGACTGCGACCGCTCCAGGCCCCTCGATCATGTCGCCACCCGCTGTGGCTCCAGGCTTGATCTCGAAAGCGACGACCGTCGCGGGTCCGCTCCCGGAGTTGGTCGGCTGGTGCGCACCCTCCGGCACGCATCCGAAATCGCCCGACGCGCCCGGGACCATTTCGGTGGTGCCGTCGGGCGCCGTCATCGTCCACTCGGAAGCGCCGACCATGACCCAGCAGTGCTCGGGGTGATGGTGCATGACCGACTGCTCGCCGGCCCCGTACTCGATCCGAAGGATGCGAACGGCATCGTTTTCGTAGAGTGTCGAGTAGTGGTTCGGGTCCGCTGCCACCGCGTCGGGATACGTTTCTGGAGCTGGCGCTTCGGCGCTACAGCCAAGCGTAACCAAGATGGCAACAAGTGAGAGCAACGGGGGACGGCGCATGGGAGTCTCCTGATCAAGGGCGATCCATGTGGGGGCAGGATCCTGCGACCACCATGGTTATTGGTCGGAGGCATCAGGAGCAAGCGTCGAGGGGTGTCACGACGCATCACAGGGAGTGTGAGGAACTACTGTCCTCACTCCCCGTCGCTCAATATCTCGTGCGCTGAGGCTACCGCGTGGTTCTGGGGCTTCATGGTCTCAAGCGTGTTTCGGCACGCCCTGGGCTCAGCCGCTCCGCCTTCGTTTGCTTGGCGCTTGCCGGATGCAGCGTCCGGGTGGGCCGAGCACCTCGTGTCCGCACTATGCTCCTGCCCGGCCCATAAAGTCGACTGACGCCCCCAAGAAAGTGCCAGAACAGTCCCGCCGGCCCAGTCGGGAAGCGCCAACTCCATAATTGCGGGCGGGATCGGACACCTGGTAATGTCGGTCTAAGAGGCCAAGCAGGACGGATGGTATCCCGTTCGTCCCGATCGGCCAGCATTCTCCCCCAAAGAGGGTATCTGACATGATCAGATGGAATTGGCTGGCGGTGGCTTTGGTCTTTGCCGTTGCCCCCGTCACGGCCCAAGCGCAGGGCACGATCCAAGGAACCGTGCGGAGCGCCGAGAGCGGTCTCGGGCTCGGCAGCGCGCGGGTGGAGCTCCCCGCCCTGGGACTCGTCGCGTACACCGGGCCCACCGGCACGTTCGCGATCAGCGGAGTCGGAGCGGGCACGCACGCCCTCGAGGTGCGGCTTCTCGGGTACGGTTTGGAGACCATGAGCGTGACGGTCGCAAGTGGAGGGACGGAGACTGTCGAGATCCTGCTCACCGTCTCGGCCTTCGCGCTCAATGAGCTCGTGGTGACCGGTAGTCGGCAGCGTCCGCGCACGGTTACGGAGTCGATGGTTCCAATCGACGTGATCCCGACGACTGAGATCGTTCAGCAAGCCGAGACGAACATCGACTTCCTGCTTCGCAACGTGGTGCCCTCCTACAACGTGGGCATCCAGCCGATCAGCGACGCGTCGACAATCACGCGCCCGGCCAACATGCGGGGTCTGGCCTCCGATCACACGCTGGTCCTGATCAATGGAAAGCGCCGTCACCGCGGAGCGATCATCTCGTGGCTGGGCGGCGGTCTCTCCGACGGTGCCCAGGGCCCCGACATCGGATCGATTCCGGGAATCGCGCTACGTCAGGTCGAGGTACTGCGCGACGGCGCCTCCGCGCAGTACGGGTCGGATGCCGTCGCCGGGGTTCTGAATTTCCAGCTCAAGAACGACCGCTCGGGCGGGTCGGTCCAGGTCAAGCAGGGCCAGCACTTCGACGGCTCCGGCTTCACGGATGGCGACGGTCAACGGTGGGATGGAAAGGGTAACACCACGTCCGTGGCCGCCAACGTCGGATTGCCCCTGGGTCAGTCCGGATTCGCGAATTTCTCCATGGAGTACGGGAACCAGGATCCGACGGACCGCGCCATTCAGCGTTCCGACGCCGCGGCCCTGGTGGCTGCCGGCAACACCGCCGTGCGGACGCCGACTGCTCAGGTCTGGGGGTCCCCGAGGGTATCCGACGACTTCAAGCTTTGGCTCAACACCGGATATACCTTCGAGGGCGAAGAGCAGGTCTACTCCTTCGGAAACGTCCACACCAAGCGGGTTGATGGCGGTTTCTTCTTCCGGAACCCCAACACGCGCGGCGGCGTCTTCTCGGGCGACGGCGGCGAGAGCTTGCTCATCGGCGACGTCCTGCAGGCCAAGGGGCTCGGGTCGGCCGGCTGCCCGGTCGTCAGCATCACCAACAACGTCCCAGATCCGGTGGCCCTCCAGCAGATCAAGTCCGACCCGAACTGCTTCTCCTTCCAGGAGATGTTCCCCGGGGGGTTCACACCCCAGTTCGGGGGCGAGGTTCTGGACGCCTCGTTCGTGGGTGGGGTCAAGGGCCGTACCGAACGCGGCATCTCCTGGGATGCGAGCGCCAGCTTCGGCAAGAACCGGGTCGACTTCTTCATCTACAACACGGTGAACGCGGCGCTCGGCCCGGAGACTCCTACCTCCTTCGACGCCGGCCTCTACAACCAGGAAGAGTTGAACCTGAACCTCGATCTCGCCTACGAGATCAACGAGTTGGCAAGCATTGCCGGTGGCTTCGAGCAGCGCGAGGAGCGTTTCGAGATCGGCCAGGGCCAGGACGAGTCGTGGAAGATCGGACCGTATGCCGCCCAGGGCTTCAGTTCGTCTTCGAACGGGTTCCCCGGCTTCAGCCCTCTCGCGGCGGGTGACTGGTCGCGCAGCAACACCGCGATCTACGCCGACCTGAACCTGGGCAGGCCCGATGACATATGGGCCCTGGGTGTTGCGGGCCGGTACGAGGACTTCTCGGACTTCGGGGGCAAGGCCACCGGGAAGATCTCATTCCGCATCGAGGCCAACGATGAGCTAGCCTTCCGGGCGAGCGCCAACACCGGTTTCCGCGCGCCCACCCCCGGCCAGCAGAACGCCTTCAACGTTTCGACCGTGTTCGACGCTGACATCGGCGACCTGGTCAACCGCGGTACTATCCCGTCGACCTCGGGGGTCGCAGCGCTGCGCGGCGGTAAGCAGCTCGAGCCCGAAACCTCCGCCGCCATCGCCGCCGGTGTCGTGTTCGAACGAGACGCCCTCCGCGTGACGGCGGACTACTTCCGCATCTCGATCACCGACCGCTTCGCGCAAACGAGCACTTTCGCGCTGACGCCTGCCGAGGTAGCTCTGCTGGTTTCCGAGGGGATCACGAGCGCAGCGAATCTGGCCGAGTTCCGGTTCTTCACCAACGACTTCGAGACCCTGACTCAGGGGATCGACCTGGTTGCGAACTACTCACCGGGTCCGGCGACGAATCTGAGCCTGCTGTTCAACTACACGGGAACAGACGTCACCGCCCGTAATCCGGAGGTGGTCGACGATTCGCGCGTGCAGCAGTTGGAGACGGCGCTTCCGCGTTTCCGCGGCGTGTTGAGCCTCCAGCAGGATCTGGGACAGTTCAACGGCCTGCTGCGCGGGAGCTACTGGGACGGTTTCTACGATTCCGAGCTCAGCGACCCCAATCAGCGGTACGGAGCGTCCTTCATCGTCGACGCCGAAATCGCGTATCCGTTCTCGGATCAGGGATCGATCGCGATTGGCGCCAACAACCTCCTGAATACCTATCCCGACGAGAACCCCAACGCGCGGGACCTGGGTGCGCTTTATCCGGAGAGCACGCCGTTCGGCTTCAACGGTGGCTTCTATTACGTGCGGCTGAGCTACGACTGGCTCTGGGCGCGGTAGCGGCAGCGGACGGATGAAATGCCCCCGCCGAACGGGCGACCGGTCGGCGGGGGCAGAAGGAACCACGGGCTCGGTTCCGCTGAAGCATCTCCGATCCTCGGGGACTGCCCCGGAAGGCCGGTTTCCGTCGGAATGGAGAGATCTCGCCTTTCCGGGGTAATCCAGGAATCCGTTGCAACAATTCGGGTTCCAGGTGTGGTCCAGGAGGACATCATTATCACTGCAGACGTAGCAGATCAGCCAGCCGCCACGAAGAACGTCAAGAGCCAGGTCTCCCGCAAGCTGGCCTCGTTGGCCCTCGCGAAATACGAGCAAAAAGGCCGGTTTCGGGTGCGTCAACGTGAACAGTTCCGTCGGGCGCTGCTGACCGCTGGGGAGGCCCTGGGGTGGGAGTTGCTGATCGTCGGCGAGCAAAGCCCGGTGGAGAAGGCCTCGGAAGACCTGGCCAAGCTCACCCGGAAGGGCACGCGCTCGTTGATACGCGACCTCACCGATGAGATCACCGCAAAGCGGACCGAGGTGCCTCGGCTCAGGGCAACGGCCAAGTCGATGCAGAAGCTCGCCGAGGACCGGAGCACCGAGTATCCGGTCGAGATCACCTATTTGCGATCGGCCAAGGATGCTGTCGAGGGGTTCGTAACCAAGACGGAGACCCTGGTTCTGAATGACGCCGGTGAAGCGGAAGCTGCTGCCACCAAGATGGAGAACAAGATCGACAGCTGGGCCCGCATTCGTGAGGACATGCTCGAAGACCTCAAGCAGCAGCGGAGCCAACTGGAGGAAATGAGCGGCACGCTCAGCGAGTTCGTGCGGGCGTCAAAACCCATGTTGCGCGAGGTGCTCGCAATCGTCCATTGAGGGCACCGCTTCACCCTCGGCACCACCTCCAAGTCTCGGCGCCGCCCTGACCATCGGGCGCGAGAACCGGATCGATCGGGGTGTCAGCGCTGCTCGGCTAGCACTTCCCGGAATCGCGCCTCGGCCCGATCGATGAATGCTAGGTAGCCCTCACGGTCGATGAACGGTTCCGCCGGATTCTCCGCGGCCGCGCGTTGGCGCCGCTTGCGGGACAGGCCGAACCAACTCGAGTGCGAGGCCAGGAACAAGTCCGCGGGCAGGTTCCGCAGCGTCTCGAAGCTGCGCTCGAAGTCGGCTCGGATCCCGGGATAGGTCTCCGGCTCGACCAGTGACACGAACGGGAACAGCGTAAGGCTGCAGACGTTGACCGCAAGCAGCTTGCGGCCTCCATCATGGACCGGGAACGACCACGAGGTGCAGCCGCGGGTATGGCCGGCCGTGACATGCGCCGTGAGCAAGAGTGGCCCCAGCCGAATCGTATCGCCGTCGCTGAATTGGTGATCGACGCGCGGAGCCGGGAATCTGCTCATCCCGAGGAAGTTCAGAACCCGTAGCGGTAGCCCCAACGAGGTGTCGCCGGCGCCGCCTGCCACCATGACATCGGCGTCGCCCTCGCTCACCCACAGCTCGGCGCCGGACGCTTCCTGCAAAGTGCGAAGTCCACCCGCGTGGTCGGAGTGCGCATGTGAGTTGAGCAGCACGTCGACATCGGCGATGTCGAAGCCGAGCTCGGCGATGCTGGCCATGATCAGTGGCGCGGTTTCGGGAAAACCGCCGTCGATCAGGACGTGGCCCTCCGGGCCCGTGAGCAGAAAAGCCGTGACGCCGGTGGCGCCAACGTAGTAGAGGTTGCCAGCGATCCGGAACGGCTCGTCCGGGACCGAGCGACCTCGGCGGATCGCTGCCCGCCACTGGGTGCCGGCGACCACCAGCAGAGTGACCGCTGCTCCCAGGAGCACCAACCGCGTGCGGCGCTTGGTGAACTTCCGAATCCCCATCGACACCTCGGGTTCAGCCTTTAACTTTGCATCGCAAAGTGTAGTCTGGCTACGCGGGCGTCAAATCCTGCGCGGAGCGTGGGCGCCTCGGCGCGAGGGCCGGGACTCCTGGGGCGACCCGATCAGTGTCTCCAGACGAGGACGGCCCCCATACCGACTCGGTCGCGGTGGCCTGGCACTGGGCCGACGTGCCCCACCTCGATGCTTTGTGCTCCACGTCCGATCGACGCACCGAGTGCTCCGCCTACGAGCGCCCCGACCAGGGTTGCGCGGGTCGATACCATCCCGTCATAGCCACACAGGTACCCGGGATTCGAGCTGCGCTCCTGCTCGCAAGCGAGGTTCGAGGCGAGGAATACCCCCATCGTGCCAAGGGCTGCACCGAACAGCGTGCGCGCCGCGCGGCCCGGAGGGTCCTCCGTCTTCACGATGGCGCCCACCAGGGCCCCGAGACCGCCTCCCACGGCTACCGCGGCAGCGTACCCCACCCTACATCGGGTGAGGTATGATCCCGATCCGATGCACGAACTCCCGAGGACTTCATCGAGCGACAGGGCGATCGCGGTGACGGTAATCCCTGCCCCGAAGCCCGCCAGCTTCTGAGGATGCCGGGAGCCGGAGTCGCGCACTTGCGAGGCGTGAATTGCTGGGGTGCCGGGCCCCAGCGGGTCGAATCGCGGGGTCGGAGGAGCGTCCTGTCCCACGACCGCCGAGGGAAAGAAGCCGAGCAGCAGCAAGAGCGAGGCACACCAACGAGCCTGGGTCATGGATCTCTCTGGAGCCGGTACTGAAGTAATCCTGAAGTTGGACAGGGAGGCCCCCGCCGCCGCGACGGTGCCCACTACGGCTCGCAGACCGCCGTGACGCCCGCATTCCCTCGCCGCCCACTCGGCTTCCGATAGTTGAGGCTCAGCTCCCACGTGAAGGGCTCAGCCTGGAACGATTGGATGACGTCCGTCGTGATGGATTCACCTGCGCCAATGTCCGTCGTTCCGAAGAACGCCTGCATCGAGGCTGCACTCCTATCCTGCACGGAGAGCGTCGCTCCACTGCTGATCGCCCTGAACGTCCAGACGCTCTCGCCCCACTTGGCGCGGTCCCCGTCGTTGCCGACCGCGTTGGCAGTGAGCTGAACGTCGCACCGAATCCGGGTCCCGGTGGTCTCGACCATGGTCTCCACGTCGAGCACCGTGGCGTCGTAGTGGATCTCGAAATCGCCAGCGAAGATCCCACAGCCGGACGCAGCCAACGCCAGCGTCGGCACGAGGACTCTCCCGATCACGGCCCTGAACCAGAGCGCCGCGCCCATCTCGGGGGCCTCGGGGGTCACGTGGTCACAGTGGTTACGGTCGTTACGATGGTCACGTGGCCAGCCCCGGGGCGTGACTCCCGCAGAGGCTGGAACCATCCCTCCCGGAGATGGGGCGGCGACCCCCCGTCCGCTTCATTCCCACGCTCCCTGGCGAGAGGTCCGTCCGTTGCCTCGCAGGAAGCTAGATCGTGAATCGGGGCGAGGCTACGGCGCCCCGGCAGGATTGCCCTGTCGCACGCGCCACGGACGGAATGAACCGGACCCCCTGGAATGCACCGTGAGCGACGCACGACCTGGGTCGGGGCCCCGATCGGATCGAAGCGATCATCACGTTGCTCGCGGAGTAAGGGGTCGGTGGCGCGTAGGCGATCGACCTTTTTCGGGAGGCCCGCGTCGCGTCGGGGATCCCCTCCCGCCCTGGCGATCCCCTTGCCCCCCGATCATCTTTCCTCTAGCTGACCTCACGTTTCCACCGAGGCATTATGAAGGGTCTGGCTGCGGCCGTCGCGGTCGTGGGCGTCCTCTTGGTGATGGGCCAGCCCCCTCAGTCCCAGCCCACCTGGACCGACGGGGCCGGCCCTCGGCACGCCCGGACCGCAAGCCCGCTGGGGCTCATCCACGCGGCCGCGCCTCCCCAGCTCGATGAGGTCGTCGAACAGTACTGCACTCGCTGTCACAATGATCGTCGGCTGCGTGGCAACTTGTCTCTCGAGCAGTTCGACGTGACACGGGCCCACGAGAGCGCCGAGACCGCCGAGAGGATGATCCGGAAGCTTCGGGCGGGCATGATGCCACCGCCCGGCGCGCGGCGCCCTTCCGGCGATACGCTCACGGCGCTGGCCGAGCTGCTCGAGCGCTCCGTGGACGAGGCAGCGGCGCTCCTCTTGGCACCCGGCACGCGGCCGTTCCAGCGCGTGAACCGCGCCGAGTACGCGCGCGTGGTCCACGATGTACTCGGGCTCGTGATCGATCCGGCGCGGTGGCTCCCCGAGGACCAGATCAGCGCGAGCTTCGACAACATCGCGGATGCGCAGGCAATCACGCCGACGTTGATGGACGCCTACCTGACCGCCGCGAGCGAGGTTGCGCGTCAAGCAATCGGGCAGCGGGACGCCTCGGCCTCGGCTACCACCTACAGCGTCCCGCCAACCGTTTCCCAGCACGAGTGGGAGCGGGTCGAAGGCGCCCCCTACGGTACCCGGGGCGGTGTGAGCGTCCTGCACGCGTTTCCCGCCGACGGAGAGTACCGCTTCTCGTTGGCCTTCATGTCCGGCTGGGGTGAGCGCTACCACGACATCGACGTCTCGGTGGAGGGCGAACGGGTCTGGCTCCTTCGTTACGGCGGCGACATCGACTTCCAGGGCCGGAAATCCTTCCCGATCGAGACCGATCCGGTTTTCGTCCGGGCGGGGCAGCGAAGGCTCACCGCGGCGTTCCTCCGCAGGATGGACGGTCCCTACGAGGACCTGATCCGGCCCAACGACTGGTCGCTCACGGGCACGGAGGCCAGCTACGGCACCACCTCGCTGCCCCACATCGTCAGCCTGACCGTTGAAGGTCCGTTCAACCCCGTCGGAGTCTCGGACTCCCCGTCCCGGAGACGGGTCTTCATGTGCCGCCCCACGGCCGCGAGCGAGGAGCGCCCCTGCGCGGAGCAGATTCTCGCGCGGCTGGCGGAGGGCGCCTATGGGCGCGCGGTAGACTCGGACGATGTGGCCGACTTGATGGTCTTCTACGATCTGGGTGCGGACGAGGGCGGCTTCGAGCTCGGCATCCGAACGGGCCTCGAGGCGATCCTCGCGAGCCCCCACTTCCTGTTTCGGATCGAGGAGGAGCCCGAGGGCGTCCAACCCGGCGAGGTCTTCGAGATCTCCGACATGGACCTGGCCACCCGGCTCTCGTTCTTCCTGTGGGGCACCAACCCGGACGAGGGGCTGATCGCGGTCGCACGCTCCGGCGCCCTCACCGATCCGGCCGTACTCGAGGCTCAGGCGCGGCGGCTGCTCGCCGACCCGCGCTCCGAGTCGCTCGCCACACGCTTCGCGTCTCTCTGGCTCCGACTACAGGATCTCGACGCGGTGAGCCCGGACGCGTTCTGGTTCCCCAACTACAGCCACCAGTTGACGGCCGCCATGCGCCGGGAAACGCAGCTCTTCTTCCACCATCTGGTGCGGGAAGACCGGAGCCTGCTCGAGCTCTATGGGGCCGACTACACGTTCCTGAACGACCGCCTGGCCAGGCATTACGGAATCCCCGGAGTGCTCGGGGATCACTTCCGCCGGGTGGACTACCCGAACGACTCCCGGCGCGGCGTCCTCGGACACGGGAGCGTGCTCGTCCAGACGTCGCTCGGGAATCGCACGTCGCCGGTGCTCCGCGGCAAGTGGGTGATGGAGGTGCTGCTGGGCACGCCGCCTCCGCCTCCGCCCCCCGGTGTGCCCGACCTGGAGGAGACCGAGGGCTCGCTGGAAGGCCGGGAGCTCACCACACGGGAGCGCCTCGAGCTCCACCGGTCGAATCCGACGTGCTCCTCCTGCCACACTCTCATCGATCCGATCGGGCTGGCGCTCGATAACTTCGACGTCACCGGCAGATGGCGCATCCGCGAGGGCACGGCCGGACTCGACACCCGCGGGACGTTCTACGACGGGACCGAGATTGACAGCCCCGCGGACCTTTCGGCGGTGCTGCTCAAGCGGCCGGTGCCGCTGGTGCGGAACTTCACCGAGAACCTGATGGCCTACGCGCTCGGGAGGCGGGTGGAGTATCGTGACCAACCGACTGTCCGGGCCATCACCACGGCCGCGGAGCGGGATGGATACCGGATGTCGTCCCTGATCCTGGGCGTGATCAAGAGCGATGCATTCCGGTTGAAGGAGGCGCAGCCCGTGCAGGCCGAGGACACCGGGAGGCCCGAATGATGCGTTTATCGGCACCGGGCACCGGGCCCGCCACGAGCCGTCGGATCACGATCAACGAACGGGAGCAGAGATGGTTTTCCTGACCGGGAAGAGCCTGCCCCGGAGGACGTTTCTCCGGGGAGTGGGGGCGTCGGTCGCCTTGCCGTTGCTCGATGCGATGATGCCCGCGGGGCGCTTGCGCGCGGCCGCCATGATGGCCGGAGAGACCCGACTGGTGTGCATCGAGGAGGTGCACGGTGTGCCCGGGTGCAACGAGTGGGGCGCCAAGCAGCACCTCTTCGCCCCTTCGACGACGGGGCGCGACTTCGAGTTGGCCGACGGCAACGTGCTCAAGGCCCTCGAGCCCTGGCGCGAGCACCTGACGATCGTGAGCAACACCGACGTTCGCATGGCGGAGGCCTTCGAGGCAGCCGAGATCGGCGGCGACCACTTCCGTTCGAGCGCGGTGTTCCTCACCCAGGCGCATCCCAAGCAGACACAGGGCTCCGACGTGCTCTGTGGCACGTCGCTGGACCAGATCCACGCACAGCGCTTCGGTCAGGATACGGTGCTCCCGTCGCTGCAGCTCTGCATCGAGCGGACGGACAAGGGCGGCGGGTGCGACTACAACTACTCGTGCTCGTACACGGACTCCATCAGTTGGGCGTCCCCCACCACGCCGCTCCCGATGATCCGCAGCCCCCGGACCGCGTTCGACATGCTGTTCGGGGCGGGCGGCACGGAGGGGGAACGCGCGCTCCGGCGTCGGACACATCGGAGTATCCTCGATTGGGTAGCGTCGGAAGTGGCCGACATGCGGCGCCAACTCGGTGCCACCGATCGGGAGCGAGTCGATCGCTACCTCCAGAGCGTGCGCGAGATCGAGCGCCGCATCGAACGGGTCGAGGCCCGCAACACCGGCGGCGAGCCGCGCGAGCTCCCCGAGGCGCCAGCGGGCGTGCCCGACTCGTTCTCCGAGCACATGAAGCTGATGTTCGATCTCCAGGTCCTGGCCTTCGAGACGGACATGACGCGAGTGGTGTCCTTCAAGACCGGTCGCGACGCCTCCAATCGGACGTTCCCCGAAAGCGGATCGGAGCGGGCGTTCCACCCGTCGTCGCACCACGGCGGCCGCGAGGAGGGCATCCTCGAGTTCAACAAGATCTGCCAGTACCGGACAGGGCAGCTCGCGTACTTCCTGAAGCGGCTCCAGGAGACCACGGAGGGCGACACCAGCTTGCTCGATCGCACGATGATCATCTGGGGCTCGCCCATGGGCGACGCCAACCTGCACAACCACCGACGCTGTCCGCTCGTGGTGCTGGGTGGCGCCAACGGGCAGATCGCGGGTGGCCGGCACCTCAAGGCGCCCGACGGCACGCCCATGGCCAACGTGTTCACGGCGCTGCTGCACAAGCTGGGACACGACGACGTGAAGGTGTTCGGCGACGCCAACGGCGTATTCTCGCTGTGACCCCTGTGACCCCTGTGACCCCTGTGACCCCCGCGACCCCTGTCACGCCTCCGACCTCCGTGACCCCACGGGCTCGGGTGGGCGGACGGGTGACTTCGCCCGGGCCCAGCCGTGGGCCGCGGGGCAGATCGCGGCGGCGGGCGACACTCCGCGCCCGAGCCGCGGCGCTGGTGCTGCCGTTCCTGCTGCTCGGACTGGGGGCGCCGAACTCGCCCGACTCGCCCGATTCGCCTGTCGCGGACGCGGCGGCCCGGGGCGATCTGGAGGCGGTGCGGACACTCCTCCGTCAAGGCGCAGACGTGAATGCGGCCCAGGGCGATGGCATGACGGCGCTCCACTGGGCTGCCGAGCGAGGAGATGCCGAGCTTGCGGAGGTCCTCCTTTACGCCGGCGCCAGCGTCGATTCCGGCACGCGCATCGGACGGTATACGCCCCTCCATCTAGCGGCCCGGTCCACGAGCGCGGGCGTGATCCGAGCGCTGCTACGAGCCGGGAGCGATCCGGACGTCACCACCACCAACTCGGGCGCCACGCCCCTGCATCTTGCCGCTGCCGGGGGCGCGCCCGATGTGGTGCAGGCGCTGCTGGAGGGCGGGGCCGACGTGGACGCCCGCGAGGCCGCTTGGGGGCAGACCCCGCTCATCTTCGCTGCGTCCGCCGGCCGCACTGACGTTGTTCGCATGTTGGTTGCTGCCGGAGCCGATCCCGCGGTCACGTCGCGATCCGTTGACACCGCCGAGCACGAGGAGGCCGACCGTGCGGCGGAGACCCGCATCTCGGAGCTCCTCGACGAGTTCAAGCGCAGGGAAGGGGGCGGCGGCGACTGGCGGCCCACTCCGAGCCAGGTGCAGGCGGCGATTGAAGCCTCGCGCCAGATCCAGCGGAAGTGGCCGAACGTGCCCAAGCCCGGCGAGGACGAGTCCGACCGTCGGCCTGGCGAGGGTGCCCCGGCCGCCACCGAAGGCGAAGGAGGCCAGGAGCCTCAGCCGCCCGAGAGCGGTCAGAGCGAGCCGGAGCCGGCGCAGGCCGGAGGTGCGGACACAACGGCCGCCGAGGGCGAAGCCGAGGCTGTTACCGACACGGTGGCGCCAGACGAGAAGGCCGGGAAGGGTGACGCCGACGCGGACGACACCGAGGACGAGGACGAGCCCCAGCCCCTCTCGTACGGGCAATTGGTGGGCGGCTGGGGTGGCCTGACGCCACTCCACCACGCCGTCCGCCAGGGACACGCCGAGACGGCGCTCGCCCTCATCGACGCGGGGGCGAACATCGACCAGCCCACCGGCGGGGACAACACGTCGCCGCTGCTGATGGCGGCGGTCAACGGCCAGTTCGATCTGGCGCTACGGCTGATCGAGCTGGGCGCCGACCCCAACCTGGCGAGCACGGCCGGGACCACCCCGCTCTTTGCCGTGCTGGAGCGGACCTGGGCGCCGCGCGCGTCGTACGCCCACCCGACCGAGCATCAGCAGCAGAACGCGACCCACCTCGACGTCATGGAGGCGCTGCTCGTCGCCGGGGCCGACCCCAACGTCCGACTGAACACGCACTTGTGGTACATGGAGTACACCTTCGGGGTGCTCCGGGGCAGCGGCATCAACATGCAGGGCGCCACGCCGTTCTGGCGGGCAGCCTACGCGCTCGACGTGGACGCCATGCGCCTGCTCAAGGAGCACGGGGCGGATCCCCACATCCCGACGACCAAGCCTCCGGAACGCCGACGTCGCCGGCCGCCCCCGACCGAAGAGGTCGAGCTGGCGGACTCGACCGCAGCGGACAGCACAGCGACCGAGACCGAGACCGAAGCGGCGGGCGACAGCGTCGCCGCTGAAGCGCCCCCAGTGGGAGACACCGCCGCTGCGGCCGGAGGTGAACAGATCCAGAACCCCACTAAGGCCAACGCCGAGGGCGAGAGCGCCGAAGAGGGCCGGCGGCGCCCGGAGCCGGAGGAGGAGGATCATTCGGGCGTGCCGCCCGTTCCAGTCGGCGGACCCGCCATCTTCCCGATCCATGCGGCCTCGGGCGTGGGCTATGGCCAGTCGTTCGCAGGGAACGCGCACCGCTATGTGCCCGACAACTGGCTGGCGGCCGTGCGTTTCCTCGTCGAGGAGTGCGACGCAGAGGTGGACGTCCGCGACGCCAACGCTTACACGGCGCTGCACCACGCGGCGTCCCGAGGGGACAACGAGCTGATCCTCTACCTCGTCGGCCAGGGTGCCGACGTGACCTTGGTCAGCCGCCGGGGTCAAACCACCGCGGACATGGCCAACGGGCCCATCCAGCGCGTCACGCCGTATCCGGAGACGATCGCGCTACTGGAGCGGCTGGGATCGAAGAACAATCACAAGTGCGTATCCTGTTGAGGGCGTAGGCTCGGAGTCGACCACCGATCGGCCCGCAGGTCCCGATCGGCTGACGGCCGCGCTCGCCGATCTGACGGCGCGGCTGGAGTCCGTCCGCGGCCGCCTGGAGACGCTCGAGCGCGTGGTCGGGATCACTCCGGCGTCCGCGCGGACGCACGACCCACGTTCCGACGGTCTCCCGACTCTGGGCCGTCCGGCCTTCCAGGAGGACGGCTCCTTCGCGGACCCCCTGGGGCTCACCCGCGCGGTGATCGCCGCACTGCGAATGCGTCGCGGCTCCGGGAGCCGGCCGGTGGCCTACGTGGACACTTGGGATCCGCCCGCCGCGTACCGCCTGGTCGGGCGCTACCGGACGGACGGGGGGCTGGTCACCGTGCGCTTCCGGCTGGTGCTGCCCGGCGGCCGCGACACCATTCCGGCCGGAGACGCTGCGGATGTGGTGACGGGCCGCGAGGACGACCTTCCCGCCCTCGCGGCCCGTCTGCTCGGCCGTATGGAAGGACGCTTCTCGACCTAGCGCACCGGCTCCAACCGCACGATCGGACTCGGTTGGTCGTCCCGGCGCTCGATGGCCACGTAGACGAACCCGTCCGGTCCCTGCCGCACGTCGCGGACGCGGCCGATGCCCCGGAGCAGATCCTCCTCGCCCACGATCTCCTGACCGTCGAGGATCAGGCGCACGACACGCTCACCCGCGAGCCCGCCCGCGAACAGGCTTCCCTTCCACATGGGGAAGGCGTCGCCGGTGTAGAACATGAGGCCCGAGGTCCCGATGGACGGAACCCAGAGGTGGGCAGGCTGCTCCATGCCCTCGCGATGCGTGCCCTCGTGGATGGCAGTCCCGCTCCGGTAGTTGACGCCGAACCCGATGACCGGCCAGCCGTAGTTGAGGCCGGGCAGGATCAGGTTGACCTCGTCTCCGCCCTGGGGGCCGTGTTCGGTGGCCCACAAGTCTCCGGTCTCCGGGTTGCGCGCCATACCCTGTGCGTTCCGGTGGCCGTAACTCCAGATCTCTCCCCGCGCCCCGTCCTGCCCCACGAAGGGATTGTCGCGCGGGATGCCGCCATCCTCGTTCAACCGGTTGATGGTGCCGTGGTTGTCGCTCAGGTCCTGGGCCGGATGCGCCGTGAGGTCGCCCCGGGACGGGACCTGCCGGTCGCCGACCGTGATGAAGACGTGGCCTTCACCGTCGAACACGATCCGCGATCCGTAGTGTCCGTTGCCGCGGCTCGCCGCCTCGAAGATCTCGTCGACGACCGTGAAGCGATCGTTCTCGAACCGGCCGCGGACCACCGCGGTGGTGGCTTCGGTCCCGTCACCGATGGGCTTCGAGTAGCTGATGTAGAGCAGCCGGTTGTTGGCGAAGTCGGGGTGGGGCACGACGTCGAGCAGCCCGCCCTGTCCCCGAGCCAGCACCGCCGGAATGCCGGCTACCGGATCGGGCAACAGTCGACCATTGCGGACGATCCTCAACTGGCCCCCGCGCTCCGTGACGAGCATGTCCCCGTTCGGGAGCCACGCCATCGACCAGGGGGTGGCGAGACCTTCCGCCACGGTGACGACCCGGAACGCGTGGTGCTCCGACCCGTGGGTCTCACCTTCCGTATATGTCTGAGCACAGGCAGGGGTCGCGGCGGCAAGGAGCAGCGCGGCGGCGACCGGAGCCAAGTGAATCCGATTCATCTTTCCAGGTTCCTCCATGGGCGTTGGCAGACTCGCCCGCTACGATGGTGCTGTTGGACCCCGCGCGCTAGCCTTTCCTCGACTCGCGCCGCCCGCTGGAGAAGAGCGTCATGAGACTGCGCACTGTCGGCTCCCTGTGCCTCGCCCTCGCCGCGTCGGGGCTCACCGGCTCCCCCGAAGCGCCCGCAGCGGCCACCATCGAGGTGACGCTCCACCAGGGCACCAACATGGCCGCCGCCCTCTCCCCGGACGGGACCACCCTCGCGCTCGACCTGGTCGGACGCATCTGGACCGTCCCCGCGGCCGGGGGCAGCGCGACGGCGCTCACCGATCCGTTCGGGGACGCCCGCCAGCCGGTCTGGTCGCCCGCCGGCGACCGGGTCGCGTTCCAGGCATACTGGGCCGGAGACTACGACATCTGGGTCGTCAACGCGGACGGCTCGGGGCTGGCGCAGCTCACCACGGGTCCGTTCGACGACCGCGAGCCGCACTGGTCTCCGGATGGGGCGAGGGTGGTGTTTTCCTCCGATCGGGCGGGGACCTACGACATCTGGGACGTCGCGGTCGCCACCGGCGAGGTCCGGCGCCTCACGGACGGACCGGACAACGAATACGGGCCGGCCTACGGGCCGCGCGGTACGCGCATCGCCTACGCGAGCGACGGGACGGCGGCCGGGATCTGGACGGCACCGGCGGCCGGCGGCCGTGCCCAGCGGGTGGTGTCGCTCGCTCCGGACGAGGGATTCGGCCCGTCCTGGAGCCCGGATGGCATGCGGATCGCCTACAACCGGCTCGCATACGGGCTGAGCGAGCTCTACGTGGCCCCCGCCGATGGCGCCAGCGGCACCCTCGGCGCCGACGGCCTCGGCACGCGGGTGAGCGGAAGCGGGGAGGACGTGTTCCCGTTCCGAGCGGCCTGGACCGGCGCCGGTCGACTGCTCTACACCGCGGACGGGAAGGTACGCACGCGCCCGGTGGCCGGTGGCGATCCCGTGGACGTGGCCTTCGAGGCCACCGTGACCCTGGAGCGGCCCACCTACCGTCGCGCCCTCCGCTCGCTCGACCCTGACGGGCCTCATCCGGTGCGGGGCATCGTGTCGCCCGCACTGTCGCCGGACGGACGAACCGTGGCCTTCGTGGCCCTCGGCGATCTGTGGTCGATGCCGATCGGTGGCGTGCCTGAGCGGTTGACGGACGATCCCTGGGTGGAAGTCGATCCCGCGTGGTCGCCCGACGGCGCCCGCCTGGCCTTCGCGTCCGACCGGGAGGGGACGCTCGACGTGTGGGTCCGCGACGTCACCACGGGGGCTGAGCGGCGGATCACGACGGGCGGAGGGGGCAGCCCCGCCTGGTCGCCGGATGGGCGTGAGATCGCCTTCGCCGGTGGCGGGGGCCCCGGGGGTGGCATTCGCGTCGTCGACGTGGTGAGCGGTCAGACGCGCACGGTCCAGAGCGGCCTCAACAACCCCGGGAGGCCCACGTGGTCACCGGACGGCAGCGCCCTCGTGATTTCCGCGCACTGGCGGTATTCGACGCGCTTCCGCGAGGGGGTGAACCGACCCCTGTGGATGCCGGCCTCGCGCCCGGTGTCCGACGACTCGGACGAGGCGCCGGTCGTCCCGCTGCAAACCGCCGAGCGCTGGCTCGACTTCTTCCCGCATGGCTCCGTCGCGAGCCGTGGAACGGACGGGCCGCTCTGGTCGCCCAACGGGCGCCTCATGACGTACGTGGCGGACGGGCTCCTCTGGGCGGTTACAGTCGGCCCGGACGGGAACCCGGCCGGGCCGGCGCGACGGCTCAACAACGAGTTCTCGTCCGACCCCAGTTGGTCGGGCGACTCGCGGTCCATCCTGTACCTGACCACCGACCGTTTGCGACGCGTCTGGCTCGAGGACGGTCGGATCGAGGACGTGCCGTTGCCGCTCACCTGGGAGCGAGTGGCCCCCGGGGGACGGACCGTGGTGCACGCCGGAGCGTTGTTCGACGGGATTGGCGAGTCCCTCCGCCGCAACGTCGACATCGTTGTGGACGGGCACCGGATCGTGCGCGTGGCGACCCACAGCGACGCGCTCCATAGTGCCGGCGGCGCGCGCTTGATCGACGCGTCTGGCCAGGTGGTTGCACCGGGCCTGATCGACATCCACTCGCACTTCGGGCTCGGCTCGGGCGAGCAGCTCGGGCGCCAGTGGCTCGCCTTCGGGGTCACGACCGTACGCCAGCCGAGCTCGGATCCCTTCGAGATGGTCGAAGCGCGGGAGTCGGAGGCGATCCACCGTCGCATTGGTCCCCGCGTCTTCGGGTCGGGGCCCTCCGTGGACGGCAGCCGTATCTACTACGGCGGGTCCTCAGCGCTGACGTCGAGCGGCCAGGCCGAGCTTCAGATGATGCAGTTGGGCGCGCTCGAGGCCGACTTGCTCAAGACCTACGTCCGGCTCCCCGACGCGGTGCAGCGTCGTCTGATCGCCGATGCCCACGCGCTGGGCATTCCGGTGACGTCCCACGAGCTCTACCCGGCGGTCGCCTTCGGCGCGGACGGGGTCGAGCACGTGCGCGGCACCAGCCGGCGCGGGTACTCGACCAAGGTCACGCAGCTCAACCGCAGCTACCAGGACGTGGTCGATCTGCTGGCCCGCTCCGGGATGACTCTCACGCCCACCGTCGGCATCTACGGATCCTTCGCTGTGATCACCGAGCAGGACCCGTCTCTCTTGGACGACCCCCGCGTCCGCGCGTTTCTGCCCGGCGTGGAGGGCCGGGCCCAGCGTGGCGGCGATATCGAGGTCCGACGACGCATGCTCTCCGACATGGCGTCGCTCGGCCGCCGGGTGGTCGAAGCTGGAGGCACTGTCGTCGTCGGGACCGATTCACCACAGGACAAAGGGCTCACGTTGCTGGCGGAGATGCAGGCGCTCGTCGAGCTGGGTGGGATGCGCCCGCTCGACGTGATGCGCGGGGCCACCTCAGTGGCCGCCGAGACGCTCGGGTACGGTACCGAGCTGGGCGCGGTCCGAGAGGGGATGCTGGCGGACATGATCGTGGTCGACGGCGATCCGCTCGCGGACATCCGTGCGCTGCGGAACGTCCGCACGGTGATCAAGGACGGCAGGGTCTACCAGGTGCCCGAGCTGCTGGAGCGCCCCGCGGGCTGATTCGGGTCAGCGGTCGGGTCAACCGTTCGGACGGACCACGGCCGCACCGCCTGCTCGCCGGGGGTCGGACGCGGCCCGCATATCGCCGTCCGGGCTACGCACGGCTACGCCGACGCCTCCGAAGAACATAGAGAGGCCGTCGAATCGCCGGAGCCGATGCGGTAGGCCGTCTACAGGCAGGCCCGCCTCGTACGCCGCGCTGGTGCCCTCGTCCGAGAGCTCGATGTGGAGCCGTGGCGAGCGCACGGCCTGGGCGAGTGGCATTCCGGCGTTGATGAGTCCCACGAGCACCTGCAGGAGCGCGGTGGTGATGCGGTCGGCGCCCGGCGAGGCGATGGCCAGGACCGCCCCGTCATCCCTTCGTCCCACAGTCGGCGCCATGTTGGACCTGAGTCGGGTCCCGGGCGGGTCCGAGTGTAGGCCCCCCGGGTTGAGCTCCAGCTCGCCAAGACAGTTGTTGAGCCAGATCCCCGTGCCGGAGGGCATCATGCCGGAGCCATACCCGCTCGATACGCTGATCGAGCAGGCCGCGCCCTCCGAGTCTACCGCGCTGGCCTGGGCGGTGGAGGGTGAGCCCAGGAGAGCCCGCAGGGCGTCGAGGCCGGAGACACCGAGGAGCGCTTCCGCCTCGGCCGCCAGATCGGCCGTGTCAGCGAACCGCTCCGCGCGGAACGCGAGCACCGCCTCCTGTACGTCGGCCAGGAAACCGACCTCGTCGGCCGTCCAGCCGCTCCGCGCACGTCCCTCCATGAGCCGCAGCATGCCGGCGAGCACCAGGCCGCCCACGGCGGGCGGCGGATTGGTGGAGAGCGACCAAGCTCCGAGGCGGGCCGCGAGCGCGGGGCGCGTAACGGGTCGATAGGCCTCCAGGTCGGCGCGGGTGAGCAGGCCACCCCGAGCCTGGACCTCGTCGGCGATATGCGCGCCCAGGGCGCCCCGATACAGGACCTCGGTCCCGCGGGCCAGGGCCTCGAGCGAGTCCGCCAGGTGCTTGATGACGATCCGATCGCCCGGCCGGCGGAGTCGCCCGTCGTCGTCGTGCAGCGTTGCGTGGCTGGCCGGATCCCACCCGAAGATCTCCTCGTGGGAGTGGACGAGGTAGTCGTGGGAGGCATGGGGGAGGGGGAAGCCCCGGCGGGCTCGGTCGATTGCGGGCTCCAGTAACGTCGCCCAGGCGAGCCGGCCGTAGAGGCGAGAGGCCTGCTCCAGGGCCGCTAGAGCGCCCGGAGTGCCGACCGAGCCGGGCCCCACCACAGTGGAAAGGCCGCCGCCGTAGCCAATCGTCACGTGCCGGCAACCAGCGCCTTTACGGCGGGGAGGCAGGCCCCGGCCGGGCATCTCGATATAGCCGTCGATTGTGATGGGGTCGCCGCCGGCCGGCAGGATCGTCACGAACCCTCCGGCTCCGACCCCGAGGACCGCCGGCTCGGTGGTCATGGAGACCAGGATGGCGGCGATGGCAGCGTCCACGGCGTTCCCGCCACGTGAGGTTGCCTGCGCCCCGGCCTCGGCGGCGAGCTCGGAGCTCCCCGCCACGGCGACATCGAGGTGAGTAGATTTCACTACGGCGATTTGCTGGTGGGTGTGCGACGTTGAAGGCGCGTGCAGCTCGGAAGCTGCTACGTTTCGAGCGCCGACGTTACACCGCACCGCATCGACCGGCCAATGGAGCGGGCATGCTGGAGTTGATTTGTACTCGAACCTGAAGCACCTGTCGCAAGGCGGTCGCCTTGTTGGACCGGCATGGCATGGAGTACCGGTACCGGGAGTACCGGAAGGAGCCACTCGGAGAGGACGAGATCCGCGACGTGCTCGGGAAGCTCGGGGTTCCCGCCCACCAGGTTCTCCGGCGGCGCGACCGCGCCTTCAAGGACCTCGGCATGGCGGGCACGGAGGACGAGGACACGATCATCCGCCTCATGGCGGAGCACCCGACGCTCCTTCAGCGTCCGATCGGGGTACGGAACGGACGGGCAGTGCTCGGGCGCCCCGTCGAGAACCTCCTCGCCCTGGGGGAGGGTGGCTGAGCGTGGCCGCTTCCTTCCGGTCGACCGTTGCGTCGCTCCGGCGGATTGGCGCTCCCGTTGCCCGGACCGGGTGACCCGATGGGAATCGAGAGGCGCGAGTTCCTGAAACGGCTGGGTGTGGCCGGCGGCGCGATCCTACAGCCGTCGTCCCTAACCGGCCTCGTGGCGTGCAACGTCCACTCGCCGACGGACGTGGCGCCCCGGGCCGCCCTCTACGGCGAGCTCGCGCCCAGCGCGGATTGCCCCGAGCTCGAGATTCCACCCGGGTTCCGCTGCGTCCGGCTGAGCACCGGTGGCGCGCCATCGGCGGTGCGGTCCGGACTCGTCGTTCCCAACGCCTTCGACGGCATGGGGGCGTTCCCGCTCGCCAACGGGAACCTGCGGCTGATCCGGAACCACGAGCTCGTGGATGCGGCTGTCCGGGCGCGACCCATCGGGACACCCGCCTACGACGGCCGCGGGGCCGGCGGCACCAGCTCGCTCGAGGTGCGGATCGGCGGATCCGGGGCCAATCGGACGGTCGAGCTGGTGGACGAGTACGTGTCACTGGCCGGGACGCGCGTGAACTGCGCGGGAGGAGCCACGCCGTGGGGGTCCTGGCTCTCGTGCGAAGAGGACACGATGGGGCCGGGGCAGGGGTTCGAGCGGGCTCACGGATACGTGTTCGAGGTGCCCATGGAGGCCACGGGGCCCACACTGCCCATCCCACTGCGCGCGATGGGTCGCTTCAAGCACGAGGCCGTGGCCGTGGATCCGAGCACCGGAATCGTGTACCAGACCGAGGACGCTTGGTACGTGCGTGGCTTGGCCAACGCTCCGGGCGCCGGGCTCTACCGCTACATCCCGAATCGGCGTCAGCACCTGGCCGAGGGTGGCCGGCTGCAGATCCTGGCGGTGGAGGGACAACCGGACTACGTGACGGCGAGCGGCCAGACGCCCGGGACGGTCCTCCAGGCGCGCTGGATCGACATCGACGAGCCGGATCCGGCCGCTGCCGAGGCGGATCCCAGCGCCGTGTTCCGTGAGGGGCGCGCCAAGGGAGCGGCTGCCTTTGCTCGTCTTGAGGGCGCCTTCTACGCCGACGGCGGCGTCTACGTGGTGTCCACCAATGGCGGCGAGGCCAGAGCAGGCCAGGTCTTCCACTACCGACCCACGTCGGATGAAGCGGGTGAGCTCACGCTGGTCTTCGAGTCGCCGTCCTCGTCCGTGCTGGACGGTCCCGACAACATCTGCCTCCGCCCGGGTGGCGGCCTCCTGCTGTGCGAGGACGCCGGGGGCGACCAGTACGTGCGGGGACTCGACCGGGACGGCAACGTCATCGACGTAGTGCGCGCGCCCGACCGTTTCCTCCGCCAGCCGGGCGAGTTCGCCGGCGCGTGCTTCAGTCCGGACGGGCAGGTGATGTTCTTCAATGCGCAGGGCTCGCTCGATTCGAGCGGGTCCATCCCGAGCGCCACCTATGCGCTCTGGGGCCCCTGGGAGGACGGACCGCTGTAGGGCGCAGCCGACCAGGTCCGGTTCGGCCTGGACGGCGCGGCTGGGGAGCGAATCCCGCACGACCCGGCCCGGTTGCGCTGGCTTCGCGGCCGCTCAACGTTCCCGTCCCACCTGCCACGAAGGGTGGGTCAGGGCCGCCGCAGCGCATGGGTTGCCACGCCGCCGAGGAGATACCGGACATGACGATTCCGACCCGCAACGCAAAGGCCGCGGCGTCCCCAACCGTCCCGACTCGCGGTCGGGTAGCGGCCGTCTCGGCGGCATTGTTGGGCCTGTTGGCGGTCTCGGCCTGCGGGGAGGCGCCTGCATCCGGGGCTGGAGGAGGAGAGGAGATGGCCGCCAGGGAATCGGGGAATCGCATCGTCGACCTCCTCGCCGCCGGCCAGGCGGTGTTCGGGATCTTCTCCGGGGATCACACGCCCGAGCAGGGCGCGCTCATGGCCCAGAACCGGGCAACGGACTTCGTCTTCTATTCTCTCGAGTCGGGCCCCTTCGACATCCCGGCCATGTCGGCGTACATGCAGGCGATGGAGCGAGCGGCGGGGGCCGCGGGCGTCCGCCCCGTGGCGCTCCGCATCCCACCGATCCGAGAGGACCGGGCGGCGGTGGCCGTGCGGGTGGCGCAGGGCCTCGAGGCCGGTGTCGGGGCGCTCGTGTTCCCGCACGTGGAGAGCGAGGACGATGTCGCGCTCGCGGCGGAAGCCATTGGGGAGGGTCTCTGGCCCGCCAATCCCTCCGGCACGATCGCGAGCATCGTCCTGATCGAGGATCAGAGCGGGATCGCGCGGGCGCGTGAGATCGTGGGGGCGCCGGGCGTGACCGTCGCCATTCCCGGCCCGGGTGACCTCCGGCGCGCCTACGGCAGTGACATGGTGGCGGTCGAGAACGCCATCCAGACCGTCCTCGCGACCTGCCTGGAGCTCGACGTGCCCTGCGGGATCACCGCGGGAGTGGACGACATCGGCGAACGCCTCGCGCAGGGGTTTCGCCTCATCATCGTGACCCAGCCGGAGGCGCTGGCCGTGGGCCTGGCGGCTGCCGGCCGAACGGAGGATTCATGACAAACCGATTGGGCTCGTGCTTCGTGGCCGCCCCTACTGCCATCCTTGCTTCCGTGGTGAATGCCGCGCTTGCCCTGACACTCGCCCTTCCCATGGCGGCCGCTGCCCAGGACGGCGCCAGTGGGCCGGAGCCGGCCCGCTGGGAGAGCCGTCACTCGATCGTGATGGGCGGCGAGACGGTGACGTACGATGCCGTGGTCGGCAGCATCATCCTCCGTGACCAGAGCGACGCGGCCACCGCCGAGCTTTTCTACACGGCGTACCTGCGTGTCGGTGCCGGCCAGGGGAATCGGCCCATCGTGTTCGCCTACAACGGCGGACCGGGGTCGGCGTCGTTCTGGCTGCACATGGGCATCATGGGACCCAAGCGGGTGGTCACGCCCAACGTGGGCCAGCAGGCCCCGCCGCCCTACCCGCTCGAGGACAACCAGTACACGCTCCTCGACAAGGCCGATATCGTGATGATCGACCCGGTGGGAACCGGATTCAGCCGGCCCGCTGGCGAGGCCGAGGGCGCCGACTTCTGGGGGGTCGACGAGGACGCTGCTTCCCTGACCCAGTTCATCCGCCGGTTCTTGAGTGAGACCAACCGGTGGAACTCACCGCGTTACCTGCTCGGAGAGAGCTACGGCACCACCCGCTCCGCGGTGCTCGCACGGCACCTCCAGAACGCGAACATCGATCTGAACGGCATCGTGCTGGTGTCGGCGGTGCTCGACTTCAACACGATTCTGTTCCCTCCCGGGGCCGACATTCCGTACATCGTGAATGTGCCGTCCTACGCCATCACCGCGGCCTACCTGGACGCGCTTCCCGGCGGAGCGCCGACCGACCTGGCGGCGTTCATGGCCGAGGTCGAAGCCTGGGCGGTCACGGACTACGCCACGACGCTCATTGCCGGCAGCGCCGTCGATCCCGCGCAGCGGGCCCGGGTGCTGGATCAGATGCATCGGTACACGGGACTCAGCCCCGAATACCTGGACCGAAACGACCTCCGGGTGACCGCGCCCGAGTTCGAGAAGGAGTTGCTGCGCGACCGGGGGCTGGTGGTGGGCCGGCTCGACGCCCGCTTCACGGGACCGACCGGGGATCCCACGGAGACCACCCCGGGCCACGATCCGCAATCGACTGCCATCAGCTCGGCGTACACGTCGGCCTTCAACGCCTACGTGCGCGGGGAGCTCGGGTACGACGGCGACCGCGAATATGTCCCCAGCGGCATGGCCAGGCCCTGGAACTGGGACCGGGGCGGCAACATCGGGTTCGGCCTGCCCGGCATCCCCAACGTGGCGCCCGACCTGGCGGAGGCGCTCACGCGCAATCCAAACCTGGAGGTGCTGTTGGTCAACGGCATCTACGACTTGGCGACGCCCTACTTCGCCGCGGTCTGGACCATGGACCACATGGGCCTGCCGTCGGATCTGCGAGACAACATCGAGCGCGCCGACTTTGCGGCGGGGCACATGATGTACGTGGAGCAGAGTCTGCTGCCGCAGTGGAAGAGCACGCTGGACGCGTTCATCGACCGGACCTCCGGGCGGAGGCCCGCGTCGTGACCACGGGTCCGGCCCGAGCCGGAGCACCCTATCCGATGAGGGGCGCCCTGGTGATCGCGCTGGTCGCCGCCCTGACGGCCTGCGCCGGAGAGCCTGCGGCCGAACGGGCGACCGGAGGTGGTGACGCGCCCACCGCTCACATGAATACGCTGCTCGACCTTTGGGAGGCAGGCACGCCGGCGTTCGGGGTCTTCGTACCCAACGAGCGGCCGCGGCCGGAAGGCCCCCCGACGGCGGAGCGCGGTCCCCGGGAGGCGCCCCTCTACACGGCCGCTGGCGGGCGGCGGCTCGCCGAGAATCCCCTCTACGACTACGTGTTTCTGAACCTCGAGGGCGCGTTCGACGCCGCGGCGGTGCGGGCCATCGCCGAGGGTCTGCGGTCGCCGGCCGCCGCGAAGCGGAAGGCACTGCTCGTTCGGATCCCGCCGATCTCCGCCGACGGTGCTGCCATGATGAGCGCGAGGGTGCGGGAAGTGCTCGCGCTCGGCGCAGACGGCGTGGTGATCCCCCACGTGAGGGGGGTGGAGGAGGCTGGCGTGGCCATCCGCTCCTTCCAGGAGGCGGGGGCGGACGTCTGGTCGCCCGCCAACAAAGGTGGAGAGGTGGTCGCCATGCTGATGATCGAGGACCCGGGCGCCCTGGAACAGGCGGCCGCGATCGCCGCGCTCAGCGGCTACAGCGTGCTCGCGTGTGGGATCGGGAGCCTCACCCGTGCACTCGGCGGCGACCGCGAGGCGGCGGAGGCCGGGAACCAGGAGGTCCTCCGGGTCGCATCCGCGGCTGGGCTGGCCGACATGATCACGGCGGGTACCGATGACGTCGAGCAGCGCATCCGCGAGGGCTTCCTCGGCCTGCTCATGCAGGGGCCGAGCGCCGACGACGCGATTCGCATGGGTAGAGAGATCGCCGGGCGGAACTGAGGGCCAGGCCGCGGGCCGGGCTCGCGTCGGCTAGCCCGAGGGCGTCCCGCCGGCCGCGGCTACGCCCCGGGCCAACGACTCCACGATTCGCGGCACCGCGTGGGCCGGCGTCGCGCAGAGCGCCACCCGCACGCCTTGCCTCATCGGGACCACGAACACGCCATCGTCACGCATGGCCGCGGCCGTGCCCTCCCCGTCCGGTGTGACCACCGTGACGAAGAATCCGCTCTCGTACCTGGGGTAGGGGAGGCCGGCGCGGCGGGCCTGGGCGTTGAACACCGCGACCCGATCGTCGAGGAGACCCTTGAGCACGGTGCGCTCCTCCTCCGTGCGCCGCCGATACCCGGGGTCCGTCAGCAGTTCGGTCACCGCCAGGATGCCAAGGTGGTTACAGTTGGACCAGGTGGCCCGACAGGAGTAGTTGAGCGCGTTGGCCAGGCTGCGGCGCTCGTCGGGGTCCCGGTGGAGGGCCACGATTGCTCCGACTCGTGCGCCATACTGCGCATAGGCCTTGGAGGCGGTCCAGGCCACGAGCACGGTGGCGGACTCGAGCATGGTCGGGACATGGCGCAGCCAGTCGGGCGCCCCCTCCGGCTCGAACTTGGCGTAGGCGTGATCGAGCAGGAATGCGATCGGCGCCCGCCGTCCCGCTTCCCGCACCATGTCGGCCACGGCGCTCCATTCCCGGTCGTCCAGCGCGTAGCCGGTGGGATTGTTGCACGGGAAGTTGAACATCACCGTGGCTCGACCCTGCTCCGCGATCGACTCGTGCAGACCGGCCTCGAAGGCGCCCAGGTCGAACCGGAGGTCGTCCCCGAACATCCGAAACGTCCGCACGCTCCGGCGGGCGTGCTGCGCGATCACGGCGTACGGACCCCAGTAGTATCCGGGGAGCAACGCCGACTGGCCGGGCTCGAGAAAGTTCACCATCGCGTGGTGGACCGCTCCCGTGGCTCCCGCCGTGGCCACGGCCACTGCCTTTTCGGCGAGCCCCGCGCCCACCGCGTCCTCGATCACCGCCGCCAGGAACGGCGCGTCCCCGGATATGGGTGCGTAGGCTGCGGCCCGCTCCGGCGGCACGTTCCGGAAGGCCTCTGCCACGGAGGGCATGATCGCCAGGCGACCGTCGTCTTCGAGCAGGACGCCCAAGGTGGCGTTCAGAATGGATTCGCCGGCCTCACTCCGCTGCCGAGCCTCGGCGTTCAGGGCGAAGATCGGATCGTTGCCGGGTCGCTGGCGCGAGGCCGGCACGAGGGCGGAGAGAGCCCTGCCGTCGAGGCTCGAGCTCGTCGGGTTCATGCTGCGCTCCGTCAGACGGTCGGTGGATGGGGCTGCACAGTATATGCGATGTCGATGGGTCTCGCGTCCCGTCCGCAGCGACTCCCTGGCGCCGACGCCACCGAAGCGGCACCATTCCGACTCATTCCCGTGTCCGTCGACTCGAAACGGAGGACCCTCCGAATGCGCCGATTCATTGCGATCGGTCTATTCGCGGTGGCTCTGGTTCCCTGGTCCTTCGCGCCCGCTGCCGCGCAGGAACGGGGTGCGAGCCTACTCGCAGTAGGCGAGATGGCGCCCGACTTCGCCCTGCCGGGAGCCACCCGCTATGGGCTGCTGGAAGCGCCGGTGCGCCTGAGCGACTACCGCGGCGAGACCGTGGTGCTGGCGTTCTTCTTTCGCGCAAGGACGCGTGGCTGAACGGTTCAGATGACAGCGTACCGTGATCAGTACGCAAGCCTCTTCAAGGGTGGACAGAACGTGGTCCTCGTCGGAGTCTCGAACGACTCGGCAGCCGACCTCCAGTCCTGGGCCAAGGACCTCGACTTCCCGTTCGTGTTCGCGAGCGATGCCGGGAACTCCGGTGGCACCTACGTGGCGTTCGGCGGAGGGCTTCGGGAAAGCCGTTCGGTGGACAGCCGGTCCGTCATCGTGGTCGGTCCGGACGGTCGGATCGCCGGGGTGATCCCGCAGTTCAACCAGGTGGACCCGGCGGCTTACGAGGAGCTGGGCGCCATCATCGACAGGGTGACACCCGAGCAGACCGAGCCGTCGGGCTGATCCGCGCCCGACGGCGCAGCGCCTGTGGGCAGGTTCAGCCCGGCCCGAAGAGTCGGGCGACGGCGCCGACCAGGTCCTGGCCCGACCCCACGCCGGTGTAGGCCACCTTCCCGTCGCCGTCGACCAGCACGACCACGGAGGTCGTGAGGGCCTCGTACGCGCGGACGGCCTCACCCCGTGCGTCCCAGAGGTAGGGGTAGCCCGGCGCATGCTCCTCCACATGCCTCCGGACCCGCCTCTGTGACTGCGCCACCGCGACCGCCACCGCCACCACGTTTATCCGGTCCGGGTAGCGGGCATGGATCTCGTCGAGCTGCGGCTGCAGGGCCTCGCAGTTCTCGCACCAGGAGGCCCAGAACTCCAGCAGGGTGGGCTTGCCGGCGACATAGTCGAGCAGTTGGACCGGATTGCCCTCCAGATCCTCGACCATCGCGCCCGGTGCCACCGTTCCGAGCGGCGGGCCGACCTCTCCCTCTCCGGCCTGGGCGGAAAGGGGCGATGGCGCGATCAGGAGCGCGGCCCCTACCGCGAACACGGCCCACGTCCCGCCGTTCGATCCGTTCATAGGTTGAAGCCCGCCCTGATGAAGTAGTATTCGGCCACACCGATCATGATGATGCCTGCCAGCCGCTTCATACCCACCATCCACGCTCCGGATCGCGGCAGCCGGGCGAGCACGCCCGAGGAGAGGCCGACGGCGACCAGCAGGGCGGTCATGCCGAGCGAGAACACGAACAGGTAGACGAATCCCATCAGCCCGGCCTGCGTGGCCGCCACCCACGTGAGCACGACCGCGAACGCCGGGGCTCCGCAGGGCGCCGCCACGACGCCGGACGTGGCGCCGAGGAGGAACACCGCTCCGTATGAGCCGCCCTCGCGCTCGGACGCCCAGGCCAGCACGCGCCTGGGCACCGGCACGGGAAAGACGTCCAGCATGAACAGCGCGAAGAGGATCAGGAGGTTGCCGATCGCGAACAGCGCCCAAGGGCTGGCGCTCACGGTGCCGAACAACGTGCCCGACATGCCAGCCACCATGCCCAGGAGGGCGTAGAGCGTGGCCATGCCCACCACATAGGCCCCCGTGAGGCCCATCGTCCGCCAGCGCGACTGGTTCTCGCGGGCGGTGCCCGTGATCACGGCGGCGGTGATCGGGATCATGGGATACACGCAGGGCGTGAGGCTGGTGAGCACGCCCGCCCCGAACAGGAAGGCCAACGCCAACAGGGGGCTCCCGCTGAGCGCCTGGGAAAGGCCGCCGGCGGGCTCGATCTGGAGCGCGACCAGGGCGGCGACGAGAATCGTGGGCATGCGCGGGACCGTCAGCTCCCCGGTAGCTGGCCGGAGAGCTCCAGATAGACGCGACGCACCGCCGTCGGCCCTTGGCTCGACCTCAACGTCCAGCCCTCGAGCTCTCCGAAGTCCGCCTGCTCGACGGCCTCGTCGGCATCGAGGCCGAGCCCGTGGAGGCGCCCGGCCTCCGCTATCACCGACGCCACGGCCCCACGGTAGGTCTCGAGCTCCTCCGCGAGCACCGCCGGCGGATCCACGAAGCCGTGTCCCGGCACGTAGGTGTCGACATCCATGGCTTGCGCTCGCTCCAACACCCCGACCCACTCGGACGGATACGCCGACCGCATGGCCGGGAAGACCCGGTTCAGGTAGGCCTCGCTCATGAACAGGATCCGTTCCGCCGGCAGATAGACGTGTAGATCGCCCCCCGTGTGGGCCCGCCCGAGGAAGAGCACCTGGATCTCCATGCCTCCAAGCCGAATGGTCCGTCGGTCCGGGACCAGCTCGGTGGCGAGCACCACGGGTGGGGCGTCGGCCCCGCGATTCGGGTTGTTCGCACTGCTCTCGAGAGCGGCCTGGGAGGTCGGATGTGCCAGGAAGACCGCGTCATCGGGGAAGGCCGAGTTGCCGGCGGTGTGATCCCCGTGGTCGGAGCAGATCACCACGTGCGTGATGGGCTGGTCCGTGATCCCGGCGATCGTGGCGATCAGCCGCTCGGTCTCTTCCACGCTCCCCTGACCGTCCGCCACGAGGACGCCGGCGGACGTGACCACGAACAGGCTGACGGTCGTAAAGCGCTCATCGCCGGCCGAGCGAAGCTGCTCATAGGAGTAGACGCCCTCCGCCAGCTGCTGCACCCGCGGGAAGTCGGCCTCCGTATAGCCGCGGGCAGCGGGATCGCCGGTGCGAATCAGGGCCACTGCCGAGGCGGCTGCGGGCGCGCGCTCCGCCGGCGCGTCCGAGGGACCGCAGGAAGCGACGGCCGTGAGCACGAGCTCGAGCACGAGCACTGCGGTGAAGCGCTTCGCCATCTCGACCTTGAGGCTCGGGGGAGGGGTTGGGATCGCGACGGACTTCGGGACGTGCCGCCGGCCCGTCGTGCTCCGATACGTTGGAGTTTGCCGGTGCCGCCCGTCAATCGCCTCGACCTGCGGCCCGGACCGACGACGCGGGCCCGACGCCCGATTCACCGTTCGGCGTCCGCCTCGTCGCCGCCTGCCGCTTCCCTGATGTAGCTGCAGATGCCCCGCTTCGACGTCTCGATGAAGTCGGAGAGCTCGCGCACGGCGTCGGAGTCGAGCTCGGCGCGCATTGCGGCAACGGCCTCGGTCACCGTCAGACCGCTCCGGTAGAGCAGCCGGAACGCCCGCTTCACGGCGGTACGCTCGGCTGCGGCGAATCCTGCCCGGCGCAGCCCGACGGTGTTGATGGCCGCCACCCGGTTCGGGGCCGCCGCGTGCACCATGAAGAACGGAGGCAGATCCTTGCTGACCCCTGCGAGGCCGGAGAGGATCGCAAGCCGCCCGATCCGGCAGAACTGATGGACCACAGCGTTCCCGGAGATGAGCGCCCGGTCCCCGACCTCGACGTGGCCGGCCAGCAGTGCGCCATTGACCAGGATCACGCCGCTCCCCACGCGCGCGTTGTGTCCCACGTGCGAGTTGGCCATGAGGAAGCAGCCGTCGCCCACGACGGTCTCCGTGTCGGCGCCGGTGCCCCGGTGAACGGTCACGCCCTCGCGGATTCTGCAGTCGCGACCAATGCGCACGCGGCTCACGGTATCGGGGGCGAACGCAACGTCCTGCGGCGTCCCTCCGAGCACGGCTCCCGTGTGTATCTCTGTGCCCTCCCCGATCTCCGTGTACCGGCGGACCGTGACCCCCCCCAGGAGCCGGCACCGGTCGCCGATGCTAGTGTCCGCCTCGATCACGCTGAACGGGCCGATGTCCACGTCCTGGCCGATCGCGGCGTCCGGATCGATGACGGCAGTCGGGTGAATCGCCATTGCGGTGGTCGACAGGTCCTCGGGGTTGGAAGGGCGCCCGAGAATAGGCGATGCGCCGGCCGAATGGCCAGGGCGCAGCGCGGCTTCACGGCCGTCGGTAAGGCCCGTGCGTTCAAGAACGTCGGATACCGGACCGACAATCGAAAGGGTACGCGAGGCGCCGCGGGCGCCAGCCTCCCCCTGAGTGTCGGAAGAGCGGGCGTTCCTGGCGGGGCTACTCCACGACTGCGGAAAGGTCCTCGTGCTGATTGCCGCGGATCGCCTGGAGGAGCGGTCTACTCGCGTCTGCGCCCTCGCGTGGGCTCCTGCTCGAGCTCATGCACGAGCTGCACGGCGACCCCGGATCATGGAAGACCATCTGGACGAGATGAAGCGGCTGTTCTGAGCGAACTCCGGGAAGGCGCCTTGCTCGGACGCCCGAATGTGCGCTGCGGCGAGGCCGTAGCGGACTGGACGCCCAGAGCCGGCTCCGCAGGGGAGCCGACCCCGTCCGTCAGCGGAGCGCCCTCAGCGCCCGCTCGACACCGCGTCTGTCGTGACCCTGGCCTCCGCCGGGCCCGCGCTCTTGACGTACTTGTCGAGCCATGCCTCCCAGCGGGCCCAGAGATCGAGGATGGTCTCCCGAGTGGCCGGCCCGTGATCCTCGAACGGATAGAGGTACATCGACACCGTCTTGCCCAGCCCGTTCAGGGCGTGGAAGAGGCGCGGAGAGTGACTCGGGTGAGTTCCCACGTTCTGGTCGTCCATCCCGTGGTAGAGCAGCAGCGCTCCCGTCATGTTGTTGGCGTGCAGCAGTGGGGACATGTTGAGATAGGTCTCCCGCGCCTCCCACAGGTCGCGGCGCTCGCGCTGGAAGTTGAGGGGCGTCAGCGTCCGGTTGTAGTTGCCGTCGCCTGCGATCCCCGCCTTGAAGAACGGCGTATGCGCCAGGGCGTTGGCGGTCGAGAAGGCCCCGTAGCTGTGTCCCCCGATTCCCATCCGCTGGCGGTCCACCAGTCCACGCCGGTCCACCTCGTCGATGGCCGCCGCCAGGTTGTTCCGCAGGTCGTTCTCGTAGTTGTTGTTCCATTGCCCGTCGGGCCCCACGATGGGTGCGTCGGGTTCGACCACGGCGTAGCCGAGCCGCGCCAGATACTGAATCGAACGGGTCCCCATGTTCGGGAACTGGTTCTTGTTGAAGGTGCGGGCGCCCTCGTCGTACTCTTCCTGGCCCGCGTACTCGCGCGGGTAGAACCAGAACATGGCGGGTAGCCGTGTGCCCTCCTGATATCCGGGAGGCAGGGTCACATTGACCTTGAACTTGAACCCGTCCGGGCGCTCCACGATGAAGCTCTCGCGCGGAGCGTTGGTCAGGTCGGGTGTGTAGTCCACATTCTGGGTGAGCTGCGTGAGCCCGCCGCCACCGCGCAGGTAGGACTGCCCGATCTCCGTGGGAGACTCCCGGGAGACGATCAGCCGCCCTTCCTCGATGTCCTGGATGGCCAGCACCCGCTCGAAGACGCCGTTGTTGTCGCTTTCGAACAGGCGGGACTTCTCGCCGGTGCGGATGTCGGCGCGGTCGATGAACGTCCTGGGTCCCACGTCTTCGGGGTCCTCGTCATAGGCGGTGCCGACGAGATACGCGCCCGAGCCGTCCGGCGTGAGCAGGATCGGCGTATCCGCTTGTCCCCCCCCGCCGCCGAACCCGAAGCGACTGCCGGTGGGTAGCGGCCCCCGGGTCGGCACCAGAGAGCCCGGGTTCGCATACACGTCGTCCGACTCGTACCGGGCGAGCGTGTGCTTCCCGTCCGGCTCCGACAGGACCACCGCGAACTGGTGGACGCGGCCGCGCGTGGTCTCGCGCGCGAACAGGACGGTCATGTCCTCCGAGTACCGATGTCCGGAGATGCGGCCGTCGTTCTCATACACGACCGAAAGGCTTTCCTCGTCGAACGGTGGCAGCCACTGCATGACGCGATCGGGTCGCCGCGCGCGCTCGCCTTCCGGTTCCGCCGGCTCCGGCGCCCCTTCCTCGTCCTCCGGCGGCGCGTCCTGTTCGAGGAATGTCAAACCCTGCCCGTCGGGACGCCAAGCGATCTCGCGCCGGCCGCTCTCGTCACCGTCGCTCCCGCCGACGCCCGGTGCGGATGGCGTCTGACCGCGCACGCCCAGGTTGAGCGGCGAGTCGTCGAGCTCCGCGACGACGTTCCCCGCAAGGTCCCAAACCTCTTCCACTCGGCCGAAGTTGTTCACCGGCACGACGTAGGAAAACGGCTTCACCATGCGGGTGACCCGGATCCAGCGACCGTCAGGGGAGACGTCGAAGCTCCGCACCATGGTCGGCGCTCCCACGTTGGTGACCCGTCGATTTTCCACCTGGATGAGCGCCAGTTGCCCCGTCACGTGCCACTCGAGCAGCGCGCGGTCGTGGGGGGTCGCCATCAGGCTGGCGTACGTGCGCAGCCGGTTCATGTCGTCCGTATCGGCCACCTTGACCTGGGGACCCTGTGGGACCGTCGGCGCGGCGGGCATGGGGGCACGTCCCTCAGGGAGGAGCACCGTCGCGATCCGGGTCCCGTCTTCCGTCCATTCGAACGACGTGTTCAGGGTGGCCAGCACGGGCGTGCGCGTGACCTGGCGCGTCCGGCCCGTCCGAGCGTCCCCGACCCAGATGTGGGTCTCGGTGGGGGTGTGTGCGTAGAACGCCACCCTGGTTCCGTCCGGGCTCCACGTGGCGTTCGACACCCGGGCGTTGCGGGGAATCTCGAGCGACACCTTGGACCCGTCCGCCCCAGAGATCACCTCGATGGCCACGTTGCTCCGACGCGTCAGGTTCCGGTTCCGGTTGGCGGTGTAGTCGATGAACAGCCCGCCGAGCTCGTGGAACGGCCTGGAGAATCGCTCCATCGAGATGGGTCCGTCCCCCACCTCGTTCAGGAAGAGCGATCGGTCGGCGTTGGCTTCGTTGAGCGTGACGTTCAGCCAGCGGGGGGCCAGAGCCGCTTCCGCGAGTGCCGTCTGCGGCGACACGAACTGCTCGCTCTTGATGGTCTGGTCGACCGGCGACGCTTCCTGGCCGGCGGTCGCGCTGGGCGCCAGGACCGGTCCCAGGAACAGAGTGGCAATCGGTAGCCAGGCGAGGGCGCGGTGGGTGTTGGGCGTCATGATGCCTCCGTTGCTATCAGGCAGGGCCCCCGCGGCCGGACGGCGGGACGGCTGCGGGCATGCGGGTTCGACGTCGTTCCAGCGGGCAATGTGGACCCCGGGCCACCGCATTCACAAGGATTGTGGGGTCGCATGTGTTCTGCGTAGCGTCCCGGATGCCCACTGATCGTGAAGTAACCGGTCCCGAGGCCCGGCCGCGAGCCTCGCAGGAGCAGGTCGTGGCCTTCCGACTCGCCCGCTCGGGCCTGATCGAGCCGTTCGACTCGCAGGAAGCCGCGGCCCGCGCGCTGATCGGTGCGCAGGCCCAGTTCGTTCCTTCCGCGGGGCTCACACTCTGGAACCGGACGAACGGGCTGACGCACGCGGCGCTGGACGACGCGCTCTACGAGCGGCGGACGCTCGTGAAGCTCTGGGGACAGCGGGGCACGCTGCACCTGTACGTCCCCGAGGACTGGCCGCTCATCCACGCTGCCTTTCGCACCCGGCGCTCTTGGGCGGCAGGGGCAGCCGCCCGCTTCGGTGGTGACGTGGACGCCCTGGAGGCCGTGATAGCCCGGGTGGGGGCGTGGATGCGACACGGGGAGCCCACCACCCGTGCCGATCTCGTTGGCCGCTGGGAGGAGCTGGACCGCTGGCTGAGGCTCGGGAACGGCCCCTTCATGGATCTCGCGCAGGCGGGCGTGGTGTGCCACGCCAGGCCGCTCGGGAGCAAGGCCCGGTTCACACACCGCGAGGCGTGGGTTCCCGACGTCGCGTGGGACCCCCCGGACCGTGACGTGGCGGGCGTGCGGCTCACCCGCCGGTATCTCGGAAGGTATGGGCCGGCAACCTACCGGGATGTCGGCTTCTGGCTGGGCGTCCCGGCCGGCGACGCGAAGCGCTGGGTGGCCGCGCTGGCCGGGGAGTCCGTCGAGGTCGAGACGGAGGACGGGATGGCGACCGTTCTGGGCGAAGACCTGGACGCGCTCCTGTCCCCCGAACCGGCACTGGCCAGCGTACGGCCGCGCCTGCTCCACCGGTTCGACGCCCTACTCCTCGCACACCGGGACAAGGGGTGGGTAATCGACGCGGACCGCTACAAGGCTGTGTGGCGGAAGGCGGGCTACGTGGAGGCTGTGGTTCTGATCGGTGGGCGGGTGGGCGGGACCTGGCGCTACGACCGGCGTGGAACCCGGCTCACGGTCCGCCTCGAGCCGTTCGATACGCTGTCGAGAGCGACCAAACGCGAACTCGAGCAGGAGGCCTCAGGTGTGGCCGGGTTCTTCGGGCTATCACTCGACGGGTTTCAGGTGTCATAGTCATGGAAGGGATCGTATAGTCGTCCCGGACAGTGGCCACCCGCTCCCCGGCGTCGTTCCGACGCTGTGTGCCGGTGATTCGCCCGGCCGCAGCACCGACGCCACGGCAGCCCGCTAGCTCGCGTCTCTTGGCACCGGAGGTGCATTCGATGGACCGTCTACTCCTCGCCGCTTTCGCAAGCACTCTCTTCCTGAGCGTCCCAGCCCCAGACGTGGCCGCGCAGGAGGAGACGACCATCGACGAATGGGAGGTCCCCTGGGAGGGGACGAGGCCCCGGGATCCGTACGTCGGGCCCGACGGCCGCGTATGGTTCGTGGGGCAGGCCGGGCACTACGCCGCCGTGCTCGATCCCGAGACCGGCGAGTTCGAGCGCTTCGATCTGGAAGACGGGACCGGGCCGCACAACCTGATCGTGGACGGTGAAGGGAAGGTGTGGTACGCCGGCAACCGGGTGAACCACATCGGCATGCTCGACCCCGAGTCCGGACAGATCACGAAGTACTGGATGCCCGACGAGCGGGCCCGTGATCCGCACACCCTGGTGTGGAATCCAGAGGGTGACATCTGGTTCACGGTGCAGCAGGGGAACTTCGTCGGTCACTTCGACAAGGAGTCCGGCGAGGTCCACCTGATCGAGGCCCCGGCGGTCGAGGGCGGCCGCAGCACGAGCAGCCGACCTTACGGCATCAAGATCGACTCGAAGGGAAACCCGTGGATCGCGCTCTTCAATACCAACCTGATCGCGACGGTCGAGCCGGCCACCATGGAGATGAAGACGTTCGAGCTCCCCGAGGGCGCCCGGCCCCGGCGTCTCGAGGTCACATCGGACGATATCGTGTGGTACGTGGACTACAGCCGCGGATACCTCGGCCGCCTCGATCCGGCGACCGGGGAGATCAAGGAATGGCTGAATCCGAGCGGCGAGGGCTCGCGGCCGTACGGGATGGCCCGCGACGACGACGACCGCCTTTGGTTCGTGGAAACCGGCGTCCAGCCCAACCGGTTCGTCGGGTTCGACCCGGCCACGGAGCAGTACTTCAGCCAGAAGGACGTTCCCTCCGGTGGGGGGACGATTCGCCACATGTACTGGGACCAGAACACGCGCGCCATCTGGTTCGGGACCGACACCAACTTCATCGGTCGGGCCCTGGTGCCACCCAAGCGCCCGATCTCGTAGCAGCGGTCGCGGGCGCGACCTGATGGCTCATCCGGGAGGCGTCGCCGCTCTGGTCGGCGGCGCCCTTCTCGTTGCGGCTGCGAGTGTCGAGGTCCCGCCCTCCGGCCCACCACTCGCTGGTGCCCGGTCCGTGGGGACGCCGCTCCACCGGGCGGCGCCGCCGCTGGCCCACACGGGGGGGTTCGATGAGCCCACCTGCATCTCCTGCCATTTCGAGTTCGAAGCGAACCCCGAGGGCGGGACCATGCGAGTGGAGGGAATGCCCCGCCGCTACCGGCCGGGACGGACCTATGACATTCGAATCGAGATCGAGGCCGAGGACATGGAGGCCGGGGGATTCCAGGCAGCGCTCCGGTTTGCCGCCGGAGCCCGCAGGGGCGAGCAAGCCGGGACGATGCGCGCCCGAGACGCCAGGGTCGTTCTGCGGGACAGCGCTGGCGTTCAGTACGCGCATCACTCTGCGGCGGGCTCGAGCGTCACCCGGCCCGACCGGATCGAATGGGTCCTCGAGTGGGTGGCGCCCGACGCCGTGGACGCCGTCTCCCTGCACCTGGCAGCCAACTCGGCCAATGGTGACGACTCGCCGCTCGGCGACTGGGTATTCGTCCAGGAGCATCGGTCCGTTCGCCGCTGAAATCGCCTCGCGGGCCGCACCAGGCAGTGCCATCTTGCCCCGCGCTGATTCGGTGGCCAAGACTCCCGGATCAGATCCCTGGCATGGATCACGGAGGTGCCCCCGATGCTCAATCTGGCTGTGGCCCTGACGGACGCCGCCCGGCGCACGCCCGATCTCGAGGCGATTCTGCTCGGGGACGCCCGGCTCACATACGCGCAGATCGATGGGGCCGCCAGCCAGGTTGCTGGCGCGCTCGTGTCGCTCGGAGTGCGGCCCGGAGACCGGGTCGCGCTGTCCTGCCCCAACCTCCCGTTCTTTCCCATCGCCTACTTCGGGATCCTCAAGAGCGGCGCGGTCGTGGTGCCACTCAATGTACTGTTGAAGGGCCGGGAGATCGCGTACCACCTCACGGACTCGAGCGCCCGCGTGCACCTGTGCTTCGAGGGCACCTCCGAGCTGCCGATGGCCTCCGAGGGCCATAAGGGCTTCGGACAGGTGGCGACGTGTGAGCACTTCGTCGTGATCACCGCGGACCCGGCCGCTGCCTCCCCGATTCCGGATGTGCCCACGTTGGCGTCTTTAATGGCCGGGCAGCCGGCGGCGTTCGACACGGTGCAGACCAACGCCGACGACACTGCGGTGATCCTGTATACATCGGGGACCACCGGGACCCCCAAGGGTGCCGAGCTCACGCATTCGAACATGGTCATGAACGCCAAAGCCTCGGCCGATCTGTTCGGATTCACCGGGGGCGACGTGCTGTTGACCGTGCTGCCCCTGTTCCATTCCTTCGGACAGACGGTCCTGCAGAACGCCGGCTTCCTGGCTGGCACCACCCTGGTCCTGCAGCCCCGCTTCGACGCCGCCGCGACCCTTGGCCTCATGGCCAGGCACGGCGTCACCCTGTTCGCGGGGGTGCCCACGATGTACTGGGCTCTGCTCGCCACCGTCGACGACTCCATCGACGTGGAGTCGGTCACCCGGCGGCTGCGGGTTGCCGTCTCCGGGGGCGCGTCGCTGCCACTCCAGGTCCTGCGGGACTTCGAAGCCAGGTTCGATGTGCCCATCCTTGAAGGCTACGGCCTCTCGGAGACCTCTCCGGTGGCGTCGTTCAACCACCGTGACCGCGAGCGCAAGCCGGGCTCCATCGGACAGCCCATCTGGGGGGTGGAGATGCGCGTGGTCGACGAGACCGGAGTGCCTCTGCCGACCGGAGAGGCGGGCGAGGTCGTCGTGCGGGGCCACAACGTGATGAAGGGATACTACGGCCGCCCGGAGGCCACCGCGGAGGCGTTTCGGACCGGGTGGTTCCACACCGGCGACGTCGGGAAGGCGGACGAGGACGGCTTCTTCTATATCGTTGATCGAACCAAGGACATGATCCTGCGCGGCGGGTTCAACGTCTACCCGCGGGAGGTCGAGGAGGTGATGATGGAGCACGCGGACGTCTCGCTGGTGGCGGTGGTCGGGATTCCGCACGAGTCGCTGGGCGAGGAGGTGAAGGCGTTCGTGGTGCCGAAACCGGGTGCGGTCGTCGGGGAGGAGCAGCTGGTGCTCTGGTGCAAGGAGCGAATGGCGGCCTACAAGTACCCCCGCGTAATCGACGTTCGCGACAGCCTGCCGATGACGGCCACCGGCAAGATCCTGAAGAAGGACCTCCGCGCGGGCGCATGAGCGCGCGGCGCCCGTTGTTCCCGAGCGACGCTCCCACGTCGTGAGCCGCGGCCCCACCATCACCCATCGGCTGGAATATCTGTGTCTGGTCGGTGTCGGAGCGCTGCTCCGAGCGCTTCCGGACCGGGCGGCCAGCGCGCTCAGTGGAGCGTTGGGCACCCTTGCCGGACGTGTACTCCGGATCCGCCGAGGTATCGTCGATGAGAACCTCCGCACGGCCTTGCCGGAGCGAGACTCTCCGGAGCGCGCGCGGATCGCCGTACAGTCGTACCGGCACCTGGCCCGCGAAGGCGGCCTGCTGCTCGAGTCGGCCATGGGACCCCTGGACCCGGAGACGATCCGTCGGCGCATCCGGTTGGCCGACCCCGAGTCGGAGGCCACGTTTCGGTGGCTGAAGGAGCGGAGCGACCGTGGTGAGGGCTCGCTCCTACTCACGGGCCATCTGGGGAACTGGGAGTTGGCGGGCTCTTACCTCGCGGCCATGGAGATTCCCGTCCGCGCCGTGGCCGTCGCCCAGCGCAATCTCCTGTTCGACCGCCGCCTCCGGCGCAGCCGCGAGCGGTTGGGGCTGACGTTGATCGCGAGGGACGAGGCCGCACGCACCGTGCCCGGGGCTCTGGCGAGAGGCGAGACGGTCGCGATGGTCGCCGACCAGCACTCGCAGCGCGGTGTTCGCTGCATGTTCTTCGGGCGCCCGGTACGCGCAGCCCGCGGCCCAGCCGTGTTCGCACTCCGCACCGGGGTCCCGAGCCTTTTGGGGATTCTCATCCGAGACCCCGGATGGCCCGCCCGCTACTCCGGGTACCTGAAGCGGATTCAATTCGAGCGCTCGGGCGTTGTCGCCGACGACGTGCACCGATGGACGTCGGCCTATCTCTCCGCCCTAGAGACGTACGTGCGCCGCTTCCCGGAGCAGTACATGTGGCAGCACAAGCGCTGGCGGGACGATTAGCCCCGGAAGACCTCCGCGTAGTCACGCGCGAACCGCGCAAACGTGAGCGGGGGACGACCGAGCAACTCGCCCAGGGTGGGATCCACACTTCCGAGCAGGCCCTTCGCCGTGAACTCGTCCAGGAGCAGTAGGTCGGCGATAAGCCACTCTGGGAGCCCGGCCGCACGCATTCCTTCGCCTACCGCCTCCGGCGGGACCGGCACGCAGCGGATCGTGCGCCCCAGCGCATCGCTCAGATGCTCGGCGACGTGCTCGTCGCCCAGGGCCTCGCCGCCCGTGAGGCGATAGGTGGCGCCTCGATGTGGGGTGGTGTCCCCGAGGACCGCCGCGGCGGCCGCTCCGATGTCGCGCGCATCGATCAGTGCCCTCTTTCCGTCTCCACGGGCCGAGTAGAACTCGCCACGCTCGCTGATACTGGGCGCCGACGCCAAGAGGTTCTGCATGAAGGCGTCAGGCTGGAGGATCGTCCAGGGGATCGCGCTTCCCCGCACCTTCTCCTCGGCCGCGGCGTGCCAACGGCCGATCTGGAACGGAGCGCTCTGATCGGCGCCCAGAGCCGACAGCCGCACCACGTGTCGCACTCCCGCCCGGCTGGCGGCGTCGAGCGCCGCGCCCGCCTGCTCAACGGTCGCTGGGCCCCCCGGGGTGAGCAGGAAGAGAGCGTCCACGCCAGCCAGAGCCTCGGCGAGCGACCCGGGATCGGCGAGGTCCCCGCGGACGGCGCGAACGTGCGTTCCCAGCCTCTGGACCGCTGCCTCCGGGTCGCGGGTGATGGCCACGAAGTCGAGGTCGAGATCGGACAGCGCGCCCACCACCGCGCTCCCCACCGTTCCGGTCGAGCCTGTGACTCCGATCATCCGTATTCCATCCTCTAGTAAAGGGCCGGAGGGTTCCCAGCCTGCCCGGAACGCGGCGGTGCGTCAAGCGTACTCCGCACTTCAGGGCTAATCAGAGCGGAGACCTGCCGAGCCCGGGCTCGACCATTGGAGGTACCGGTGCTGTCTTTCCATTCGAAGTGGGTGTCGTTCACGGCAGTGGCGTCATGCGCGGTGCTGCTGTCCTGTGCGGTCAACCCGGCGACGGGTCGGCGCGAGATCTCCCTGGTCTCGGAGTCCCAGGAGATCGCGATGGGCCGGGAGGCCGACCCCGCCGCCACCGAACAGTTCGGCGGACTCTATGGGGACGACGAGCTCCAGCAGTACGTCGTCGACCTGGGCAACCGGCTGGCCGTGATTTCCGAGCGGCCCACGCTTCCCTGGGAGTTCCATCTGGTCGATCACGAGCTCGTGAACGCGTTCGCGCTCCCCGGCGGCTTCATCTACATCACCCGCGGCATTCTGGCGCACATGAATTCCGAGGCGGAGCTGGCGGGTGTGCTCGGCCACGAGATCGGCCACGTGACCGCTCGGCACTCGGCGGGTCAGATCACGCGGGCACAGCTCGGCACCGTGGCCCTGATCGGTGGAGCGATCTTCTCGGAGACACTGCGCGACAACCTGGGTGGCGCCGCGGCGGGCCTGGGGCTGCTCATGCTCAAGTACGGGCGGGACGACGAGTCGGAGGCCGACGCGCTCGGCTATCGCTACGTCACGCGGGAACGCATCGACCCGCGCGGCATCAGCGACGTCATGCGCATGCTCCAATCCACCAATCCGAGCGCCGAAGAAATGGGAATTCCGGGCTGGATGCTCTCCCATCCCGACCCCGGTGACCGGGTGGCGGCCAACGATCGCCGGATCCGCGAATCTGGCACCGACTTCTCGACGTACGCGCTCAACCGAGACGAATTCCTCCAGCGATTGGACGGACTCGTCTTCGGCGAGGACCCGCATCAAGGGTACCTCATCGGCGAGCGCTTCATCCAACCGGATCTCCAGTTCGAGATCACTTTTCCGTCGGGATGGCGCATTCAAAACAGCCCCTCGGCGGTGCAGGCCGGTGCGACCAGCGACGACGCTGTCATGCAGCTCACCTTTTCGAATGCGCAGACGCCGGCTGCTTGCGCCCGGGCCTTCGTGGCCCAGGACGGTGTGACGGGAGGCAGGAGTGGGCAGCAGAGAGTGAACGGGCTGGAGGCCGCATGGGCCGAATTCACCGTCCAGACGCAGTCCGGGGAAATCCGCGGGCGCGTGTCGTGCGTGGCCCACGCGGACAACGTGTATCAGGTGCTCGGCTACGGAACCCGAGCGGGTTGGACCACGCATGCGGCCAGCGTCGGCGGCGCGATGTCGACCTTTAGGCACGTGGGAGACGCACGCTATCTGTCGGTCGCCCCGCACAGGATCGACATCGTCCGGTTGCCCCGCGACATGACGTTTGCCGAGTTCACCCAGCAGTATCCATCCACGGTGCCGGATGACGAGGTTCGCCTGGTCAACCAGGTCGGAGAAGACGTGACCCTCCGGCAGGGACGGCTGATGAAGCGGATCACGGGGGGGCAGATCCCGACGAGCTGACCGCCAAGCCGGTCCAGCTGCCCCGCGACCAGGAGTTGTGTGCGGCAGCGCGTGCCCGGCTCCGCTCCCGTCGGTCGGACTCCCGGGGCATCCGGGCCCGAATCTGGCAGTGCGGAGCACCATGAATCGCTGCCGACCCACGTTCCCGGCCCTCGTCGACGTCTGCTTCGTTTCCCTGGCGCTCTGTACCGCGACCCTGGCCGCGCCCGCGGCCGTGCCGTTGGCCGCACAGGACGGAGGCGCCTCCAGGCCTGACGTCCGGCATCTGGAGGTCGCGTCTCACGACGTAGTGCGCTATCACGCGCTCCCGGAGAGCCATCTCGACGTACTGACCGAGAAGACTGGATTGTTCTCGTTCTTCGGCCACGACCACTTGATTCGAGCCGACGAGTTCCAGGGAACGGTGGACTATTCGCGGTCCTCTCCCGAGCACTCGTCCGTGGCCTTCACGGTCCAGTCCGCGGGAGTCCGCGTGCTCACACCGGCCGACTCGGCGGACTTGGCCGACATCCAGCGCGACATGGAGGCAAAGGTCCTGCGGCCGACCGAGTTTCCCACCATCGATTTCCGATCCACGAGCGTGGCCCCCATCGAGGGTGGCGTCCGCGTCCTAGGGGAGCTCACTCTTGTCGGCGTCGTACAGGAGGTCGCCGTGGACCTCGCTCTCGATCAGTCCGGCACGGATCTCCGCGCAGTCGGGGAGTTCACTACGAGGCTCCGCGATTTCGGGATCGAGCCGCCGACGGCCGCTGCCGGCACGGTCAAGGTCAAGAACGAGGTACTGTTCCGACTCGACGTGCGGTTGGCCCCGGCTGGCGATCCTCGCCTAGGACCCGGCTAGGAAGCCCCGCTGACGACGCCGGTCCGGCGACCCCGGGCAGCGGCGTCCTGTTGTAGCGGAGCCGGTCTCGCGAACAGATACCCCTGTCCCAGGTCGCACTCGAAGCTGCGGAGGGACTCGAGTTGCTCGGCGGTTTCGATTCCCTCGGCCACGACGGCGAGATTGAGCGCCTTGCACATCGCAATGATCCCGCGGACGAGCTCCGTGCCCTCGCGGTCTTCCCCGACCCGGTCGATGAAGGAGCGGTCGATCTTGAGTTGATCGATGGGCAATAACTGGAGCATCGCCAGCGAGGAATGTCCGGTGCCGAAGTCGTCCATCATGACGCGGACCCCGAGGGTCTTGAGCTCGGTCAGCGTCTCCGCCGCCAGCCTGGGCTGCTCCAGGATGGCCGTCTCGGTGACCTCCAGCTTGAGCCGGCCGCCGTCGAGGCCCGAATCGGACAAGGCCGCCGACACCTCGGCCACCAGTGCCGGGCGAAGCTGGACGCGGGAAAGGTTGACGCTCACGGACGGGGCCGATTCCGCCGTTCCCGGAAACACCTCTTGCATCTCGCGGCAGGCAGTGCGGAGCACCCAGACGCCGAGCGGAACGATGAGGCCCGTTTCCTCCATGATGGGAATGAACTCGGCCGGGGACACCATGCCGCGTTCCGGATGCTGCCAGCGGACCAGTGCTTCGAAGGCCGCGAGCTTCCCGCTGGAGATCTCCACGATCGGCTGGTACTGCACGGTGAACTGCTCGTGGTCCACCGCCTGCCGAAGTTCCTCCTCCAGGTGGAGCCGCTCCGTCAGGCGTTCCCGCATGGCGATGTCGAAGACCACCATCTCACAGTTGCGCTGCTTGGCTTCGTACATGGCGGTGTCCGCGTCCCGGACGATGTCCTCGCCGCAGTCGTAGGGTAGGGTGTCCAGCACGGCGCCGATGCTGGCCTCCAGGCGGAGCTCCCGGCCTCCGAGCCTGAGTGGTTTGTCGAACTTCTGACGAATGCGGTTGACCGTGATCTGCACACCCTCCGGCAATTCGATCCGATCGAGCAGGACCACGAACTCGTCGCCGCCGAGCCGCGCGACCGTGTCGCTGGCGCGGACACAGCTCTGGAGGCGGCTGGCCGCCTCGACCAGCAACGCGTCTCCCGCATGGTGGCCCAGCGTGTCGTTGATGAGCTTGAAGCGATCGAGATCCACGAACAGCAACGCGAACGGACGCTCCGCCCGGGCGTGGGAAGAGAGCAGGCGGTCCAGCCGGTCGAGCAGGAGTCGACGATTGGGTAGACCGGTCAGCGGGTCGAACAGGCCGCGGGCCGTCATGTCGGTCACCGAACCTGCCATGCGCACCGCGTTCCCGTCGGCATCTCGGGTCGAGACCCCGCGGGCCAGCACCCAGCGGTAGTCCCCGTCCGAGTGCAGGATGCGGTGCTCCTCCTCGAACTGATCCAGGTTCCCGCACCAATGCGCGTCCAGACTGGCCTGTACACGCTCGCGGTCGTCGGGGTGGACCCTCTCGAGCCACACGTCCGGCGACGCGTCATCGAGCGTCGACTCGGACAGTCCGAACGTCTCCAGCCAGCGGGACGAGAAGTACACGGTGTCCCGAGCCAGGTCCCAGTCGTACAACCCGTCGTTCGATCCGTCGACCGCCAAGCGGTAGCGCTGCTCGCTGAGCTCGCGTGCTTCCCGTTCGGCCTCGGCCTCCTCCTCCAGCCCCACCAGCCGCTGCAAGGCCCGCTGACGGATACGCTGCGCCGCGAAGGCCGTGATGACGGCTGCAATCAGGCTGAAGACGGCGTTGTCCGGAAAGCCGACGCCCTGGATGAGAGTCGCCCCGAGCACCAGGGAACCGAGAGCCACAACGATCAGCACGAAGAGCCAGCCGAGAGACGCCACGACGAGGCCGCTCGCAACCACCATGAGCGCGACTCTGCCCACAAGGCCCGAGGAGGGGTCCAGGCGCATGGCGAACAGGGTGTGACCGACCACCATCAAGGAGGCGAGGACGCACGCGGGATGCATGAGGCGCCCGGAGAACCGGTCGGACGAGACCAGCCATGCCAAGATGACGAAGCCTGCGGCGACGGCGGCGGCGGCCAGGGTCGGTGGAGTGCGGCTCACGGACGACCAGACGAGAAGGCTCTGGCCGGCCAGATACATGTAGAACGCAGCCAAGCCCAACAGCGCGGGCTTCAACGTTCGACCTACGTGGCGATTGAGATCCACCTGACCCCGCTCGGGCCGGTGGCCCGTGTCAAAACGCTTCGTACGATTCATCCGGGGGGGGAGTTGGGGGGGAGCAAGAAGCGCGCCCTGTGGCGCGGACGCGGCGGGGGCGGTCTCGACCGCGCCATGCCCGCGTGCGGGGTGGTCGCACATGCGTCGCGCGCCTACCATACCCACCCCCACAACGACGGGAGCTCGGCTTGCTCGAGGATGTGCACGCGGTAATCGAGAGCGCGAAGGCGCGCGACGATGGGCGGCTGGCCGCAGCCGTTCAGGCCCGGGTCCCTGGCGCGGACCAGGAGACGGTCCGGCAGATGTCTGCGTCCGCCTTGGCGACGATCGAGTCGATTCCGGCGCTCCTCGTCCTCGCAGACGACGAAGCCCAACGGCTGGGCGTTACCCGCGTGGTTCGCCCGCTGCTGGGTTACGCGGTCCGGTACTTCGTGGAGCCGATGGACGTGGTTCCCGAGATGACGAAGGGTGTGGCGGGATTGCTCGACGACGCCTACCTGTCGCTCAAGATCCTGGAGCACATCAATCAGGGCCCGACGCCCCTGTTCACGTGGGAGTTCGATTCCCCCCTCCGGTTTCTTCGAGAGCTCCTGGGGCCTGACGTAGCGCGCCAGCTCGATGACCGGTCGATCGCCGCGTTGGGTGAGATCAAGGAGCAGGTGACCGAAGTGTGGAGCGCACTCGCCCGACCGGCATGAGATCCCACCTCCGCGCGGCCGTCCTTGTGGCGTGCGTCGCACCGTTCGCGGGCTCGCTGGCCGGACAGCAAGGTCCCGCCGACCGGCTCGATATCCGCGAGCACGTGTTCGCGAACGGTCTGAGACTGCTGGTCCTCGAGCGACCCGGGGACGCGCGCGTCGAGTGCAAGATCTTCACTCGGTTCGGCGCGTTGATCGAGGAGCCCGGGGAGCTCGGAGCGGCACACTTCCTCGAGCATCTGATGTTCAAGGGGACGCACACGCTGGGCACCACGGACTGGGCTCGGGAGCGCCCGCTGCGGGAGCGCCAGGACCAGACCGAGCGTCTCTTGATCGAAGAGCTCAACCGGGCGCGGAACGACCTGCGCGAGCGGGGCGTGTTCCACGACTACCGGCGCGCTGAAACGACTCCAACCATCGACAGCTTGACGCGGGCGATCCGCGATCTCGAACGGGAGGCGGCCGTGTACCGGGACGGCGGCGCCATGATGCGGTGGTACCAGGCGTTCGGAGGTACGGGGCTCACGGCCACGACGGAGCAGGAGTACATGAAGTTCGACATCAACCTCCCTCGGGAGCGGGTCGAGCTCTTCCTGCGCGTCGAAGCCGACCGCATGGTGAACAGCGTGTTCAGGGAATTCGACGAGGAGCGGATGATCCTCGTCGAGCAACGCTACGGCGACCTCAACAGACCCACCACGCCGTTCTACGAAGCGTTGAACGCCACGGTTGCGAGCGTGCATCCAGTGTACTGGCCCGAGGGGTACGAAACCGATTTCGGACAGTACACGCGCGCCTACGAGCGGGATCTGTACCGGCGGTACTTCGTGCCCAACAATACCACGCTCGTCTTCGTCGGCGGTGTGTCGCTCGAGGAGATGGTCCCGCTCGTCGAGCGGCACTTCGGCGGGTTCGAGCGCGCTCCCGAGCCGATGCGTGAGAAAGCCGTGGAGCCGCGCCCCACCGCCGAACGCCGCATGATCTGGCGGGGGACCGGGCTCGCCCCCCGGGTGGACGTGCGCCACCGAATTCCGGGGATCGGGCATCCCGACCGACCGGCCTTCGACGTGGTGCGTGAGCTACTGGCCGACCAGATCCGCGGGGAGCTGGCCTCGATGCGCCTGTCGGGCACGGTCGACGTCAACACCAGAGTGGTGCACGAAAGCCGGTTCGGCGTGCCGTCCACACTGAACGCCGAGGTGGTCGTGGCCGCGCCGACCCAGGTCCAGACGGCGGAGACGGCCGTGTTGAGAGCGATCGACCGCCTTGCCGGGTCTCCAGTGGACGCGGCGCGCCTGGGTCACGCGAAGAAGCGACTACGCACCGAGTGGTACCGCACGGCAGCGGATGCTGGTGCGCTGGCGTTCGCGATCGGGCACTTCGAGACCATGGACCGCTGGACCACGCTCGCGGAGCACCTGCGCGCCAGAGAGGAGACCACGGCCGAAGACGTGGTGCGGCTGGTGGCCCGCTACTTCACGCCCGAGAACCGCACCACCGGGATCGCCCGCCCGGAGGAGGGGCGGTGACTGCTGCCGGTCGCCTCACGGTACGTGGGGCCTTGCTGCTGGCCGCTATCGGCACGGCCTGTGAGCCCGCCGCTCCGGGTCCTGAGGCCCTTGCCCATCCGCGTGAGATGGAGCTTCCGGCCCCCGGATTCGTGCGGCCGGACCCGACTGCTGCGCAGCACGGTCTCGACAACGGCTTGACGGCGTACGTGGTGGAGGATCACACGGTCCCGCTGGTCACGCTCACCGCCATCGTCGGCGCCGGGCGGGCCAGCGATTCGAGGCAGGGGAGCGCGGAGACGCTAGCCGCCATTCTCCGCACCCGCGGTCCGGCGACGCGCTCGGCGGGGGACTTTCGTGCGGCGCTCGGGCGGATGGTCGCCGACTACTCGGTGAGCCAATCGGCCGAGGAGACGACGATCGAGCTCAATGTGCCGTCCGAGGATTGGCCGGAGGCGCTCGGGCTGCTGGCGGACCTGGTGATGTCACCGGGAATCGGGGACGCGGAGGTGCGGGCCGCCGCTGCGAGTTTGGGGGGCTCGACGCCCGGGTCCGGTGGGGGAGGGCAGGGCACCCGCGCGTACGACGGTTCCCTGGACTCGGCCGTCGCTCTGTTCGCGCGCCATCTGTACGAGGGGCACCCGTTCGGAAGGGCGCCCAGCCCCGTCGAGCTCCGCACGCTCAATGCGACGGCGGTCCGCTCTTTCCACGCTGCCACGTTCGTACCGGGCAACGTCGCGTTGGCTGTGGGCGGAGACGTGGACGCCCAAGCCGTACGGGCCGCGCTCGACGGCGCCTTCGGGCCCTGGGAGTCACGTCCCGTTCCGGCCCGGACCGACTTCCCGCCGGTGAGCTCGGATGGCGAGCGGCAAATCCTGACCTACCCGGTCGACGCTCTACAGGCGTGGCTCGTCTTGGGCCACGAGCTTCCGGTGGTGCCGCTCGAAGAGGAGGCCGCGCTCCACGTGATGAACTACGTGCTCGGCGGCGGACACTTCGACACCCGGCTGTTTCGGGCCACCCGGGACGAGCGCGGGCTCACCAACGACGACTCGGGCTTCCTCGAGCCCGGAGTACGCGGCCCCGGAAGCTACACGTTCCGCACGTATGGTCGGCCCGAGGTCGTTCCGCTCCTCCTGCACCTCACGCTGGCGGAGATCGACCGGATTCGGTCCGAGCCCGTGACGGCAGAGGAGTTGAGCGTGGCCAAGGGCGCGCTGGCGGACGGCGAATACACCCTCGGCTTCCGCGACGGGCCGGCCACCGCGGCTACGTTCGCCCGCGAGTGGCTACGCTTCGGGAGTCACGACCGGTCCGCCACCTACCCCGAACGAATCCGGGCGGTGACGGCGGATCAGGTGCTGTTGGCGGCCGGCCGCTACCTCGATCCCGATCGCCTGGACCTGGTGCTGGTGGGACCGCTCAGCCGGGTGCGGGACGCGGTCTCCCTGGAAGGCGAGCCCCCCCTGGAGAGCTTCGGAACCGTCGCGAACTGAGGCTGCGCCGCCCCCGGTGGCGGGGGTCTGCGATCAGACCGCGGAGTCCTGTGTCTTGGCTTCGGTAGCCCCGGTCCCAGGGCCGGCAGCCTGCGGGTCGGTCAACTCGGCTTCCGGCGGGGCTCCGCCGGTAATCCGGCGGAAGAGACCCAGGATCTTGCGCCAGGTGAGCAGGAAGAACCCACCCACCGCGGCGGCCGCCGAGGCGAGCGGTACGAGTACTTCCGGTCCGAAATACACCAACATCTAGTCTCTCTCCGGCGGCGCCGTCGTGCGCCCCTGTCCGTTCTGCGTGATTGTCGTTTGCCCGTCGCTGCCGAGCCTGGCAGCCCCGATCGTGGTGGATCCTTCCGTCCGCGTGCCGGCGGCGCGCGCTTGGGCGCGCAGGCTCGCCAAGTCCGCCCCGAACGCGGCATCCGAAGCCAGGTCTACCGCCTCGCCGGCCCCAGTCAGGTCGAACAGCTCTTCGACTCCGTCTCCGTTCAAGATGTAGTGGAACCGGTCGGTTGTCACCGAGCGCATATCCCCCCTGGCCACCGGGTCGGACGGTACCACGAACTCGTTCGAGCTCAGGCTGGCGAGCGCGGGGCCCGGGACGTCCGCCCCCCCCAATGGCGGCCCACCGCTCCCCGCGGTCCGCTGCCACAACCGTGCCATCGACATGCCGGGAAAGTCCCCGCCGACGCGCGCGAGGTCGAGAATAGTGGCGGGCACGTCCCGGATACTCACGGCGCCCGGCACGCGAGTGCCCGCTCCGGCCCGCTCCGGCATGCGAATCAGGAGGGGAACGTGGAGCGAAGGGAGATACAGGCTGTTGCCGTGCAACACGATCCCCCGTTCCCCGAAGTGCTCCCCGTGGTCGGACGTCACGACGAGCAGGGTCTCGTCCATGAGGCCGCGCCGTTCGAGCTCGGCCAGGAGCCGGCCGATGCGGTCGTCCAGGTAGGCGATGGAGCTGTCGTAGGCGTCCACCATCTCGGCGATCTCGGCCGCCACGTACTCGGTCTCGTTCCCCCAATTGCCCAGCAGCGCGCGTGGGGGACGGGGGCGGAAGCGGGTGTCGAACGGAGGCGGAGATTCGTAGGGATCGTGGGCGTCGTAGTAGTTGACCATGGCGAAGAACCGCCGGCCCTCGAGGTCGTCCAACCACCCCAGCAGCTCGTCGTTCACCTCGTCCGCGGTCTTGCGCGCGTCGCCCCGGACGTGGCCCAACGCTTGGTAGACCCAACGGCCGAGCGCCTTCGCGGCCCAGTGGTTCTCGACCACTTCGTCCAGGTCGGCCGGATTGTCGCGGTAGGCGATGAACCCGCGGTCCATCCCAGCGCGGCGGCGTCCAAACGCCTGATTGGCGATGAAGGCGCCGGTCGCGTAACCGGACGCCCGCAGCACCTCGGCGATCGAAGCCGGATCGGCGGCCATGGGTGCGTACCAGTCGGCCCCGTGCGCCGGAGAATCGAGGCCGGTGAGCAGGCTCGCGTGGCTCGGGAGCGTCCAGCTCGACGTGGCGAGCGCCAGCTCGAATACCACGGACTCCCGCGCCAGCTCGACCAGGTTCGGAGACGTGTCTCGACCGTACCCGTAGAGCGAGAGGTTCTGGGCTCGCACGGTGTCGAGGATCAGCAGCAGGATGTTGGGCTGGTCGGCCGCTCCCCCCAGGGTCCCCCACAGGGCGCGGCGCTCGGCCCATGCCTCCGTGGCCTTCATCGTCCCGGCCCCCAGGGCCAGCAAGAGGGCCAGGCCAATCAGAAGACGACGGGGGCGCTCCACGAAGACGCCCCGTGAGAGATGCCGGCTGACTTCGACGGCGGCGCCCAGGCCGAGCAGCAGGAGGGCGGCGGGGTGGATCCCCAATCCGGCCGAACCCAGAGCGGTAAACGCAGCGAATGTCATGACGACCATCAACAGCGTGCGAGCGGAGACCTCGCGCGCCCCAGCCACCGACCACGTCAGGAGCGCGAGACACGCTCCGACCGCACCGGCCGCCAGCGGCGCCATCCAGAGAACCTCCAGGGCGGGCCCCGAGGGCTCTCCGCGGACGTCGAAGAGGGCGGCCACACCCTCGAGGGCGCCTCCCAGGCCGCCCGCGATCCCACCGAGCGCGAGCGCGTGCGGGAGTTTCACCGTCGGGCCACGGCGGAAGAGGAGCGCGTGGACCTTCGCGCTGGCCCGGTAGATGCGTCTGTGCCAGCGAACGGATCCGACCAGGAGCCCCACGAGAACGAGGAGCGCGACCGTACCCAGGCGCGCCACGCGCTCCCAGGCATCCAAATAGAACCCGACGGGGTGGCGAGCCTGACCATCGATGAACGCGTTGAAGAACGGAATGCTCTCTTGATCGTACGCCGACCTGATGAGGCCCGGCATCAGCCAGCGCTGGACGACCAGCCACACGAGCAGCGCTCCCGCCCCCACCAACGCCACCCGTATGGCTCGGCCGGTGGGACGGTCCGCCGTGTTAGTTTCCTGGGGTCCTGAAATCATGGCTGAATGGTGCCACATGCACCGTGCCAGGGGAACCTCGTTGCTCGTGGCGTCCCGGCGAGCAGGACGACCCCCAGCGACCCCACACCTCGACGAACCCGACCCGACCTCGAATGACTAGCGTGCTCAACACCTGGCGCAGCAGCCTGGCGCAACTCGAATCGGAAGCGGTCTTCGTCATGCGCGAGGTCGCCGCCCAATTCGAGCGCCCCGTCCTGCTCTTCTCCGGCGGGAAGGACTCGATCGTCATGGTGCATCTCGCCCGCAAGGCGTTTTGGCCCGCCCCGATCCCGTTTCCGCTGCTCCACATCGATACTGGCCACAACTTTCCCGAGACCCTCGAGTTCCGCGATACGCTCGTCGAGAAGATCGGCGCCAAGCTCCACGTGGGCTCGGTACAGGTGTCCATCGATGCGGGCCGAGCCCAGGAGGAGCCCGGACCCAACCCGAGTCGGAACCGACTGCAGACCGTCACGCTGCTCGACACCCTCAAGGAGCTGAACGTGGACGCCGCGTTCGGGGGCGGCCGGCGTGACGAGGAAAAGGCCCGGGCCAAGGAACGGTTTTTCAGCCATCGGGATCGCTTCGGGCAATGGGACCCCAAGAACCAGCGTCCCGAGCTCTGGAACATCTTCAACGGCCGGCGGAACCCAGGGGAGCACTTCCGGATCTTCCCGCTCTCCAACTGGACCGAGATGGACGTGTGGCAATACATCGCCGCTGAAGGGATGGACATTCCGAGCCTCTACTTCTCCCATCGCCGAGAGGTCGTGGACCGGGACGGAGTGCTCCTGGCGCGCTCGGAGTTCAATGATCTAATCGACGGCGAGCAGTGGACCGAGAGAACGGTCCGCTTCCGGACCATCGGCGACGCGACCTGCACCGGGGCGACCGAATCGGCAGCGACCACCCTGGACGACATCATTGCCGAGGTGGCCGCCGCCCGCACCACCGAAAGGGGCGGCCGTCACGACGACAAGCAGTCCGAGGCGGCCATGGAGGACCGGAAGAAGCTGGGGTACTTCTGATGAGCGGGGAGACGCGGGTGAATCAGGTCCCCGGGGAAGCTGGGGCGGAGATGGGGGGTGGCGAGAGCGCCGAGGCGGCTGCGGCCGAGCCCGCGCTGGGGTCTGCCGTGGGGGTGGCCGCACCCTCCGATCGGTATCACCGCATGGAGATGCTGCGCTTCACCACGGCGGGGAGCGTGGACGACGGCAAGAGCACTCTGATCGGGCGCCTGCTCTATGACACCAAGTCCATCTTCGAGGATCAGCTCGAGCAGGTGGAGGATGCCAGCCGGAGGCGCGGGGACGAGAGCGTCGACCTGGCGCTTCTGACGGACGGCCTGCGGGCGGAGCGGGAGCAGAAGATCACGATCGACGTGGCGTACCGGTACTTCGCCACGCCCAAGCGCAAGTTCATCATCGCGGACACGCCGGGGCACATCCAGTACACCCGCAACATGGTCACGGGCGCGTCGACGGCGGACCTGGCAATCGTGCTGATCGATGCGCGCAACGGGGTCCTGACCCAGTCCAAGAGGCACGGGTTCATCGCCTCGCTGCTGGGAATTCCGCACATCGTGGTCGCGGTCAACAAGATGGATCTGGTCGACTGGTCCAGGGACGTCTACGAGCGCATCACAACCGAGTACTCCCGGTTTGCCGAGAAGCTGGGTGCGGACGACCTCAAGTTCATTCCGATCAGCGCTCTCGAGGGCGACAACGTGGTGACCACGTCCGCGAACATGACGTGGTTCGGCGGCGGTACCCTGCTCCACCACCTGGAGCACGTCCACGTGCGACAGCACCGCAACCTGGTCGATTTCCGCTTCCCGGTTCAGTACGTGATCCGCCCACATCAGGACTTCAGGGGCTACGCGGGGCGCGTGGCCTCCGGCGCGGTGCGTCCGGGGGACGAGGTCGTGGTGCTCCCGTCGGGCCGCCGCACGCGCGTGGCCGGCGTGCAGACCTTCGAAGGGGACGTGGACGAAGCGATCGCGGGCGACTCCGTGGTCGTCACCACCGAGGACGAGCTGGACATCAGCCGGGGCGACATGCTCGTCCGCCCCCTCAACCTGCCCACCATGTCGACCGAGGTGGACGCCACGATCTGTTGGATGGTCGACGAGCCGCTCGTGCCGGGCGCGGAGCTGTGGCTCCGGCACTCCACGCGGGAAGTGAAAGCGGTCGTCACCCGCATCGTGCACAGGATCGATGTGGACACGCTGCACCGGGAGCAGACGGTCTCGGTGGGACTCAACGACATCGCCCGGGTCCAGATCGAGCTGGCCAGCCCGATCTTCTTCGACCGGTATCGCCTCAACCGCGAAACTGGCGGGTTCGTGCTGATTCACCCGCACTCCAACTTCACTGTGGCTGCGGGCATGATCCGCGGCGAGCCGCGCGAGCTCAGGGACATGTTCCCGACCCCCGCGGACGGCGGGGTGGAGCGCGAGATCTCGCCCAACGTGGTCTGGGAGGGGTGGAACATCACGCCGGAGGCGCGAGAGAAGCGCAACCGTCACAAGGCCGCCGTGGTGTGGCTCACGGGTCTGAGCGGCTCCGGCAAGAGCACCCTCGCCAGGCGGGTCGAGAGCCAGCTATTCGAGATGGGATGCCAGACCATGCTCCTCGACGGCGACCAGGTGCGACACGGACTGAACGGTGACCTGAGCTTCTCGGCGGCGGACCGGACGGAGAACATCCGTCGGATTGCCGAGGTAGCCGCACTGTTCATGCGACAGGGGAGCATCGTCATCTGTTGCTTCGTGTCCCCCTATCGCAAGGGGCGTGAGTTCGCGCGCGGCCTGGTGCCCGAAGGACGCTTTGCCGAGGTGTGGGTGAGCACGCCGATCGAGGAATGCGAGCGCCGGGACGTGAAGGGCCTCTACGCCAAGGCGCGCGCCGGCGAGATCAAGTCCTTCACCGGCGTCAGCGATCCCTACGAGGAGCCAGAGAAGCCCGAGCTGACCCTGGACACGACCCACCTCACCGAGGACGAGGCCGCGGCCAAGGTCATGCTGTTCCTCAAAGAGCACGGCTTCATCGGCATGGTCGGCTGACGAAGCAGCCCGCCACCGCTCAGCGAGCGTGCGACCCCTTCCGATCGCTCCGGGGTCAGCGCCCCAGGAGGAGGCGTATTCCGCCGGCGGTGCCGCCGGCGACCACGTCCAGCCGGCCGTCCCCGTCGAAGTCCGCCATGACCGGCGTCGACACGGGAGGCAGGTCGAGCGTGAACCCTACGTCCCGCTCGAACCGAGGTGGTCCCGAGGCACCCGCGTTGCGGTAGAGCTCGGCCCCGCCGCTCTCGCGGCCGAGCAGGAGGTCGAGATCTCCGTCGCCGTCGATGTCCGCGAGCGACGGAAAGCTCCGCCGACCCGGGTCGATCCCGCCGTACTCGTCGGACACCAACGTGAACTGCGGGGACGTCGCGCTACCCGTGTTCTCGTAGTAGTTGAGCGCGCCTGAGCCCTCACCCACCAACAGGTCCAGGTCGCCATCACCGTCGAGGTCGCCCAGGGCCGGGGCGGCGTTGCTACCCCGCGTGAGCGAGATGAAGGCCGAGTCGGCCAGGGCGTAGCGAGGCGCCGCCCGCGTCCCCTCGTTCCAGAGGAGGTGCAGGTTGCGGGTCCAGTTCCCCAGGATCATGTCCAGATCGCCGTCGCCGTCCAGGTCGCCCAGGGCGGGCGCGTAGTGAAACACCCGGCCGAGGTCGAGCGTGTCCGCCAGGTGTAGCTCGGGCGCCGTGGCCGACCCCCGGTTCTCGAAGTAGAGGAGCCGCGAGGCGTTCAGATCGGACGGGGCGAGCTTGTTCGAGACGAGCAAGTCCAGGTCACCGTCCGCGTCCCAATCCACCACCACGGGGATACTTTCGCTTCCAGCGTCGATGCCCCGCAGGAGCCGCTGCGTCCGAAGCACGTAGCCTCGCCCCGGGACCCGCTCGTAGTACCAAAGGTTGTCCGAGGCGGTGCGGTTGGGATTGAACGCCCCACCGAGGACGCCCACCAGGAGGTCCCCCTCACCGTCGCCGTTGAGGTCGACCGGCTCGGCCGCGTTGTACCCGCTCGTCACGAGGGAGTCGCCGTCGGCGACCTCGAACAGCACGGGGTCCGAGCGCAGCGAGGGTCGGCTGCACGAACCCGTGTTCTCGATGAACAGGAGTGAAGGCTCGAAGTAATCTCCCCACAGGAGGTCCGGATCCCCATCGCCGTCCACGTCGGAAAATCGCAACGCGTTGGCCCCGTGCCGGGTCCCGAGCTGCCCGACGATCTCGATGTCCTCGAAGCGCTCGGCGACGAGCCCGAAGTTGGGAAGTCCACCGCCCGAGTCCCCCTCTCCCTCGTAGCGCATGACCGTCCCGTCGACGCGCCCGAGGAACAGGTCCAATCGCCCGTCACAATCGAGGTCGACGATGGCGGGGATGTTCTGACGGTCGGAAAACAGGGCTTCGCCGCTGGCGGTACGAACGCTGTCCGTCTGGAGCACGAACGCGGGAACCGCCGCCGTTCCGTCGTTTCTGTAGTACCGCACGTAGCTGAACTGGGTCTCGGCCAGCAGATCGAAGTCCCCGTCGCCGTCGAAGTCGTGGAAGCGGCTCCACTCTCCGATCTCGAGGTCGTGGTACCGGTCCGAGCGCCATTCGAAGCGCGGAGCCTGCGGGGTCCCCACGTTCTCGAAGTGCATGAGCTCACCCGTCCGCTCCTGGAGGAACAGGTCGGGGTCCCCGTCGGCGTCGATGTCCAGGAACTGGGGGCGGGGGACGTCGAGCCCTCCCAGGAACGGGTGCTCGTAGGGGAGCCCGTCGGCTCCGAAGACGGGGAAGGGCGCGACGACCCGCTCGAAGCTCATGCCGGTCCGCGGCGCGTCCGCCGCCTGGGGCCCTCCCGCCGTCCCGGCGCAGGCCGACAGACCCGCGAGTCCGCCGCAGCCGATTGCCGCGACCGCGGCCCGCAGTCCGCCCCTCATGGCCGCTCTCACGACGCCGGACGCGTCCCGATTCCCGTGGGACCGGTGCCCACGCTGACGAAGCGAGCGATCGTCTGAGTGCGCGTGTCGATGACCGCCACGGTGCTCCCGCCGTCATGCATGGCGTCCGGCATCATCATGTCGTGTCCACTGTTCGTGATGAACACGTAGCGGCCATCGGGGGATGCCGCGCTCCCATGGGGAGCCGAGATGCGCTCGTCCCGAAGCACCTTGGCCACGCGACGCGTGGCGGCGTCCACCACGGAAATCGTGTTGGTCCCCTTGCTCCCGACGTACACGAACCGTCCATCGGGCGTGAAGAGTGGGTGCCACACCTGGCCGCCGACGTCGACCTCGCCCGAGAGCACGGGGGCCATGGGGTCGGCGAGGTCGTAGAACAGGAGCTTCCCCGTCATCTGGGTGGAGACCACGAGCGTCCGCCCGTCCGGCGACACCGCGAACTGCACGAACGTGTGGATCGGTCCATCGACCGAGACGAGCGCCTGGTTCTCCTCCGGCACGTCGATGCTGACGAACCGGTTCTCCGCAAGGCTCGCGGAGAACACGTGCCGCCCGTCGGGATGCACCGCGAGCGCGTGGGGACGGGGGAAAAAGACGTCCAGCTCGTCGATGGACATGTCGGACGTCCGGATGATTCCGATCCTCCGAGGCGGGTTGACCGCGCTCGTTGAGCGTCCGACGTACAGCCGGCCACCCGACCCGTCCTCCGCTAGCATGCCGGGGACCTCGAACGTCGCCCGACCCACCACGCGGCCCGCGCGGTCGAGCTTGAGGACGACATTCTCCCCGATCAGGGACACGTACCAGTGCGACCCGTCCGGATCCACCACGATATGGTGGGGCTTGGCGTTGGCCGTGAACCCGAGCTCCCTGAGGTCGATGGTCTGCACGACCTCGAGCGTTTCGATGTCCAGCACGGAGAGGGTAGCTCCGACCTGGTTGGCCACGTAGACCCGGTCACCCCCGCTCGGGCTGGCGGTCCCGGCCGGCGCGCCAGCGCCGGAGCACGACGTGATGGCGAAGGCCGCCCCCAGGAGGGCGGCCCCGATGACTCTAGTTCTCATGATCGTCCGCGTATCGGTGAACCCAAGCGACGTTCTCGAGGGATGTGAAGGCGCACTAGAACACGGTCCGCGTGCGCTTCTTGACGATGAACAGACCCTCGCGGATGCTCGTGACCGCAATGGTCCCGCTTTCGAAGAACGGATAATTGCTCCAGGAGCCCTCGAAGCGGGGGCCGTTGTCGCCCCAGGGCACCGTGTCGAAAAAGCCGACCTCGACCGGATTGGCGCGGTCGCTGATGTCCAGGATGCGGAGCCCGCTCACGTAGTTGGACTGGTACATGAGGTCGCCCTTGATGTACAGGTTGTGGTCCACCGAGGCCTCCGAGCCCATGTGCTCCTTCACGAGCTGCGGGTCGTCCAGGTCCGAGACGTCCCAGACCAGCGTGCGGGTGTTCGGCAACCCCGACATCTCGTCGCCCTCGTCGTTCATGTAGAAGAACGCCTGGTCCTCGGTGAGCCAGCCCTGATGGGCGTACGCCACGTTGGGGTAGGCGGCGCGTGAGATCGCGACCGGGTTCTGCTTGTCCGTCACGTCGGCGATCGAAAGCGCGGTCTCGTTCGAACCGAAGCAGATCTCCCGGCCGGCGTACTGCGTGTCCGGACCCGCATACGTCACGCACTGCGCGTCGTGTGAGTATCCGGTGCCGGAGTTCCCCGTCTCGGTGTCTGAGAAGCAGCCCGCGAAGCTCGGGTTCTTGGGATCGCGGATGTCGATCATGTGGAGGCCACCCCCGCAGGTCTCGCCGCCGGAGCTGGAGCCCACCGAGTAGGCGAAGCCCGTACCCTCGTTGATCACGATGTTGTGGGCGCTGTGGATGCCCTCGTAATGCGCGTCCTCGTCGAACATCAATGGATCGCCGCTGAACCCGCGCAGGCGGGCCAGGTCGAACACCTGCATGCCATGGTCGCCCGCGGCGTCCGAGACGATGAAGGCGTGGTCCCGGTACACCTTGATGTCCCGCCAGGCGGAGGACGGGGACTGCTCCGGCTTCGGGAGGTCGCCGATGAAGACCGGATTCCCCGGGTCGGTGATGTCCACGAACGACGTCCCGTCCGTGCGCCCCACGAGCGCGTACTCCTTGCCGCTCTCCGGGTCCGTCCAACCCCAGATGTCGTTGAGGCGGGCGCCGCGGCCGCCCCCGATGGCCTTGATCGGGAGGAACGCGACCAGGTCGACCTCGTTGCATCCAAATCCGGCGGCCTCGCTGTTCGCGTCGCAGTCCACCTGCCCGTCCACGATGGGCGCAAGGCTCTCCTCCTCGACGAACAGCTCCGCGGCCTGGGTCCAGTGCCCGCCATCCTTCTCGAACACGAGCGCGCGGCCAGCGCCGCCGTCGGCGCCGACCATGCCCGCCACCACCACGCTCTCGCTGGCCGCGAGAGTCGAGCCGAGGAAATCTCCCTGATTCTCACCGGCGCCCATCTTGACGGATGCGGCGAGCTGACCTTGCTCGTCCCGCGAGAACACGTAGTTGGTGCCCCGGAAGCCCACGAAGGGTGCCCCGACCCAGATGTCTTCCCCGGCGAAGGCGATTGCCCGGCCGAACTCGGCCTGGAGCGGCATGTCGAACGGGACCAGTCCGCCGATCTGCTGCCACCGGGACTCGTCCGCATTGTAGATGAACGCGAGCGTCGATCCCTGCCGGCCCCCGGTCCGGGGCGCGCCGATCAGCACCCGACCTTGCGTGTAGGGGGCGATGGAGGATCCGAAACGGTCGTTCCGTTCGAGCCCCTCGGCGGTGATGGTGCCGGTCTCCGTCCATGCCCCGCCGACCTTCTCGAACACGTACACGGCGCCCATGCCGGCCTGCTGCACCGGAGCCCCCACGAGCAACCGCTGATCCAGAAAAGCCATCGCGAGGCCGAACTGGGCGCCGGCACGCAGATCGGTCCCCGCGATGCGGCCCACCTCCGTCCAGCCGGAGGCCGATCGCTCGTACACGTACGCGGCGCCTCGCCGGTTGCTCTCGTCGGGCGCAGCCACCACGAGGACGTTCCCGCGCAGGGCGACGGTCGAGCCGAATCCGCCCAGCGTCGCCGCTTCCGACCCCGTGAGCTTGGCCGTCTGGGACCAGCCTTCGCCGACCCTTTCCATGACGTAGACGGCCCCGTTGCTGCTGCCCACGGCCATCGATGACCCGTCGACGGAAATCGAGGTCCCGAAGCCGTCGGCCGGCCCGGCGTCGTCCGCGCCGATGCGTGCCGCCTGGACCCACTGGCCCTCGGCGTTCTTCCGGAACGCGTAGACCGCGCCCGACGTCATCACGTTCTGGCTCTCGCCGATCAAGACCTCGCCATCAGCCACCGCGACGGCCCCACCGAAACCGGCCATCGTCGGTCGAACGAGTGCGGACCGATGGGTCTGCGCGTTCAGGGCGGCCGGTCCGGCGGACCCGACGGCCACTGCGGCAACCAGGCAAACGAAGCTCTTCTTCATCTATCGACCTCGTGGGCGTCTGTGGGCACTGGCGTGCGATGTCGCAGCGGGGACCGGGGCGGTGCCGACGCGGACGCGCCGACAGGACCCGTACCCCCAGGAGTCCCTACATCACCGACTCGCGACGTGTGTACCATTACGATGTCCGGCCGTTCCGGGTTGCGGGGACGGGCCTCGGTCGGCGTGGATGCGGGATCCCGCCAGTGACGCCCTGCCCCCACTGGTCCCCTCGTCGGGCGGCCTGGTATCTTGGCCCGGCCCGATTCGTGTTCCACCAGGAGTATCCGATATGAAGCTCGACGTGCGTTCCGTGAGGGTCGCGCTCCCCGTCCTCGTCCGCATCCGCTCACGCGCGCTCGGCGCCGCAGCCGTCGTCGCGATCGCGGCGGCGCTCTCGCTCGGACTCGTCCCCACGCCGCAGCTCTCCGCCCAAATGGAGGTGACGACATTGCGCGGCGCGGCCGAGGGCGAGGGTCCCTACGACCGCCTCATCATTCGCGGCGCGACCATCATCGATGGCACAGGAGCACCGCCTCGCGGTCCCGTGGACATCGTCGTGGTGGACGACCGCATCGCCGAGATCCGCTCCGTCGGCTTCCCGTTCGTGGAGATCAACGAGCGCCGTCGCCCGGAGGCCGGGACCAAGGAAATCGATGGTACGGGCATGTACGTCATGCCGGGGTTCGTGGACATGCACGTCCACACCGGGGGCGGAGGCAAGGCGCCTCAGGCGGAGTACACGTACAAGCTCTGGCTGGCGCACGGCGTCACCACCACGCGCGGCGTGCCCCATGGCGACATGGAGTGGGCGCTCGCGGAGAAGGCGCTCGCCGAGCGGAACGAGATCGTCGCTCCCCGCATGTTCTCGTACTTCCGGCCCGGATCCGGAGAGGGGTGGGGTGATCGGCCCATCGACACCCCCGAGGCCGCGCGCGAATGGGTGCGTTGGGCGGCTTCAGTGGACGTCGATGGGGCCCGTGTCGACGGGCTCAAGCTGGGTTCCTACGACCCCGACATCATGGAGGCGCTGATCGACGAGGCCCATCAGCACGGCCTCGGCACCGTCGCGCACCTCGATCAGATGGGCGTGGGCCGCATGACCGCCCTCGATGCGGCCCGGCAGGGGCTGGACATGATGACCCACTACTACGGGCTCATGGAGTCCATGCTCACCGACTACTCCGTGCAGGCCTGGCCCGTCGACTACAACTACAACGATGAGCAGCATCGCTTCGGGAACGTCGCACGTCTCTGGTATCAGGCGGCGGAGCAGGGAAGCGATCAATGGAACGCCCTGATCGACGAGTTCCTCGAGCTCGACTTCGGCCTCGACCCGACCATGACGATCTACGAGGCGAGCCGGGATGTGATGCGCTCTCGCGAGGCCGATTTCCACGACGAGTACACGCTTCCGTCCCAGTGGGACTTCTACCAGCCCAGCCGGGAGGCGCACGGTTCATACTGGTTCTACTGGACCAGTGAGGACGAATTCCACTGGCGCAGGTTCTACCAGAAGTGGATGGCGTTCCTGAACGACTACAAGAACGCTGGCGGGATCGTGACCACGGGGTCCGATTCCGGGTTCATCTACAAGCTCTATGGCTTCGACTACATCCGGGAGCTGGAGCTGCTGCGCGAGGCGGGGTTCCACCCGATCGAAGTGATCCGCTCCGCCACCTACCACGGCGCGCTCCAGCTGGCCAAGCCACGCGGCGAGCAGCCCGATTTCGGGCTCCTGCGTCCCGGCCTGAAGGCGGACATGGTGATGGTCGACATGAACCCGCTGGAGAATCTCAAGGTCCTGTATGGAAACGGGGCGGTGAAGATCAACGACCAAACCGGAGAGGTGGAGCGAGTCGGCGGGATCAAGTACACGATCAAGGACGGCATCGTGTACGACGCCCAGCAACTGCTCGAGGACGTTCGCGAGATGGTGCGGAAACAGAAGGAGGAGCGCGGGATCGTGTCCGACGCCTCGGGGTCGCGATAGCGTCTGGGGCGGCGGGCGTCACCCCGCTACGACAGATCGGCCGCGGAGAAACTCCGCGACCGACCCTGGTGATTCTGCCGGCCGCCCAGAGGGGCGTCGTCGCCCCGGCGAACCACCGACCTACTGATTTTCTTCAAGCACAATGTCGCGGCGCGGATCGGGCCGGTCTGTCGGGGAGGGCTCTGCACGGAGTGCGGGGGGATTTCCGACACGTCGAGTTGGGGGCGCGCCCGGCGGGCGTGCGGATCGCGCAGGCGGATCGCGCAGGCGGATCGCGCAGGCGGATCGCGCAGGCGGATCGCGGCAACCGGGCGCTCGCCGGCCTTCGGGACCTGCGACGCCGGCATCTGGAACCGGTCGAGGCCGTACCTCGTAGAGAACGCGGACGCCCCATCGTCGGTGGCGTCAGGAGGAGCAAGAATGCTGGAATTGATCGTCCTCGGTATCGCGGGCGTTGGAGGTCATCTGAAGTCGCGGAGCTGGGTACGAAAGAAGCTCCGCTACACGAGCGCCGTTGAGAGACCCGGAGTGGGCCTCGCGGCCGGCGTCGTCACGACCCTGGTCGCTGCGCCCCTGGTCGCGGTGCTTCCGGTCGTGGGAGCCGGAACCGCGATCGCGCTCGGCCTGGGGGTGGGGAGCGGCGTCGAGCTCGGTGCGCGCGACGCGCGGGACGGACGAACCGACGAGTAGGAGACCGGGTCGGAGCCTAGCCCAAACGTAGGCGCGGCCCGCGCGCGCCGAGACATCTGCTTCCGTACGGTTTCGGCCGCACCGGGGCCCCGTCGCGCCCATCCACCGGATCGCGGCGCCAATAGCACGGGTCTTGCAGCCCCGACCACGAACCTCAGTCGAGTTCGAGAAACCCCCACCCCGTCGGGGGCTTGCAGGGGTTCGCCCGAAGTGCGAGACACGCGATTGACCAGTCCTGAGCCGAGCAAGGCCACGGGCGCTGCCGAGATGTCCAAGGACACCGGCGCGTTCGAGCGCATCGTGAGTGGAATGACGCGGCCGGTGTCCTTCAGCCTCGCTGCGCTATACGTCGTCCAGGGGCTCTCGCGCCTGTACCTGGGTGCGGGGGGTCCGGGTCGGGTCCTCGTCCTGATCGCGTTCGCCGCCGCGCTGGCCCTCTTCCTGGCCGGCATGCTCATGGGCGGGCGCCGCTCGAGAATCGGTGGTGCCCACCAAGCGGGAATCGTGATGGCCGCGATCGTGGCGGCGCACTCGGGGCTCTACCTGTACCTGACGGGGGATCCCGACGCATCCACGACATTCGCGCTCCTGATCCTGGGCCTGGGGATCTTCTTCCTGGACCTTCGCTGGTTCGCCGCCGCGGTGACCCTGACTCTCCTCAGCTGGACGTCCGCGGCCCTCGCCATCGACCAGTTGGACCCAGGTGAAGTCCTGACCCTCGCTGCGACGACGCTGATCGCCGGGGTCGCGATCCTCATCCGCATCCGTGTCTACCGGCAGCTCAACGGGCTCCGCTCGGAGGCGGAAGAGAAGGCGGGCGCGCTCAGCCAGAGCGAGGAGCGCTACGCGTTGGCTCTCTCGGGTTCCAACGACGGCCTTTACGACTGGGACATCTCGCGGAATCGGATCTACTTCTCCGAACGGCTCACGACGATGTTCGGATGCGACCCGGACCAGATGGGTCCAGCGGTGGAAGCGCTCACCGACCGCATCCACCCGGAGGACTCGGAGCGCGTGAAGGCGCGTCTCGTGTCCCATCTGAAGGGGGACGAGCCCTACTTCGAGGACGAGTTCCGTATCCGCCACGAAGACGGGACTTACTTGTGGGTTCTGACACGCGGGGCGTCGACCCGCGACACTCACGGCCGCGCTGCGCGGATGGCGGGCTCGATCACGGACATGACCCGTCGGGGGGTGTTCGATCCGCTCACGGGCCTCCCCAACCGGAGGTTGTTCCTGGACCGGTTGAAGCGCGTGACCGTGCAGCGACCCCGGTCCGAGAGCGACAAGGAGGGCTTCTCGGTCCTGTTCCTCGACCTCGACAACTTCAAGGCGATCAACGACACGCTGGGTCACAAGACGGGCGACGACCTCCTGAAGGAAGTGGCGAGTCGCCTTCAGACCTGCGTCCGCGCGAGCGACACGGTGGCCCGCCTGGGCGGAGACGAGTTCGTAGTCCTGCTCGAGAAGGTGCGGGTGCCGGTCGGGGTGCAGATCACCCTCGACCGAATCGTGGAGAAGCTCAGTCAGCCCTACGTGCTCGACGGCCGTGAGCTCTACGTGGCACCGAGCATCGGTGTGGTGATCGACACCGAGCACTACCGCGACCCCGACGAGCTCCTGCGCGACGCTGATACCGCGATGTACTCAGCCAAAGAGAGCGACAAGGTCACCGTCATCTTCGACGTGGCGATGCGTGAGCGCCTGCGCGAGCGCCTGGAGCTCGAGCGCCAACTGAGGACCGCGCTCGAACAGGAGGAGTTCATGCTCCACTTTCAGAGCATCGTGTCCCTCGTCGATGGACGGACCGAGGGGTTCGAGGCGTTGGTCCGCTGGGACCATCCTACCCGCGGGCTGCTTCAACCCGACGACTTCATACCGGTTATGGAGGAAACGGGCCTCACCGTACCGCTCGGGCAGTGGGTGATGCGAGAGGCCTGTCTACAGATGATGCGCCGGTACGAGAACGTACGCGCCGAGGACATGCCGTACGTGAGCGTGAACCTCTCTGGCAAACACCTGGGCCAGGAGGACCTGGTCGCGGGCATCGAACAGCTGTTGCTCGAGACCGGATTCAGCGGGAATCGTTTGCGGTTGGAGTTCACCGAGACGGCCATCATCGAGAATCCCCGCCGGGCCGCGAGCGCGCTCGGACAGCTCAAGCTGCTCGGGGTGCAGATTCTGATGGACGATTTCGGGACCGGGCACTCCTCGCTGAGCTATCTGCAGAACCTCCCGATCGACACGCTCAAGATCGATCGGTCGTTCATCGCGAGGATGACGACGGAGCCCGACGGCGCCGAGCTGGTCCAGACCATCATACGCATGGCTCAGAACCTGGGCCTCAAGGTGGTCGCGGAAGGGATCGAGACCCCCGACCAGGTGGCGCTGCTCCAGGGCATGGCATGCGGTGCGGCGCAAGGCTACCTGTTCGCCAGGCCGGCGCTCTTCCCGGGCAGCGAAGGGCGTCGCCCCAAACGGGCACCGGACGTACGTACGGAGGAGTCGCCCGGTCCAAGCTGGCGGGAGAGCGGTCCCGCGGAGGACAGCGTCTCGGAGGAGCGACCGGCCGCCGCTGCGGCCGAGCAGTCTTCCGCGTCCAAGGAGCCGGTGGGGAGCCCTCACCAGGGCTGAAGCCGCGACCGGCCCGACCTGTCGGCACGCGCACCCCGGGGTTGCCCGCGTCGGGTACCTCGACCGAATGTGACGGATGGTTCGTCACGCACGCCGGACTCGGTTTGCCACGCTCCGTCACGTCGCCGCCGGCGGGGCGACCTGCTCGTTCGTGCTCGCGCTGGCTGCCGCCGGGTCGGTGGCACAGGCGCCCGGGGCACGATCCCTTCCCACGCTGGTTCCGGGAGATTCGGTCCTCGTCACTCCGGAAGGACGCTTTCCGGCGGGACCCATCCACCGGTTGCTGCTCGGCTCGAACCATCGTGGCCTGTGGGAGACCCCCGTGCGCGTCGAGGTGCTCGACCTCGCTCGCTTCGCGGGCGGGCTCACGCCCACAGAGCGGGGCGGCGGACTCCAGACCCGGTCGCTGCGGTTCATCGGAGCCGACGGGCGCGTGTATGCATTCCGTTCGCTCGACAAGGACGCCAGCCGGTCGCTCGACCCCGAGCTGCGGCGCTCTGTGGCGGCGCGCGTGCTGCAGGACCAGATCTCTGCCCTTCTCCCCGTGAGCGCGCTCGTGGTCGACCCGATCCTCGAAGCCGGGGGCGTCCTCCACGCGAGCCCGGTCCTACGGGTGATGCCCGATGATCCCGCGCTCGGAGAGTTTCGGGAAGAGTTCGCGGGCATGCTCGGGTTGGTCGAGGAGCGGCCCGATGAGGGGCCGGACGGGGCGCCAGGGTTCGCGGGCTCGACACGCGTGACCGCGTCCGACCGCTTCCTGGAGCTCCTGGAAGAGGACCCGAGACACCAGGTGGATGCCCGGGCGTACTTGCGGGCCCGCCTCCTCGACTTCTTCGTGGGAGACTGGGACCGGCACCCGGATCAGTGGCGTTGGGCCGAATTCGACGAGGGGGAGATCTCCCGCTGGGAGCCGATTCCCCGGGACCGCGACTGGGCGCTGTCCAACATCGGCGGCTGGCTGGTGGCGATCGTGGGATATCTGCAACCGCACTACCAGGGCTTCGCCCGGGAGTACCCGCCGGTGTTTCGAGCGTCCTGGAGCGGGCGGGCTCTCGATCGACACCTTCTCTCCGGCGTCGCCCGCAGCGAGTGGATGGAGGTGGCGACCGACCTCCAGGCGCGGCTCACGGACGACGTGCTGCGCGCGGCGGTCGCCCAGCTCCCTGAGAGCTATCAGGTCCAGATGGGGGGCTGGCTGAGCGACGCGCTCAACTATCGCCGGGATCATCTCACCCGGATCGCGGAGGAGTTCTATGCGCTCCTGGCGCGCGAGGTCGACGTGTTCGCGACAGACCGGCGCGAGGTAGTGACGGTCACGCGCGAGCCAGGCGGCGCGCTCCACGTCGTCATCCGGCTGCGGAGCTCGGAGCGCCCGTATTACGAGCGCAGGTTCCTCCCGGACGAGACCGCAGAGGTGCGTCTGTTCAAGAGGGGAGGACGGGACGAGGTCGTGGTGGAGGGGTCCGGACCGCCATCCATCGCCGTGCGCGTGATCGGGGGCGGAAGCGACGACCGGTTGGTGGACCGTACCGACGGCAGGCGCGTGTACTTCTACGACGATCGCGGCACCAACGAGTTCGTGGTCGGGCCCAGGACGGTGGTCGACGAGCGCCCCTATGAGGAGCCGGAGGATCCCGGAAGCGCCACCCACCAGGCTCGTCCGCGGGACTGGGGGACTCGCACGGTCCCACTGCCGTACGCCCTCTACGACGCGGACCTGGGGTTCGTGCTGGGAGCCGGCTTCATCCGTTGGGGCTACGGGTTCCGCGAGTTCCCCCATCGCACCCGCCTCTCCGCCTCGATCGGGCTGAGCACGGGCTCGGGACGGCCACGCGGTGAGCTGAGTTGGACCTTTCCGATCTCGAGCCCTGACCTCCGCGGCCGGCTGAGCGGACATTGGACCGGAGCCGAAGTGGAGCGTTTCTATGGATTCGGAAACGGAACGTCGGCCGACAGCGCGCGGTCGTTCTACGAGGCGGGGCAGGAAGAGGCGCAGCTCGATCTGCGTGTGGAGTTCCAAGGATCGGACGAGCTGTCCGTCCTGATTGGGCCGCGCTTCCGGTTCTTCGATCCGTTCGGGGGAGCGGGCCGTCTGGTGGACGGGCTCGACCTCTACGGTCGTGACGGTGGGCGCTTCGCGGAGCTGGGCCTCACTGGAGCGATCGCCTGGGACGGCCGCGACCGCGCGCTCAATCCTTCCCGCGGCGGCCACGTGGAGGCCGAGTTCCGCTGGTTCCCGGCGCTGCTGGACGTGCGGGAGTCGTTCGCGGGGATCAGGGGCAGCGCGGCGCTCTATCGCTCGGCCGACATCGCCGGGGATCCGGTGATGGCCGTCCGGGTCGGTGGCGAGCGCCTCTTCGGTGAGTACCCCTACCAGGAGGCCGCCTACCTCGGAGGCGGCGGCGACCTACGCGGCTTCAGGAACGACCGCTTCGCGGGGGACGGGGCGGTGTTTGCCAACGTCGAGCTGCGCATGGTGATTGGCGAGTTTTTCTTTCAAGTCCCGGCCGATTTCGGCATCTTCGGCTTGGTGGACACGGGACGGGTGTTTCACGACCTGGACTCGGATGGCGACCTCCACACGGCGGTTGGCGGAGGGGTGTGGTTCGCGTTCGCCGGCCGCGCAAACGTGCTCAGCATCGGATTCGCCGACAGCGCCGAGGACCGCGGCTTCTATGCCGGCGCGGGCTTCCACTTCTGACGTAGGGAGGAGTCACGATGGTCCTCGACGCCCAACAGGACACCCGGAGACGTCGCACCCGTCACGCGGGCGGTCGACGGGCCGCGCTCGTGGTGGCGCTGCTTCTCGGACCTCTCGTGTCCCCCCGGCAGGCCGAAGCACAGTTCGACTTCCTGAGCACCATGTTCAGCCGCATGGAGGACCTCAGTCTGTTCGCGGGCGTCGGCGGACTTCTGCCCTCGGCCGACGGACTCGCGGAGGAGCGCTTCGGCCTGCAGCAGTTCGGCATGGAGGTGCTGTTCGGCATTTCCGCCAGCGAGAAGTGGGAGTTCGAGGCCGGCGTCGGATACGGGCAGGTGTTCGGGTTGGAGGAGAGGGATCCGCGAATCGACCTCCGAGGCTCGGTCCGGGACTGGCCTTCCGTGTCGGTCTACGGCGCGCACCTCGAAACGGAGATGTACCTGGGCGTGAAGTCGGGAATGGCCGAGCTCCACGGTTTCCAGGCGTACGTCGACGCCGGCGAGTCCGACACGACGTATCAGGGCAGCGGAAGAAGCGTGCTGTTTGGACTGGCACTGGGGAAGTACTGGGAAATCAGCGGGGGCGACCTGAACCTGCTGCTCGAGCTCGCCTACGCGTTTCGCTCGTTCCCGAGTATCCGTTGGGGAGACAACCCCGTCCCCGACGTCCTGCCCAGGAGGCTCAACCTCACGGGATGGACCCTCACCGGCGGGATCCAGTTCCCCATCAAGGCGGAGCCGGAGGGGGAGGGGAACTGACTCCCGGGCCGGGCCCTCGCCCCCATCTCCGCCCACGCTGACCCATGCAGTGGAACGTCCCCGAGGCAGCGATCGCAGCGCTGAGCGCTCCGATCTTCCAACTGGCCATCACTGCCGGTGTCGGGATCCTCTGCGCCTTCCTGTGGTGGAGGTTCGGAAAGCCTCACTTCGGGTGGTGGGCCCTGGCCTGGGCGCTCTACGCCCTCCGGTTGGCGGCGATCGTGACTTTCCTCGCCACCGAGCGCCCGATCTGGCTCTTCTGGCACCAGGTGACCACCGGATGGACCGCCGTAGGGCTCCTGTGGGCGGCGTTGGTGTTCGCGAGGCGGAGCCGACCGGCGCTGCCCTACATCCTGGCGGGTGTGACCTTTCCCCTCGTCTGGTCGTGGGTGGCCATCTATCGGCTCGACGAGTTCCTGCTGGCCGCCGGGCCCGCGGTGGCGTTCCTGAGCGGAGCGACGCTGTGGACGGGAGCCGTGTTCTTCCGGCATTACCGGCGGGGCGGCTCGGGCGCCGCCCTTCTGCTGGCCACCACGTTTGCCCTGTGGGCCGCGCACCACCTGGATTATCCATTCCTCCGAGG